>NZ_JBFMVT010000002.1:3712071-4021410 GCF_040786275.1 Buttiauxella gaviniae
CTACGCGGGCGCAGGCTGTATCAAGCAAACTGACTGATTTGTCGGGTAATTGTCTTCCGGCGATGTAGCGACTCGAAAGCGTTACAGCGGCATGAATCGCGTTTTCGAGGATCTGCACCCCATGGTGGCGTGACATGGCAGGGGCGATGGCGCGCAGCATGGCGGTAGCGCTTTCTATACTGGGTTCGGCGACCTGTACTAACTGGAAGCGACGGGTGAGTGCGGCATCTTTTTCGAAGTACTTTTTATATTCTGCCCACGTCGTTGCCGCAACGATACGTATCTCTCCCCGTGCGAGAGCGGGTTTCAGCAGGTTTGCCGCGTCGTTTTGCCCGGCTTGGCCGCCCGCACCAATCAGCGTGTGTGCTTCGTCGATAAACAAGATAATAGGTTGTGGAGCACAGGCGATCTCTTTGAGCAGCGCCTGAAGACGGTTCTCAAATTCACCTTTTACACTTGCCCCCGCCTGAAGGAGCCCAAGATCCAGCGTTAATACTTCCATTGTTTTCAAAACGTCCGGAACGTTCCCGGCGGTAATACGCAGAGCCAGCCCTTCTACCAGCGCAGTTTTTCCCACACCCGGTTCTCCGGTAAGAATGGGGTTGTTCTGACGGCGACGTAGCAGGATGTCGATCATCTGACGAATTTCTGGTTCGCGTCCCAGCACCGGATCCAACTCGCCATTACGGGCTTGCGAACTCAGGTTACGGGTATATTTACCCAGTGCGGTTTGGTTGAGATCTACCGAGGAGACGGTTGCATTTTTACTGCTCTGAAAGGCGGTACAGAGAATTTCCTCAGCGATATCTTGCTTACAGCTCAAGGCGTTACGCACACTATTCGACAACTGCGGCGTGGCATTTTCATCAAGCAAACATGCCAGTAGTGCCGCAGGGGTAAGCTGTGTCTGCTCCCAACTGGCGCTGGCGTGCAGCCAGGCTTTTTCCAGCCACAAGATAAGTCCGGGTGAAAACACTGGAGGGCGGCTGTTACCCGTACGCAATGTGCTGAGCATTTGTTGCGTGACGCTGAGTAGAGTATCAGAAGGCAGCCCTGCTTTGAGTGTAAGCTTTTCCATTAGCGAGCTGTGGCGAATAATAACGGTCAGCAAAAGATGCTCAACTTCAACTTCATGGTGAGTGCGTGAAATCGCCTGACTGACAGCCGCGTCGAGACAACCCCGGCTTTCAGGGGTTAATTTTTCAACGATGCGTTTCAAGTAGCTGCTCATAAATATCCCTTTAAGTAAATTACCGGCAGTCAGCCGCATTTTCCGGAAGCCCAGAGAGCCGTCCGCGCAGGGCGGTTGAGGGTTCCATCTCGGACAATTTCCCTTCCAGCGCCTGCTTCTGTTCTTTAAGAGTGGTGAGTTGTTCATTAAGCGTTAACCAGCTCATCCATGCATTTTGCAGTACCGTTTGGTCGGAAATCTTAAAGCGCAACAGCACATGTTTAATGTTTAACGCCGTCAACATCTCGGTGTTGTCCTCGAAATCCCGTGCGTTAAGCAGGGCTTCACCACGAATAAACTGCTGGAGGAAATCAGGCCACGCACTGTCGCCTGTATAGCTGTAGGTGGCTGTGAAGTCAGGAAATTTCACCTCCACCTTCACGCTCTGGCACTGCCCCGGGCTCCAGTTAAACTGTGCCTGTTCGGCAAAGTTCATGCTGTCGAGCACGTTGACTCCATTCTGGCATTCCAGCGTCAGGCGGGAGCCCGTGGGGATCAGACGGGCACCTTCCGGCACCGTAGCCGGACGGCTGACGATAGTGACGCGGTAAGGTTTCGTCTCCAGCGCTTTTTGCTGTTGGGTCAGTTGTGTGATGCGATCGTTTAGTATCGCCAGTTGGTCTGCGTTTTGAGTATTTTGGCGCAGTGGCACGTCAAGTACGTCTTCAGGATTAAGCAGATGACGGGTGAGGCTCACAAACTCGTCTGTGAGAGGTAACGACTGACCGCGGAATTTGCCAGGCTGCGGCCCCTGGTCATTAACCACTAACAATCCCCTGGCAGGTCCACGGACAAAATCAGCGAGATATTGCCAGGTTAACGCCTGTAAAGCCTCGTAATCCTGTCCATTGGCATTTTTGCGCATTGGCCATAGTACTTTGCTTTGCCACTGTTCATTGATCCAGCAGCCGGAACGAGCCAGCGCATGTGAAAGCAGCATGCTGACATCGCTTTGATAGAGTGCCCAGACCGCCTCCACACCGGGTTCCTGACTGTGCGGTTCCAACGTTTTTCGTAGGTGATCGGTACTGGCGAAGAGCGTGACCAATGGGTTGATGTTTTTGCCCTGTGCTTGCGGCGCGAAAAGCCCATCGGTGAGATCCGGGCTTAATGCTGCCTGATTCAGAGCCAGAGCGGCGGCCGCGTTTAGCGCCTTTTGCCATTGCTGCCATGCCGTGGTCTGCGCAATGCTGTCAGGAGCCGTTGCTGAGAATGTCCCACCCTGCAACCATTTGTTCATCCCGCCTCGCAGTGTTGCGTCAACATGTTTTACTTTTTGGAAGGTTGGATTTTCTCCAGCCTGCATCGAAAGCTTCTGTAACTTTTTCAGCTCGAGCAGCCATGGCTGGGCACTTTGTGTGGGAATACCGTCAAGTTCGAAAGCGATACGCTGAGCGAGTTTCATCCCTGGGCTCTGGCCCTGGCTAAGTGCGATAAGCTGGTTTGGCGACAGGGAGCGAGGCTGCGGATTTTGCAGCCACGGGATGACGGTGAGCAGAAACTCACGCCATGCATTTTGTCGCAGGACCGGTAGAGTCTGCACAAACGGCTGCAGTTCAGTTTTGTTTCCTGCCTGAGCAATCAGATCGACCCATTCAGTGAGCTTCGCCTGGCCTTGCTGTGTCCAGATACCTGACAACGTGGCTGAGGCCGGGAATTGTGGCCAGAAATCGCTGGCCTGAACCGCAGGCAAGGTGTCATCCGGCGCGATGAGCCACGCTAGCGTCCGATCAGCGTTGATCAATCTGGATAATAGCTGACGAGATGCCTGCAGTTGGCTGGCACCGGCGGGTTGCTGCATTGCCTGGCGTTCCAGCGCCAGCCGTGCAACCGGGGATGCTGAGGGATCGATGGTGTTGAGGTGTAGTTCAACCGGGATGACCGGTCGCAGGCTGAGCGCTTGCAGGGTGGCCCCCTCGCGCATGCTTTGCCGGGTAATAATCGTTTGGGCGAGACTGAGCACCATCTGACGCTGAGTCTGGGCAGGGGCGAGCATAAATTGTTGCTGGTAGGTTGCCAACATCAGCTCGAAATTGTGAGACTGCGTGGGCAGCTTCGCCTGGAGACGTTGTTCAATCAACTGATGTTGATGGTTCAGAACCAGCGAAAATGGCAGGTACAGTAACGGCGAATTACGATGAGTTTCGTTTTTCATCAGTAAATCTGCCAGCTCTGTTGATGACATTCTGGCCGTATTATGTTCCATCAAATCAGCACTTCTCAGAGCGCTATATCCCAGGGCACAGACACAACTCAGCAGCAGCACGCGGCTTGCCACGGCACGGAATCTTTTATTGTGCAGCCAGAGAATGTCACGGGTACGGCTGAATTCCTGAAGGTGGTGCCCCAGTAAATCGTGGACAAAATAGGTTGCGCGGCGGCTTTTGTTTTTATCCTGCAGCTCGCTGGCTGTAAACCACACCCCCCCTAATGCGGTGCGAGTGAAATAGGCATTAGGTTCGCAAAGCGATGCCAGGAAAACCAACAGCGGCCTCTCCAGTTGCGCGAAAGACTCCGGAAATGAGAGCAGCTCGGTACGAACCTCTGGCGAAAGGGATTCGCCCCCCATACTGATTCGGGTGAGATCAAACCCATTTTTCAGCGTCGAAAAAAGCGGGAGCAGTGTCGAAGGGTCTTTGCCATCGATGTCCGGTGGCGTCTGCCAGTAATATCCTAAAGCCTGCTGTTGCTGAGCGGGGGAGAGTTGTTTAGTCCAGAGGCTGAAGGCCGGGAACTTGTCACACTGAGTGATAGTAATGTACAGCGGCAACTGGCGCTGAAGCTTGCGCCCCAGGGGTTCGATTTGAGCACGTATTTTGCGCGCTTTATCATGCAGCACGCTAATATCGTCGTTCATTAAGTCGGTCACCGACAAGCCGATCATTATGCCTGCAGGCGCAGGTTCACGGGCTATCCAGTTGACCAGTTTTCCCCATGCCCGCTGGAAAGTGGGGGTACCGTTGAGGAAATTCGCCGAAAGATCGAGCACACAGACGTTGCGGAAAAACCACCAGCGCAGCGTATGGGTTGGCGCCACGGCATTGTCCTGAACATCGTTAGAGAACATCGGCAGGTTTGATCCAGCCAGTAACGATGTTTTTCCGCATCGGTCTCCGAGCAGCAGATACCACGGGATAGGCGGTCGTTTGCGTTGAATGCGCTTGATCACCGCAGCACCGGTTTTCCAGTGCTCAAACAGCACGTATTCCCGACGTGATAAGCGGAATTTTTGAAGAAAACGGTGAGTTTTTTTCTGTTTAAGAGACTGCGTCAGCCAGAGCAGTGCACTCCACGACACCACGCCCGTAATCAGAACGCTCAGCCAGACCAGTAAAATGGTCACAGTGCTCCATTCACGCCAAAAGCCGATGGTGCAGCAGAAAAGAAATACCAGGCATAACAAAAGCAGCCATCCAGTAAAAACGAATAATTTTTTCAGCATACGTTCTTATGAAAAATAGAGAGTCTGAAGAAGTACCAAACTGGCGTAAATCAACCCCAGCCCCAGTACCGAAAATGCAAAGGTGAATTTTGATGACGAGAGCGAACGCTTTCTGTTGTTGACAGGCGTGATCTCCGCATCGTTGGGCCATGATTGCCACTCTGGTGACAGGCATAGCTGGCGCTGCTGTTCGATGAGCGAAGCGAGTGAAGAACGATCTTCCTCCGCGCTGTATTTCCCGTTAAATCCGCTTTGCAAACAAAATAGAAACACACGCCGCGCCTGCTGATGTTCTTCTCTTAGACGGCTTAACTTTACGAAGAACATCTCTCCGCCGATGGATGTCTGGAAATATTTGCGTTGAAGTAAATCTGTGCGCCAGCTTTGTGCAAAGCTTTGCGCTGAGCAAAGCACGGTTTCATCAAGCCAGACGACCACGGCGAAGAACGCCTGATCCCGTTCAAAATCGGAAATTTCATGATGCTCCGCAACCTGTACCGCCTGTTCGAGTTGGGTGATACAAAGTGCGCGAAAAGCGGTGTAGTCCGCATAACGTTCAGGTTGTTGCGTGAATTGTGCAGCCAACGTGAAAACGGGGAGATAGCAATCGAGTAGTTTCATTGCGATGGCACCATGAACACCAGTTGCACCTGCAAATCATCAGGTGCATCGGCCCAGTAGAACGCGACGTTTTTCTGCTGTTCGATGCGCTTCCAGGCATCGTCATGCCGATCAAGCACAAAATACCAGGCGTCTTTGCGGGCAGGAACGCCGCGCGGGGAGGGATTGGCCCAGGTTGCGGTGATGCCTGGCAATGCATGTTGGATCAGGGCGTTGATAGCATCCTGCGGCGCAATTTTAAACTCGCCAGCCACCACAGAGCTGGCAAGCCATGACGTCATTTTTTCTGAGCGCAGTAACAGCAGTACCTGGTTTGCAGAGGGTTGGTTTCCGGGTAATAGCTCGCCGCGGTAAATTTTCTGACCGTCAGATTTCAGCGTGATATAGGTATTGTCTTCCAGCGCCAGCCCATTGAGCAGGGCGAGCAGCGTTTTTCTCACACTATTAAAACAGCCGATCAACTGATAGTGATCGTAAGGTAACAGCGGCGCGTTACCATCAAGCCATTCACCGGTAAAAGAACACATGTCGTTGAAGGATGATATTTCACCCACCAGTTGCACCAGCAGGCCATAAACCTGCCACGGGTGAATCGTTGGGGCTCGGCAGTAATGTTCAAGTAGCGGTAGTGTGCGGTTGAGTGAACGCATTGCCAGCAGTTGCGTGATATCCCCTGCGCTTTTAGCGCTATTGTTAAGCTGATCCGGTCGCTTATATTCTTCAAGTTTGTGTGCTCGGCTGCTGAGTTCGGCGAGCAGGCCTTCCAACAAATTTTTGAGTGCAGGCGATCCTGCCAGCGTCACGGCGGGTGGGCTAAATCGCGGATCGAAAATCACGCGATCGTTGTCATAGCGCAGTTGAAGCAACGGCAGGCATTCACAATCGATAGCGGTGTCTTTTTCTTCTTCGCTCAGGATACGCACGTTGTAGGCGATGCGCGGCACGGCACTTTCGGGACCATTGTGATAAACGTCCTTCATTACCCCGTCATCTGCATGGTTGACCCAGCGGCTGCTGGTACTTGCATTTGTGCTGACGTTTGGGTGGCTGGGGTCGAAGCGGCGCAGTGCGAGCCACAATGTGAAAGGCTTTTCGCGTTGCTTCCAGGCATCGCGAAACTGGCGCGTTTCTATCAGGCAGTTGCCCGGATATTCCAGATAATAGCCAGAAGGAAGTATCAGACGCAGGTGGTCGATTTTTAAAGAAAAATCCACCAGTGTTTCATGGTTGATCTCGCACTGAATAATACCGACGTTCCAGGGCTGCGCAAGCTGACGCTGTTGTGCCAGCATGTAGCTGTGGTGGAGATCCACCGACTGAAAATGTTGAGGTTGCAGATATAAACCGGAATACCAGTAAATCTGCTGCTGTTCAGGATACATACTATTTTTCTCCCTGCGCGAATGCGTCATCAGGCGAGTGTTGAACTGCCCGAGGTTCCGTTGGTGTCTGAACATCTGGTGAAAATGAATTCTTTTTCAACTGCGTAATACTCTGGCTACCGAGCGTAATCGCGATGTTTAGCGGGGCGAGTTCCGCAGACCATTTTTTTGTCCACCAACCGCTACTGGTTACGGTAACGGGGATGCTTACTATCGCCATATGCTGTTTTTTCGGAAACGGGTAATAGCCCGCGACGATGGCGACGACCCGGGTATTTTCACTGCGATCGATATGCAGGGTCGTTTGCTGACCGGGCATTGCGGCGTAGCGGTCGACCTTTAGAATGTCGTCTTCGGTGCCGGCTCCGCTAAACAACACTTTCAACTGCGCCGGGCTGGAGAGGATCTTATTTAGCACGCTGGATTTTTGTGCCTGAATCAGAAGCACAACGCAGCTATTGGCTATCTCATTCCATGCGTTCATGTCGGGTTCGGCTGTGATACTGGCGGTAATCGCCCCTTGAGCAAACGGCGCAATCACCCGATCTATCGCCTGTTGTTCCGTTTCCGCCGTCGTGGTTTGTTCGCTCGAACACCCCGTTAATAGTGCGCTGGTGGCTAAAAGTAATAGCGCGATACGGTGGGATTTCACTCTGGTTGCCCTTTTAGCACGTTATTGATTTCACGAAGGCTTCCGCTGTCGGTCAGCATCTCTTCCAGCCATTCGGTGAGAGACATATTTGCCCAACGTGCGGCCCGTTCCATCAAAAAGGGTACCGGGCTTGATGGCTCGGTCTGCCGGAAAAAGTGGGCGATCGATAACATCTGGCTGATGGCCAGATCACGTGAAAGAGGCTGGTTTCGGATCGGCACGTGATACGGGGCTGCCGTACTAAACCCGGTGGGCTCTCCCATTACATCAGTTAAATTCAGGTTCATCGTTTCAGCCCCACATGGGATTGCACGCTGGGCCAGACGCTGCAGAAAATCAGCAATATCGGTTAGAGTCTGGCGGCTTTGGGCAAACAGGGCATGTGGCTCTTCCTGGCTTAACGAAAAATAGCAGGCCTCGAGTCTATCGAGCTGTTTTTGCAAGCGCTCAAGGTTGTCCGCTATCTGACTGATTTCGATGGAGGAGAATGCAGCGGCACACGCATCGAAAGCCTCCATGGTCAGATCGCCCTCTTTAGCAATCAGTTCGTCACGGGAGTCAGGCCATGTGCAAATTTTGTGCTCAAAGGCTAAGACCTTGTGCCAGTGAGCCAATGTAGACTCTGATTGTCGAAGCAGTGGGCGGGTATAAAGCGCCTGGCTAATATCGCGATCGAGACGGCTGAGCTTACTGTAGCGAAATGTGGCATCGTCACCATCAAGTTTGGGCCAGCACTGAAACCAGAAATGGGTAATAAATTCACTCAGGAAATGGAACCCTGTTTCCGTGCCTTCAATACCATGCAAATGGGTCAGTGCTTCTACAAACCAACAGCCGATCTGTAGATCTTTGCTTTTCTGAGAGAGTGCGGTAACGCTCAGCGATCGCACTTTATGCCAGTCGGCGCGGCGTGGTTCAGCAATCGTCCATTCATCCTGTGGGAGATAGTCCGGATCGCTCTCGCGCGCTTTACGAATATCATCATAAATTTGCTCATATTCAAGATTGATACCGGCCGGATTTTCCGGGCTAACAGGCATCAACAGAGCGGCTATTTCTGGTTGCATCGATGACATGTATTTTATCCAATGAGAACTTTAGGGCAGCCCATGACGATAGTGCCGCCGTGGGCGCAGCTATCACCCATACGGGCGGCCGGTTTTTTGCCGATTAACACCTTGACACTCCCCATGACAATGCTGTCCGGTGGGCCATTGCAGACGGCTATCGAGCCGACAGTGGCGGCAGGCATTCCGCCAATTAAGACCGTGGGTACACCCGGCGGCAGTATGGGGCCGCCTACGTGGGGTATCGGCGGTAAGCCGGGTGTGACCATTGGACAGACGTGCATATCTGAAACTCGGGCTGCGGGTTGCGCCATTACGCTTTCTCCTGATTAAGCCATTGTGTGAGCAAGCGCTGGGTACCCTCTGCTGGGTTGTCAGCATTACGCGTTGCCAGCATCAGCACGACGCACCGGCGCATCTCAGTGCTCAGATGTGGCTCGGGATACACAGGTTCTAACCCTTCCGGACTCATGCTGCCCTGCGACCAAAAAAGCGATAGGGCGAGCGCGCCCGCAGGAGTATCAAAACCCAGAGTTTCAGCGCGGCGGAAGATCTGCCAGCGCAGTTTTTCATCGGGTTGTTCATACCAGCGTTGCATTTCGTCAAGCAGATGCACGTCGTTGTGTTGCCCCATTGCACGTAGATTCCTGAGCAACCAAAGGCTTAATGAACGGGCGTCAGCGTGTTGCACCCATGAGGTAATAACCTCTTCCCACTGACCCTCGATAATTTGCCGCTGCTCATCATTTGGCCTGTTTATCGCCGCGTCGCGCTGGGGATAGCTGTAATCAGACATACTGTTTCCTTAACCAATATTGATGATGCCGCCTTTAATCTGCGTCATACCGCTTCCTTGCACCGTGGTCATCGCGCCTTTAAGCTCGGCAGTACCGGAGCCTTCGATTTTGATCATCGTGCCGCTGATGGTGATACCGCTGGGCGAAATCGCGATTTTGTTGGAGCCGACTTTCAGCTCAATGGACTGCGTGGATTCGATCACACAGGTTTTGTCGGTTTTGATCTTGCCGCTACCACCGGTGGCGACAAGGGAGTAATTACCGTTCTGCAGGCTGGTGGTCACATTGCCGGTAACTTTTTGCTCCATATCTCCTTTTTCGAGAGTGATATGCAGCGAGCCTTTTTTCAGGACTAGCTTGTCGTTACCTTTGGTTATTTCCGTGTCGCGATTTGCGCCAATTTTGCTTTTAACTTCGTGCGTGACATCGCTGGTAACATCGTTCTTCACCGTCAGTAACAGATCTTTTTGCGCGATAATCGTTAACTTCTCTTCGTCTTTCTTGTCGTTAAAACTCAAGCGATGACCGTCTTCCATTCCTCCATTACTGGAGCTGCGCGTTACGAAGCCTGACTCGGTTTTCTCATCCGGTAAGGCGAAAGGCAGTTTGTTCTGGCCGTTGTAAACAGAGCCTGTTACCAGTGGAAAATCCGGGTTGCCTTGAACAAAACTCACTAATACTTCGCTGCCGATGCGGGGAATAAACTGAAAGCCGAATTTACTGCCGGTCCAGGGTTGTGAGATGCGCACCCAGCACGAACTGGTATCGTCATTTTTGCCATCCATGTCCCATGGAAACTGGATTTTGATACGCCCGTATTCGTCGGTGTGAATCTCTTCGGAAGAAGGGCCAACGACTTTGGCAATCAGCACACCGGCAATCTCTGGCGGTGTACGGGTGCAGATCGGACGCCACCTGACATTGTTTTGCAGCGACTGAATTTCACAGTGATAGCCACCCGCGCCGCTTTCGAAATTATTGGTAGCCTCAAAGTTGAGGGCCTGAATGCGGTAGCTGCCACTGTCTGTGGGGTGATCTATCAGGTTGAAAACTTCGCCGCAGCTTAGCCAGTGTGCGTTGACGGTTGCGTCGTACATAGTGGCGTTGGTTTCAAAAGCCTCCATTGTATTTTGGGCTTTGCTGGTGAGCTGTGAGCGTTCGTTGAGTGGGGTAATATCCGTAAACTTCAACGCGTCGATTTTTTGCGTATTAGCGGTTGATGTGATGTGGTCTTCCACGGCAGCCGCTTTTTGCATGTTGTAGCCGGAAAATTCAACTTTAGAAGGGACCAGCAATGAGCTGGAGGACCAACTGTCAATATTGCCGGGCGTCAGGATTTTTCCCTGATGGTGCCAGGGCAGAGAGGGAGCTTTCGCCATCGGGTGCCCGGTTGGCTGATCCGCTAGCACCAGGGTGTGCTGGTTTTCCTGATGCTTGAAGAAGTAATAGATACCTTCTTCTTCCAGCAGACGGCTGATGAAATCGAAGTCAGACTCGCGGTACTGAACGCAGTATTCCCGTTTCTGATAGCTATTACGCAACTGGTAATCCACCTGATTGATATGGTGTTCACCGAGAAGTTTGCCAACCACATCAGGGACGGTGATATTTTGCCAGACACGCATTGAGCGTCCCATGCGGAGCAGCGCTAAAGTGGGCTCCAGTCTGAGAAGGCATATCGTCTGGTTATCAGCATCCCGCCCGCGTTGAATGTGGGTCACTGTGCCATGAAGGTAACGTTGTGGCAGGTTGTGTAAACCGTCACCAATCTGACAGGAAACACTCTGGCCATGTAAAGCCGCAATTCCTTTTTCATTAAGTGCAGTCAGGGAACGTAATTCATAGCAAAAAGGGGAGGAAATCGCCTCATTGCCCTTTACTGAAAGCAGTAATAAGTCGGAGGCGATTGGACCGTTCCAGTGCAGAAAGTGATTTTTCTGCGTCTCTTTTAGCTGTGCTGTTAATAACATTCTCATCTTCCTTTTGAGGCAATCAGTAATTCCATCGTTGTTGCAAAAGCAAGCACTCTACTTATTTATACGGGCAACGGCAGACAGACATTAATCAATGCAGCAGGGTCGGGGTGACCGATACAAATATCCAGCCCCAACCGACCCACCCCTAATGGAACAGGCGAGCTATTGCCACTGCTAATAGTGATGTGGATTGAGAAACCTAGCCCCGGCCCAACGTATTCCCGAATGCGCGTCCAGATCTCTTGATAAAACTTGCCCTGGGGAGTGAAATGCTGCGACCGTTCTTGCTCCATCGGCCCGAAAGTGACATCAAAATGCGACTGAATATCCCAACGTACACGGCCTAGCATGGGGGCCGTTTCCAGACGCTGCGCGGAATTTCCCAGTTGGGAATGTTCAGTTTCATCCACCGTTGCCCAACCTCCGGTGAAAGGGGTGATATGCACTGGAATGCCATAATAGTGGCTGAACCACACTTCCAGATTCACCAAAGACCGCACCGGTGACGAAAACAAATGGGCATAGTTTTCCCCGCAAGAGACCGACGGAGATGCCAATAAACCGGTTAACGCCATCGTCGCCTGCTGCAAGGGCAGTTGGGTTTCAGACTCGGCAAGAGCATAAAGATGGTTTTTTTGCCATGCGAGGTAATCCAGGCAGTAAAGCCGGTGACCAAACATATCCAGAAAGGCTTTCGCGCTGTGGTCACCATAACGACACTGGCGTTCGATCATCCATTCGGTATAAGCCGTGGGAAGTGCGCCTTGGGCACCCGTCAGCCCGTTCTGCCATAACGTGATACGCAATGGATCGTCCGGAGTAGCCTGATCGATACTGGCGATCTGGCCTGCAGGTGTATCAAGGGAAAGGGTGGAAACAAGCTGAAAATGGTTATCCAGCCAGTCTGCCGTGCCGGTTTTGCCGCGACGCAGTTTGTGCATTAACGTGCGAATCTGTTGATAGAAATTAAAGCGGCTGGTGATACGGGTTAAATCCATGACAGTTTTCCTGCCCGCACAGGCCAGATACGGCGGGTATGTTCTTCATTTTCAATCAGCGTTGTCACGCGGGTAAAGCTGTTGACCGGCGCATACAACCCGAGAAAATGATCAAGAAAACAACACAGCAAAAAATATTCAGGTTCGTTCAGCGCGTCGTGAGTAAAAGTCAGCGTCAGGGCCATACCGCGCGCAAGCGTCTGTGGGTCGTTGGCTACTAACCGTGCGGTAATTGGTTTTACCTCAAGATGCAGGATCATATTAATGATACGCGTGATAGCCGGACGATCATGGAAGTTGTATAGCATCAGCGTTTCACGCAGCACCTGCACACCCTGGCTACCGCTTAGCAGCATATGGTTGAGGGACAACTGAGAGATAAGACGCCAGCGTACGGCACTTTTATCCGGCGGTAATATCGTACGCGTAGGGCGGTTAAGCGCACTGATCTTCAGGTTGGCTAACGGTAGATCAGAATCAAAATCGCCATCAGGGTGGCCATTCTTAATCTGACTCGGTATATCCCCATTCGTGCAGGTTAAGCTCAGGGTAACCATGTCGGTTTTCGGTGAAACGGGCTGGCTGTTAAGGTTGGCAAAGGCGATGAACATTTTACGTTCAGCCCCTGTAACGGTCACTGTTTCGCGTAGAAAACTCTGCCAGTAGATACCTGTATCGCCATCAATGCGTGAGTGGTCGATACCAAATAGCGGCTGGACGGGAATTATCGGCCGTTCCACTTCATCTTTCCCCTGAATAAAAACATGGTTGATGGCCCAGACATCAATCTGCTTCTGCCGACGTATATCAGGGATTACCGGGTACTCTGCGATGTTCTCTGTCAGGACGATGGGTTCGGCGCGCTGAGCAAACAGGTTGATAGCAGGGGTACAATTGAGTCTGAAAAAAGAGGCATCAATAACCTTTGCCAGTTTCTCCAACTGGTGATTCAGATGTGTGCGGTTAAATATGATTTCAAAACTGAATTCAGAACTTGCATTCGCATGGAAATTGTCAGGTAACTGAATATCCAGAAAATAGAACTTTTGAGGGAAGAAAAAATAATCCTGTATCAGTGCATGAATGGGGGCCACGCGGGGATCCTGTGCAATAAGCCCCTCTTCATGTTTAAACCCAGCCGGGCTTATTGCCGTGCTGTTTAATGGGTAAAAAGCGTGATCTTGATAAACGCTTAGCTGCTTGATCTCAGAGCATAGCAGTGTGTAAAGGATATTTACCGCATTACTGGGGCCATGCAAAAACAGACGTAGAGTTTCGCCAGCCACCACAGCACCAGACCAAACCTGAAAACTTAAATGCAGATGCCAATTAAAGCTCTGTTCATCAAAACTTAATCGAGCCTGGCCCAGCGACAAGGGTAAAAGGACAACAGGATAGACAGTCTGGAACTGACAGATTGCTTCATCTATATGCCGTGAAAATAGCGAGGCGCCTGCAGCAATACTATTCCTGTCAGTAATACCACTGGTTTGGCGATTTGGCTCAATAGACACAATGCATGTCGATGGCATCACCCGTAAAAACTGTGGGGCGATAGTGGTTAGCAACGCTTCGGTGAGCTCAGGCATATCGTCGTCTAAACGTTGATGTATGCGCGAAGTTAATAATGCAAAAGACTCAATAATTCTTTCAACATGTGGGTCTTCTGACTCCCCCTCGATCATACCCAAACGGCGGGCAATCTTTGGGAAGCGGCTGGCAAATACCTTGCCATGCTGCTTTAAAAAGGCCAGTTCTTTCTGGTAATACGACAGGAGCCTATTCATTGAAATAAAACTTACCCGTGCAGTCATCCCATACCAGCGCAAAATTCACGGGCAATGTTTTATGCAAAGCATTTATTTCAAATATGATGTTAGAAGATTCATTCATTTTAGTGATAATTACAACGTCGGTTAAACGCGGTTCGAAACGCAGCAAGGTGTTTTTTATCCGTTCTTCAATTACAGTTTTCCGTCGGTCTGTATCATGAATTTGTGAAACCGATTCATTGATCCCATAATTTAATACCGAGGCATTTACCAGCGGTAAATTTTCAATCCATGCAAAACGAGCACGTGAAGAAAAAAGCATCTTGAGCTCGTTAAGGAGCCAGGTGCTTTTTTCTTCACTCTGATAATGTTCGTTTTCATCCTGGGGAAAGTTATCACTCAGGCGTAGTAATAACGAAGGCATGTTGAAACCTCATATTAAATAAAGCAGTGCTCGCACACTGCTTCGAAATAAATAGCTTATTTAAGCGCTTTCTCTGGAATGTCGTATTTAATTGGTCCGATTTTATCCAGTCCAGTTTCCAGTGCATTCGGCACATTGAATGTCACTTCAACCATTCCTTCATAAGTGAAAGAAAGGTTCATAAATAATTTTTCACGCATTTCAAAGTTCAGGCTATTGAATTTGCAATCGTTATAAACAGAACGCTGAATTTCATAGTCCTGGTCGAACTGGTCGGAACCACGATGAACAATAGTGATGGAGATTTTTTTATAACCGCGCTTCAAATATTGCTCGTATAAAGTGCTGGTCTCTTTCGTGACCAGAATAGAAGCATCGCAGGATTCAAAATAGGTCCCATCGCGACCGGCATAGGTAGACAGGCCAGCAGGAGAATACCCCTCCATCCAGCCCTTATATTTTTTTTCTTCAGAAGAACCGGCAACATCTTTACCGTCGATAGTGATCTGAATGAACTGACAATCTTTCAACTTTGCCATTATTTATTTCCTTTCTATAAATGACAGTTAAGCACTGGCCGCCGCAGGCAAATCTGCGACCAAACGCAGTGACATACTTAAACCTTCCAATTGGAAGTGAGGTTTTAAATAGGCAATCGCACGAAAAGTACCAGGGAAGCCAGGTACTTCTACAACTTCAACGCTTGCTTCACGCAGCGGATAACGGGCTTTGGTTTCCGGCCCGGCGTTATCTGACGCGACGACATATTGCATGATCCATTTCTGCAAATACTCTTCGCATTCGCTTCGGGACATGAAACTACCGACTTTGTCGCGGACAATTGACTTCAGGTAATGAGCAAACCGTGATGTTGCCAGAATGTACTGTAACTGGCTTGAAAGCCGCGCGTTGGCATTAGCTTGATCGGAATTATAAAGCCGTGGTTTGTTAACCGATTGCACCGCGAAGAACGCGGCGTAATCGGTCCCTTTGCAATGAACCAAAGGAATAAAGCCAAGGTCGGACAACTCTTTTTCACGGCGATCGGAAATTGCTACCTGCGTTGGGCATTGCATGACACGCTCACCGCTGGCAGACACGTAATTATAGGCTGGCAGGGCATTTACCAGACCGCCACCTTCCACACCACGAATTGATGCGCACCAGCCATATTGCTCGAAAGAGTCGATAACGCGGCCTGCCAGTTCGTAGGCAGAGTTAATCCACAAATAGTCGGAGCCAACCTCATTTTCCCGGATGTGCTCTTCAAAACCGAAGGTCTCGACAGCAATGGTTTTTGCTCCATACGGCATACGGCCAAGTACGGCGGGCAGCGTCAGGCCAATATAACGGCTGTCGTCCGTTTGGCGGAAGGAACGCCACCGGGCGTAATCGGTGGTGTCGAACATTTTCGCCAGATCGCGCGGGCGCGGCATGTCAGAGAAGTCGTTCATTGAGAGCATGCCCGGAGCAATCGCGCTCAGGAATGGGGCATGAGCCGCAGCAGCCACGTGCGAGATTTGCTCCAGAAGTTCAATATCCTGAGGGGTATTATCAAACTGGAAATCGCCGACAAAGGCTGAGAACGGGACGCCACCGAATGTGCCATACTCGCTTTCATAGACAGATTTAAACAGTATCGATTGGTCGAAATCGGATGCCGATTTAAAATCTTTGATCAAATCTTGTTTGGTACATTGCAGCACGCGAACCTGAGTATTTTCGGTGACGCTGGATGAGACCAGTTTGTGCAAGCCACGCCAGGATGATTCCTTTTTCTGAAATTCTGGCGCATGCATAATCAGGCTGATCTGGTTGGAAAGTAACTCGTCAATGGCGGTAATACGAGCTTCAATGCTACCGATTAGATCGCTCGATACTACTACTGCGCCTGAAACAACTTCCGCAAGAAAGTTATTCAATTGTGATTTCATGCGATCACGGTCAGATTCACGACGGATTGCCTGAGAGTTATCGATCATTTTATCCAGATAATCTTCACTCAGCGTTGGCGCATCGGCCACATTCAGTATGTGCTCAGCACTCATTCTTCGTCTCCTTGAGTATTATCCAGGCAGGAAGATGCGAAGGTCTGGTTGTTCAATAACTGAGAAAGCTGCTCTTTCAGGCGTTCATTACTGGCCGCACGATTACGCAGATCGCAAAGTTGTTCACGTAATTCGATCAGTTTGCGCAATGGCTCAACCTGGCGGGCAATATTGTCCGGAGAAAAATCATCAATACTATTAAATACTAGCGAAACAGCCAGATTACCCGGCTGAGAAGGGAGTGCGCTTTCTACTACAAACTCAGCCTCCGGCTTCATTGATGACATGATTCCGCTAAAATTGTCTTTATCAATATTGAGGAATTTTCGTTCACGAAGAGAATCGTGGCTTTTTGTAAAATCACCCATCACGCCAATCACAAGCGGTAATTCTTTAACCGTTTGTGCATTCCCAATATCCACGTCATAGGTGATTTGTACACGGGGTGGCCTTGCTTTATCTAATTTATGCTGTGTATTACTCATATTTTTTACCCAGGATCATTTGACTGATTAATATCCAACTCAAGAATTGTTAAATCCATTTCCAAAACTAATATCATGATTTTATTTAAAGCCACTGACTATCAACGAGAGAATGTCCAGTAATGATTTCTGCAAGTTCATAAAAAATTTTATTACGCATCAGCATTCATTTTCTCTATCGGTGAAGCAATAACATGGGATTAATCACCACGTTTGCAATCGATACGCTCTCCATCACAATAACTCCAGAAGTTTCTTGAAGGTTTCAAAAGATTCCCAATTAATTTATGGAAAGTAATATAGATTTTTTCTGTATAAGTCTGCAATAGGATTTTAATGTATTCTAACATCAATTGATTGGTCCAAATATGGACTGATAAATTCGTTGACATATAAATGACGGCCAAATCATACTGCTATTTTATAGGGTGGTGACCTGAAAGTGTTTTTATTATTGAAAATTTAAATGATTTCATAAAAATAATTATCTGTTTATTCTGGTTTGCGAGGGTGAGTGCCTGGGTATATCAGGGTTTAAATAGACCCTGAATTACATTTATTTTGCGATTTTTATTTTTCATAGCCTGTAAAATCATAAGGGTCTTTATGCCAAATAAATTCGGTTCGAAAAGTAATGGGAAATCAGTTTTTTATTCTCCTTCACCGTCATCTGTTACTCCCATACCCGTTACATCGACATCATTACAAGCTCCAGCAACACAAAATCAATTGTTTATTCTGGGGAGGAATTCACCTGTGGATTATTTTCTGATTCAAGTGAGTTCCACCCCTAAATTCAGGCCCACTGTTCATGGCCGCTTTTTATTTGCTATCCTGGAAAAGGAACCTGAAAATATTTATTGTGGCCAACCCTATGATCTTCTCAATAGACTAATGGAAGGTAAACAACGAAATATTAGCAGGTATAACAGTGAAACCTTAACGCAGTCCTATCAAAGCCAACGCCGAGGAAGCGATCCCGGGCTTGGAACAAATGGTCATAGTAGCCATCCATTCCATGCATTTTTATGTAACAATCGTGTTGAAATTGAAGGTCATACCTCCATCACAAAATGGAAACCTGTACTTTTTGCAGGAGATATGACTTTTAACAATGGAGTACTGACGTCCTGGACGAATAATAGCGGCCATTACCGGCCCTCTGCGCAATTACGTCGCTGCAACTTATCTGCAAAGATTAGGAAGATGCTTCCAGATCATCTCTTTCAGGAATGTATTTTTAGCGATTCGACAGCCAATGGTTTGTCTGGTTCATTTCTTTCACGTCATCTTTCTGATTTTTCTAGTTGAATGACGTTGATAAAATATTTACCTATACGTACCGATAATTAAAGAGAAATAAATGTACAATATTATTATTGAGAACGATATTAAAGTTCTTTATCGTGCTGACAGCCGTAGTCCTAATGAAATAAAAGCTGTTGGTGGGTTCTCTATGTCACGCTCAATTGATGATGCGGGTACTCTGGGGAAATACAACAACGGACGTGTTCTTGAACCCATTATTTATACGGCATCCACCTATAGAGGAATGAGACATTTTGGGGAGCAATCGCGCACAGAAAAATTCTATTATGAAATAGACAGTACTGGATATTCAGTTGCCCGCTATAAAACAAACACTGAGAAGCCAGCAGCCAGACGCAACCTTACTTTGCATTTAAGGCAACAAGCAGCCTTTATGGAAAAGGTCATTGGTGCTGGGTGGCAAGACAAAAGCGATAGAGAACTTGCGCAATTATTATTGGTTGGATGTGTGCCAGAACCCTCATGGTTCGATAAGACGTTAGATGTAGAGGAGTGTCATATCATTGGTGCTCCACACCAACTTCATGCTCCGCAACTTTTCCATACCAACGGACCGTTCCCAATCATTGTTCCTCTTACTCGAATAAAGTTTGTTGGGACGAATCAACCTCTTAGGTTGGCAATGCCAGAACCTTTGAGCCGATAAGAAGAGTCTCTTCTATTTCTATGTATCCACGGTTCGCCACCGATAGTGGCGTATCGCAGGGCTATCCTGTCTGTGAAATAGAATGCATCTTCCATGCCTGGTCCAAGTGAATCGTATCAACTTTGTTTATTTCTCATTTAGTTATGTATAAACCCGGAAGAAAAAATGCCTATTTTCGAAAAAAACAATTTCCGTTTTAGACAATATGAAGTCCAGTCCAGAGGTGGATTATGCTGTGGTATTAGTCTTGCTTTACTTGCTGATCTTGCTGAGTGCCATCAAGATAAAAACCTTAAATTATCTGCAACCCGGTCTTTTCATCGTTCAAGAGATTTTTCCCTGATGCTTAAAACATCAAGGAATATCCTTATGAATTATACCCTTCCTGGGTTTACCGCATTCAGGCAAAGAATACTCAATTTGCAAACGCGTAATGGGGCTAAAAAATTTAATGAAATTGACGAGAAAGGTATTTCTGGGGCAGTTCTTTTGAAGCTTTCTGTGGGCGCTGTCGATGATCGAAAAAACGCAGGGAGTGCATACAGAACCCGAAGCTGGGACTATGTTCAGAATCATATGGGATTAGCCGTATTTGAAGGGAATGGAGACGTTTTTATTTTTGATCCTAATTGTGGTGGTGCGCTTGTTCATTGGCAGGCTGACTCTTATTTACCGACACCCGCTAAATTAGTTGATTCAGTTTTATTGCGAATGTATCGCTTATATGACAGGGAGAATGGGAAAAGAACTGCCAGCCTTAAACGGTTTGAATGTTTGCCTTACGATGAATTGCCCTTTGGTGAAGCTGATAATTTATTAGACATAAAATCTCCCGCTATGTAAGCAGAGAACGCTATTATTAATACCTAAGCTGAGTCATTTTCAGGTAACAGACAAATCATTGCGGGGCGATACAACCCCGCATTTTTGTGCTCAATTAAATGCCACCAGCTAACCTATTCTTCTCAAGACTCATGCCATATTTGGCCGTCATAATGCCGGTCTGGAATTGCATCGTTTTTGTTTGCTCGTACGCATCCTCCCCGTCTTTTATATCCATATCCCGCAGTTGATCGCTCAGTGATTTCACTAAAAGCTCACCATAACCTTTATGCTCATAATCAGCACCTTCGAGGCAGGAAAGGGTGGCCAGGCGGTCGAATAACTGTAGATCCTCTGACAGGAAGGCGTTCTGAGTCATTCTGGTGCCGGTTTTGTGTTCCCACTGAAGGATTATTTCATTGCGAAACTGCTTCGGCGCCTCATTCTGGCAGTTCTTCACAATTTCCGGGGCAAGAGCTGCGGTGCGTAGTATCGATGTGCTTTGCCCGTTCATGACTTCATTCCAGTTAGTCACATAATCGCTGGCGATAATATTTTCTGTTTCGCCTGCAAAGGTGTTGAATACGCCACTTAATAGCAATGCCGGGATGAAAAATACTGTATTTAGCTTCATGTTATTGTCTTAAAACCGCATGGTATAAATAAAGTTAATATCTGGATTTGAAAAAATGAAGGTTTTTTACATGTTAACCAAATTAATGCGACAAATATTAACAAACGAAATTTATGGGCTGTGAAAAATAAAAACCGCAAATACAGGTTGCCATTTTAAATCCGCGAATCAAAGGTGAAATTATTTTAGTTGCGGTTAATTAATGACCAGCATTTGATGGTTTTTTAATTGATACAGAGCGTTAGGTAAATACCGCTTATTAATTAATGTCCAAAAATGTACACAATTAAATCTGCTGGCGTTTATTATTATTGAGAGGGTATATACGCATAACAGGAGGGACGATGGTTGATGTTCACAGCAAGGCCGTTCGCAGCAAAAACATGCGTGCCATTGGAACGCGGGATACTGCCATCGAAAAACGCCTGGCAGGTTTACTGAGCGAGTGTGGATTCACGTTCCGCGTACAGGATGCATCCCTTGCCGGGCGCCCGGACTTTGTCATTGATGAGCACCGCTGCGTGCTCTTCGCTCACGGCTGCTTCTGGCACCATCACGACTGCTATCTCTTCAAAGTTCCGGCAACGCGAACTGAGTTCTGGCTTGAAAAAATCGGTAAAAATGTCGCGCGCGATAAACGGGATATCACACGTTTGATTGGCGAAGGGTGGCGAGTCCTGCTGGTCTGGGAGTGTGCTCTGCGCGGGCGTAAAAAGCTGAGTGACAGCGCATTGTGCGAGCGGCTGGAAGAGTGGATTTGCAGCGGGGGTAAATACGCGCAGATAGATACTCAGGGAATTAGTGCGTTTGATGATAACGGGTGGCAGATGCCACCCGAGAATTGATTACTTCTCTATTTCACACACGGTCACCACCGGCTTTGGGGGCAGCAGATATTTCCCCAACGTGACCAGCACCACGGCAAAAATAATCACCCCCAGCGCCAGCCACTCCACCGGTGATAAACTTTCTCCGGCAAAACCTGTGCCCAATAATACGGCTACGACCGGGTTAACGTAGGCATAGCTAGTTGCCACCGCAGGCGCGACATTGCGAATAAGATACATATACGCGCTGATGGCAATAATCGACCCAAATAACGAGAGATACGCCACGGCCATAAAGCCTGCGGGCGTCGGCATGGCGGTAAGACGCTCACCGGTTAGCGCAGAAGCGGCAAGCAGCACAATGCCCGCGGCGAGCATTTCAACGGTTCCGGCCATCAAACCGGTGGGTAACTCAATCCGGGAACCGTAAACCGAACCAAACGCCCAGCTCAGGGAGCCAATCAAGATTAACAGCGCGCCCCACGGATTGCCGCTCAGGTTTCCGCCGCTGTTAAGCAGCACGATACCCGCAAGGCCAATGGCGATGCCGAGCCATTCCAGTTTACGGGTTTGAATCCCGAACAGTCGGCTAAAACAGAGCGTAAAGAGCGGAACGGTCGCTACCATCACGGCAGCAATGCCGGAAGGAACATGCTGATGTTCAGCCACGGTCACAAAGCCGTTGCCTACCGCCAGTAACAATACGCCAATTAATGCGGCGTTAAGCATCGGGCGCAGGGCAGGCAATTTATGGCCGCGCAACAATAAAACGCTCATCAACAGCACACCTGCAACCATAAAGCGCACTCCAGCCATCATAAACGGCGGCCAACTTTTCACCCCAATGGCAATGGCAAAATAGGTGGAACCCCAGATGATATACAACGCAAAGAGTGCAGCAACCAGCGGCAATAATTGACCCGAACGAACGCGCATGTCTTCTCTCAATTCATTAGCAATAGTGCTAATAGTTAACGTCAAAACTATCTTTCTGGCGAGTATTTTACTTACCGGCGTAATGTTAATTTTTATTGACATACTTGTTTCATTTTCACCGGCTGGCTTTTGTTCCATACTGGTGAATAGACAAACAAAAAAAGGATGCTCATTTTGGCGGGAAGTAGCTTATTAACATTGCTCGATGATATTGCCACCTTATTGGACGATATCTCAATGATGGGAAAACTGGCGGCGAAGAAAACCGCCGGGGTACTGGGCGATGATTTATCGCTTAATGCACAACAAGTTTCCGGTGTGCGGGCCAATCGAGAAATACCGGTGGTGTGGCGGGTCGCGAAAGGGTCTTTTCTCAACAAATTGATTCTCGTGCCTCTGGCGCTGGTGATCAGCGCTTTCGCGCCGTGGGCCATCACGCCGTTATTAATGATTGGCGGTGCGTTTCTTTGTTACGAAGGCGTGGAGAAGGTAATGCATACGCTTCATGCCCGCAAACACAAAGAGACGCCCGAAGAGCGGCAAAAACGCCTCGATGAGATAGCCGCTCAGGACCCGTTAGTTTATGAAAGCGACAAAGTAAAAGGGGCGATTCGCACCGACTTTATTCTGTCGGCGGAAATCATCGCCATCACGTTAGGCATCGTAGCGGATGCGCCGCTACTCAATCAGGTGCTGGTGCTGTCCGGGATCGCCATCGTCGTTACCATTGGCGTTTATGGCCTGGTGGGGATTATCGTCAAGCTCGACGACCTGGGTTTTTGGCTGGTGGAAAAAACCTCGGCAGTTGCACGCGGTATCGGGAAAGGTTTGTTGGTTCTGGCTCCGTGGCTGATGAAGTTCTTGTCGGTCGTCGGCACCCTGGCGATGTTTTTGGTGGGCGGTGGGATTCTGGTGCACGGTATTCCGGTTCTGCATCACGCCATCGAAAACGGGGCACAAAAGTTCGGTGGTTTCGTGCACTTATTTGCGCCTACGCTCGCCAATCTGGTGATCGGTTTTATTATCGGGGCAATTGTCCTGGCGGTGGTTAACGGCATAAACCGCCTGCGAGGGAAGGCTGCGCACTGATCATTTGCACAAATTTTCATTGTAAACCAGGCAAAACGCTAACTCATTGACTATAACTTTAGAAGTTTTCACCCCTGATACAGGAGGCAGTTATGGTCTATGTGGTCAGCGATGAAGTCCAGCCTAAAAATGGTGGCCCAAGGATGATTGTTACCGGGTTTTCCAGCGGTATGGTGGAGTGTCGTTGGTATGATGGTTATGGTGTAAAGCGCGAAGCCTTCCGTGAGGATGACTTAGCCCCGCTGGCGACAGGGGGAAGCGCACAAGGATAAGCTGAAAAAACCCGGTGAAACTGACCGGGTTTTTTTATAAATATACTTCCCCTGAATATATTTACCCTTAGTAATCATCGTGGCGAATAATGTATGATTCTCTGTATAAGAATCGGCCCACGCCTTGCGATAATCCTGGATACGGCAGATATAAATGGCTTTAGAAAATTGCGGTATCAGGGAGAGTGTCAGTGTTTGGCAATGCAATTCAACGCGTAATAAGCCGTTTTAAAAGCCCGCAAAAAGTCGTTAACATCTGTTTTATCGTGGTATTTTTGTTCTCGACGGTGCTGACCTGGCGTGAAGCGATGGTGCTTGAAGGTGCCTACGTTGCTAACCAGCGTAACAGCCTTGATAGCGTCGCCACCTTGCTCGACAGGCAACTGCAGCACAACATCGATAACCTGCTGTTTTATCGCAATGCCATGCAATATGCGCTGCAATCCCCGATCTCAACCGACAGAACCCGCAAATCGCTGGCGGATTTTGACCTTTTACGCACCCAGCCTTTCTGGCAATTACGCCTGGATATGAACCGCAGCCTGCCGATGAGCGGGGTGTCTGATGAATTTGTGAATAGCAGCCCGTTGCTCGACCGTGACGAAAAGACGCTTCACTCGGAACTCAGCTCGGCGCTGGAATTAAGTTATATCATGCGTTTATCCGACAGATCGCGACCGTTACAGCAACGGATGTTTTATGCTTCACGCAGCGGATTTTTCCTCACCAGCACGCCGCCGGCCAATGACCCGAAGATCATCGCACTCTATTACCGCCTGATTGCGCAGCCCTATTTTTCGTCCCAGTCCCCGCAAAATAACCCGTCGCGAACCCTGAAATGGACGCATACCTTTGCCCCTGTTTTTGCCTCCGGGCAAATCCTTACTGCGACGGTCCCGCTGGACTATAACGGGCGTTGGTATGGCGTTCTGGCGTTGGATTACCCCATCGAGTCGCTGCACAGTTTTTTACAGCAAGCCAAATATGACGACCATGAAGGCACGGTGCTGCTGTATGACAACGAATTCAATCCTATAGCAACTTCTGCTGAAAACTTGCCGAAGCATCCGTTATTTACCGAGCCCCAACTGGCACAAATTGCCGGTGTCGTGACGGCGGCAAAGCAGGGCGATCAGGGTGAATTACGCATGGACAGCCGTTTTATCACCTGGGCGAAGCTCAACAATTTTGATGGCCTGCTGGTAAAAGTTCACACCCTGCAAGAAGGGGTACAAGGTGAGTTTGGCCGGATCAGTATCGTCCTGAGCGTTCTGTGGGTGCTGTTTACGCTGATGCTGTTTGTCTCCTGGATTGTGATTCGCAATCTGGTAAATAACATGTATAGCCTGCAACAGACGCTCTCCTGGCGTGCCAACTACGACACATTAACCCGCTTGTATAACCGGGGGGCTTTCTTTGATATTGCGCGGGCGTTATCGAAGCAATGCCAGCAACAAAAGGTGCCGTTCTCTGTCATTCAGATGGATCTCGATCTCTTCAAAAGCATCAACGACAGGTTTGGGCACAGCAGCGGAGACAAAGTCCTCGCCCACGCGGCAGCGATGCTCAGCGATGCGTTTCGTCATGGCGACGTGGCAGGGCGCGTGGGGGGCGAAGAGTTTTGTATTGTTCTGCCTGGCACCACGCTTGAAGAGGCCGTGAAAGTGGCCGAGCGCATCCGCGTGCGCATTAATAGCAGGGAGCTGCTGTTAAAGCAGGGGAATACGGTCAGGATCAGCGCCTCGTTTGGCGTGAGCAGCGCATTCGAATTTAACGATTACGATTTTGAGCGGCTGCAAACCTATGCGGACCATCGCCTATATAAAGCGAAGCAAAATGGCCGCAATCAGGTTTGTAGTGCGGATTAAATGAGAAGTTATTTAAGAGGGATAAAGTGATCAAGACCCTCTTTCCAGCCTTCAGGGCCATAGGCCTGCGTGCGATAGACCCGCTGGGCGTTATCATTTTGTAGCGTCACCGCCTGGCGGCTATAGCCTTTGACGATCACAGCATAATCAACGCTTTCGAGCAGCGGTGCATCGGCTGGACTGTCGCCAAGCCCAAGGGTGATATGGGGTTTCCCTTCGCGATGCTGAAACTGCTCTTGTAGCCAGTGAAGCGCTTTATCTTTGCCCGCCTGCATGTCCAGAACATGCCAGAATCGCCCGCCCTGCAACATCATCAAACCCAGCGCCGCGAGCTGGTCATTAAATGCTGCCAACTGTTCGTCGGTATCCCGCCAGATTAAGGTTTCCGAGGCTTCGCTGAGTTTGGCAAGACTTGCCTGGTTGCGGGTAAGCCCCGTCAATTCGCACAGGGTACTTTCGTCGACATCGGCGAAGCAGGTGAATTTAAAACCAAACTTTTGGCGCAGCTTATCAAGCAGGGAGAACAGTTCTTCATGGCGAATGCCGGTTAACAGGCGAGGGTAGTCTTTATGGTCGCTCCAGCGCGCATCAAGTTGAATCACCGCCCCGTTCTCTGCGATAAACGCCTGCCCGGTTAAGGCCAGGGCATTTTGCCAGTCAATAATTTCCGCCGCGCTTTTCGCGCTACACAAAATTAAGGGGATATTGTGGTCGCGTAATACCTCAATCCACGGACGTGCGGCTTCCCAATTGTAGGAATGATGTTCCAGTAGCGTGCCATCAAGATCGGAAACAATTAATAACGGTTCGTGCAACTGCGGCATGGCGCTTCTCCTAAAATTCAAAAACAGTGATCCTGATAGATAGGAAAACTCTCAATTAAAATTTTATCTAATCATAAATAAGTAGACGCACTGACGCGTCCAGGCCGCGACGCATAAGGATTTACGGCGTTTTTTGCCGTGTCCATTGTCACTTTTCAGCTATCCATACTATGAATATTTCATTGTTTTGAAATAAATTTACGGTAATGTGAGCACACATCAGATTTCCTGATGTAACGAATTTTTCAAGTGCTTCTTGCGTACGCAAGTTTCATCCCGGCTTTCTTGCCGGGATTCTTTTATCAGCGGTTCACTTCGTTAACGCTAAAATCATGGATATCCAGCTCAAAAGCCTCCGCAAGTTCGGAATAGGTGTGCCATGTGCGGCCATCGATACTTACCCGATGCGGATCGTCATTGGCACGCGTCACCTCGCTTTCGCTTATCTCATTGATGGCCGCTAACAGCGCATCAACATCAATGCCTGCGGTTTCATTGAGCTCTTTCGCGGTCTTCATGCTGTCGCCCTCCAGATGTACCCGAGTGTAAGTATAGACGGTTAACTAAATGCTCACGGCGGCTTACCATCCGATGCGAATGAGTCGTTTTTGATCTACACTGGCACAAAGAAACCGGAGGACTTTTGTTATGAATATCAACGATCGCGTCACAGTCAAAACCGATGGCGGCCCGCGTCGGCCAGGCGTTGTGTTAGCAGTCGAGCAATTTAGTGAAGGGACGATGTATCTGGTGTCGCTCGAGGAGTACCCGCTGGGCATCTGGTTCTTTAACGAGTTAGGCCACCCGGACGGTATTTTTGTGGAGCGCTCTGAATAATCTATTTTCGGTGGATGACGCTTGCGCTTATCCACCCTACAAATTTCGGTTTGTAGGCCGGGTAAGCGCAGCGCCACCCGTCATCAACGTAAATTAACAAAAATCCCGTTGGTAACATTATCGGTCAAACGCACCACGTGATAAATCACCTGCTTATTGTGCGTCTTTATCTTGCGTTTAATATTGCCTTTGTGAGAGGAGACCGTTTTCGCTTTGATATTCATCTGGTCGGATATTTGAATCGTGCCTTGTCCGGACATCCACATTTTAAGCATACTGGACTCGGTACGGCTTAATGATAACGTGGGTAAATTAATATGCCCGATGCAGTGCGCATTCTTTGCTAAATATTCTGAAAGGATTTCGTCCAGTGATTCTGGTTTTATAGATTTTGAACTGATCAGTAGATTGCTGCGGACCAAAAGATATTCATCAAAATGAATATTGGCTATCGCCATAAACACCAGAAATAAAGTATTGGGATGCTGATTAATGATCTGCTTAATTCGCTCGCTACTTTGCGCATCATGAATAAAACAGTCTTCATTAATAAACACCACATTCGGCGTCTGAGTTTCACAGGCGAGCGAGAGTTCCTCTATCGTCTCGACGTTGGTCATCTGTCGTTTTCGGATACCACGGCTGGTCAAATATCCTGTTAATCCCAACCGGGTATAGCTGCATAGGTCCATAATGATCGTTGACATAATCCCCCACCCGTAATCGTAATGTTGTATTTTAGGCGTAATTACTATCTAGTAAAGTTATGTATAATTTGTTAAGAATGCTCTCAAAGTAAAGTGAATGTTGCGTTATGTGAGATAGCTAAAAGCATATAAGCCACGCCGGATATATCCTGGTGGATGTTATTCATGAATGCTTTTAGGAATATCCTCAGGAAGGCATTGCAAACGATGTGGGATTAATTGGCGGGGATCTCACTGACAATATCGGCGAGTAAATTAAATACTTCACTAAATAAATGCTCGGTGAACGGAGCCATTAAAGGAATTAATGCCGTCATCACTAATATGCCAACCGCAAGCGTGAGCGGAAAACCAATCACAAACACCGAAAGCTGGGGTGACATACGGTTAAGCAAACCGAGGGCAATGTTCAGCGTCAGCAGCAGTGTAATCAGCGGCAGCGCGAGCATTAACCCATTGAGGAAGATCAGCCCGCCTGCACGCGTCAGCGCCATAAAAGCGTTACTGTTAATCGGATTCCCGCCGATGGGCAGAGTATGAAATGTGTCGACCAGCATCGAAATCAGCCACAGATGGCCGTTAAACACCAGAAAAAGCAGCATCGCCAGCATGTCCATAAAGCGGGCAAGCACCGGCATATTTAAACGGCTTCCAGGGTCAAAGAAGGTGGCGAATGAGAGCCCCATCTGCAGGCCGATGATCTCCCCGGCGGTGCGCACGGCGGCAAAAGCAAACTGCATCGTAAAGCCCAGCGCGATGCCAATCAGAATTTGCTGCGCGGCGAGCCAAAACCCTGCCGCGGAGAAAATCGTCACGCTGCTTGAGGGAATCGTGGGTGCGATTATCCAGGTAATCATCAGCGCCAGGCCAACTTTTACCTTTTTGGAAATGGCACGTTCACTCAGAATCGGGGCGGTAGAAATCAGAGCCAAAACGCGTAGAAATGGCCAGAATCCCATACTCAATAACGTGAGCCACTGCCCGCTATCAATGTGAATCATCCAATATTCATCGGAATATTCGTCAGCAGCGTGCGCATATAATCCAGCAGCAGATTAAGCATCCACGGCCCGGCAACGATAATGGTGACAAACACGGCAAGGATTTTGGGAATAAACGAAAGCGTCATTTCGTTTATCTGGGTAGCGGCCTGCAACATACTGATCACCAGACCCGTCACCAGGGCGACCATCAACAACGGGGCGGCGAGCGCCAAAGCCACTTTCATCGCTTCGGTGCCCATCATCATGACTGACTCAGGCGTCATCTTCTTCCCCTTTAACTGTAGAAACTTTGCGCAAGCGAGCCCACCAGCAACTGCCAGCCATCCACCAATACAAAAAGCATTAATTTGAAGGGCAGGGCAATGGTTGCCGGGGGCACCATCATCATCCCCAGCGCCATCAGGACGCTGGCGATCACCAGGTCGATAATCAAAAACGGAATAAAGACCGTAAAGCCAATCTGGAAGGCGGTTTTCAGCTCGCTGGTGACGTAAGCCGGTAGCAGGATGCGCATCGGCACCACGTCCGGACCTTCGAGCGGTGGGGTATTCGCCAGACGCGCAAACAGCGCGAGATCCGCTTCACGCGTTTGTCGCAACATGAACTCGCGCAGCGGCTTTGACCCTTTTTCCAGGGCTTCATCCATCTGGATTTTGTTTTCGCTAAACGGCTGATAGGCATCGGTATAAATTTTATCGAACACCGGCGCCATAATGAAAAACGTCAGGAATAGCGCCAGGCCAAGCAAGACCTGGTTAGGCGGTGCAGACGGGGTGCCTAACGCGCTGCGTAACAGGCCAAAAACAATAATGATGCGTGTGAAGCTGGTCATCATTAGCAAAATGGCCGGTAAAAACGTCAGTGAGGTAATAAAGACCAGCGTTTGTACCGGCAGCGACCAACTCTGACCGCCGTTTGCCATCGGCTGGCTGACAAACCCCGGCAGTTGAGCGAAGGCAGTAGGCATTACCAACAGCAGGCCGAGCAACGAGAAGGGGAGCCAACGTTTCATCAATCTTTCCCGTTACGTTTAAGCAGGGTTTTCATCAGACTCTGGAAATCCGCAGGCGGCGCTGGCGAGACAATTTCGCTCACCGGTGCGGCTGGCAGCGTGTGCAAATGGGTGATTTGCCCGGCGGTGACGCCGAGCACCAGGCGCGCGTCCTGCACATCCACAATCACCACGCGTTCACGCGGGCCAACGCTGCAACTGGCGCTGACTTTCATCTCTTTGCTCGAACCCGTTTTGGGCGCAAAGCCAAAGCGTTTGGCGACCCAGGCGGCAAGCAGAATGAAAATAATAATCGCCGTTAACGCGCCGCTCACCTGCACCAGCGTTGAACCGGCGCTGGTGGTGGCAGGTTGTTGTACCGTAGCCTGGGTTTTCATGGCTTAGCGGCTCAGGCGACGCATACGTTCAGACGGGGTAATGATGTCCGTGATACGTACACCGTATTTATCCGCCACCACGACCACTTCGCCCTGGGCAATCAAATAGCCGTTAATCAGAATATCGAGCGGTTCGCCCGCTAAACCATCCAGCGCAACAACGGAACCCTGCGATAAACGCAGCAGCTCTTTAATCGTCATGCGCGTGCGACCCAGCTCCACCGTCAGTTTGACGGGAATATCCATAATCAGGTCGATGTCCTGCATCGCCCCGGCCACGTCATTCCCTTCCAGCGCGCGGAACACGCTGTCGGCGGTACTTTTGGTGGAGACTTTCTGTTCGTTTAGCGCATCAGCCCACAGATCGTCCACGGAGCCTGCATTGTCGTCGGACGGTTGATTAATATCACTCATTTGGGCTGTTCCTCGTTCAGCGAATTCAGTATCGGGTTGATCAAATGTTCGACGCGCAAAGCGTACTGGCCGTTAAGCGTGCCGTACTGACTGGTCAGGACCGGAACACCGTCAACGTGTGCCAGGATCCGGTCCGGTTTATCAATCGGCAGTACGTCGCCCGGCTTCAATTTTAAAATTTGTGATAAGCGCAGCGGGATGTCAGCGAAGTTCGCGATCAGTTCCAGCTCGGAATGCTGTACCTGGCGCACTAACGTATCGCGCCAGCTCTGGTCTTCCTGGCGGGAGTTTTCCAGCGGCGGGTTTACCAGCAGCTCGCGCAGCGGTTCAATCATGCTGAACGGCAGGCAGATATTAAACTCGCCGGTCAAGTTGCCGATTTCCACGTGGAACGGCGTATTCACTACAATATCGTTAGGCGACGTGGTGATATTGGTGAATTTCACCTGCATTTCGGAACGCACATATTCCACTTCGAGCGGATAAATGGCTTTCCATGCATCGCTATAGGATTCCAGCGCCAGCTTCAGCATGCGGTTAATCACGCGCTGTTCGGTGTGGGTAAACTCCCGGCCTTCCACCTTGGTGGGGAAGCGGCCGTCGCCGCCGAATAAGTTATCAACGGCGATAAAAACCAGGCTCGGTGAAAACACGAATAAACCGGTGCCGCGCAGCGGTTTGAGGTGCATCAGGTTGAGGTTGGTGGGTACCGGCAAATTACGGGCAAATTCGTGATACGGCTGAATGCGAATCGCCCCGACGGTAATGTCTGGGCTGCGGCGTAATAGGTTAAACAGCCCCATACGGAACTGACGCGCAAACCGCTCGTTGATGATCTCTAATGCCTGGAGACGCTCGCGCACCACGCGGCGTTGGGTATTAGGATCGTACGGACGAATGTCGGTTTCGTTGACGACGCTGGTTTTGGGTTCGTCAGCGTTATCGCTGTCGCCGTTTAACAGCGCGTCAATTTCGGCCTGAGAAAGAATGCTATCGCCCATGGGATTACCGCAAAATAAAGGCGGTATACAGCACGTCGCTGACTGCCTGTTGAGGTTGACCGGCGACAAGCGGCGGAGCCAAAGTGTTCTTTATGGCTTCAACCAGCTTCTGTTTGCCTTCATCGGTGGCAAGCGCCGCGCTATCCTGGCGGGAAAACAGCAGCAGCAAACGGCTGCGCACTTCCGGCAGAAACTCGCTCAAACGCTGGCGCGTGGCTTCATCTTTCAGACGCAATGTGATGCCGATGTACAGCACGCGGTCAGCATCACCGAGGTTCACGGTGAAGGTATCCAGTGCGAAAAACACCGGCGCTGGCGGTGGCTCAGGCGCTTTAACTTGCGCAGAGGCAGGCTGCTGCTGCATACGCCAGTAGCTATAGCCCGCGGTAGCACAGGCTGCAAGAGTAATCAGGACCAGTAACGGCATCCAGATGGAGCGCTTGCGGCCTTTTGGCAAAGCGTTGTCAGTCATAAAACGCATCTTTCCTGTATCGGTACTGCATATGAATTAATTATCCCGCGTCGTCGGGCGTTCAAAGGCCCGAAAACAGGGGATATTTGTTGTTAACTCTGACGTTTAGCTTAGGGAACGCGTCTCAGGCAAAAATATCCACCGCGTTATTCCCCGACGCTAAACGCTGCACGCTGGCAGGCACAGCAAGCGCTTCGCCATCACCCATTGACGGGAAAGTGCTTGCGGAACGCGGTGACTGTTGCGGATTTTGCCCCGACTGCTGTTGCTGCTGGCCCGCAAAACTTTCGCTGCTGATGCTGCTTTGGCCGAGCTGAATACCGCTTTCCGCCAGGGCAAGACGTAAGTTTGGCAGGGTGGCTTCAAGCGCCGCACGCACGTGGCTGTGAGCTGAAACCATCTGCAACTGCGCCTGGTTATCGTCAATCTTCATGCTGATTTGGATCTGGCCCAGATCTTCAGGGTGCAGGCGCAACTCGGCACTCTGCTGGCCCTGGCGGGTGAACAGCGTGATGTGCTGGCTGACGGCCTGCTGCCACTCCTGGCTTCCTAACTGCGCGCTAATCTGCGGCGCTACGGGCACAGCAATTTGCGCTGTGGCAGGTGTGGCGACGGTTGCGCTACTGACGGTTGGCGTCAGCAGTGGGGAAGCGGTGCTGGTGTTGTTCGCTGCGGCATCACGGTTGCCATTTTCCGCGTTGCTTACGGTAAATGTTTTGGCATCCGGAAGAGGTTCAGCAGTGTTGGCCGGTACGCTTTTGGCGGCTGGTGTGGCATCGAGCGCTATTGTTTTATCTGACGCAGGGGCGTTTTTCGGTGCGTCATTTCCCGGCGCGTTTTTAATATCGCCGCCTGAAAGTAATGATTTCAGGTCGACGGAAACATTTTTGTCACCTTCAGCCGGAATAGCGACTGCGCTGGTGGCAGGCAGTTGCTGCGGCAACATGGCAAACAGCGCGCTTAATGCCTGCATATCAGCAGTGCTCAACGAGTGATCCTGCTCCTGCTGCGCTTCAACCTGTGCCAGTTTCTCGTCGCTGCCGGTTTTTTTCACGCTGGATAACAGCGCGGACAAGCCTTCTGGCGTATCAAGATTATTCAGCAGCGACGCAAGCGTGGTTTTTTCATCGGCCGTAGCGCTACCTTTCGCAGCCGTTTTATTAAGCGCCGCTTCGAGTGATACGGTTTTGCCATCTGCCAGCGTGAGCTGGCCCGGTAACGCTTTGCCCAGCAGGCTCAGGAAATCTTCGCTGAAACCTTTGTCACCGGTTGCAGCACTCCCAGGGCCAGGCGTACTGCTTGCGACATCAGGAGAAGTTATCATCAGGGGCTGTGTAATCATTCTACTTTCCTCAGTGTTGCCCGCTGGGCATATTCATCCATCTGTTTTTGATCGAGCTTGTTTTCAGCCAGCAGCATCTGGGCGGCTTTTCTGTCCTGCAACGTGCTCCAGGCCTGCAATCTTTTTTGCTTCTCTTGCCAGAGATTCAGCGCCTGGCTGACTTTGTTATTCCACTGCAAAAGCAGCTGGCGATGCTGGTCGATAGCCTTCTCCAGCGTCTGTATAAATTGCTGATAATTTTGCCAGCGGTTACTGGCAATGCCCTGAGCCATGCTGTCATTGAGGCTGGAGCTGTACTCATACTGATAGTTGATCAGCATAGTGAGCTGCTCTTCCGCCTGCTGGCAGCCGCGGCGCATCTCCCCTAAGCGTACCGCCGCATCCTCAACCTCTTTCTGGGCAAGGTCGCGCAGGGTATCCAGGGCTGTGCTTTGGTTCATGATGTCCTCCCACCAAATCCTGTCGGGTGGCGCTGCGCTTACCCAACCTACGAAAGGCCGTTGTAGGGGGGATAAGCGACAGCGCCATCCACCGATTACCGGCCATCAAACCGTCGGGAAAATAATCTCCAGAGACTGGCAAGCTTCTTCCCAACCGCTGCGCTCAAAAATCCCTTGTTGCAAAAAGGCTTCCAACTGCGGCCACAGCACAATGGCTTTATCGAGCTGCGGATCGCTGCCTTTGGCGTATGCCCCGACGCTGACCAAATCGCGGTTGCGCTGGAAGCTGGATAACAGTTGTTTGAAATGCCGTACCCGCGCGTAGTGCTCATCGGTAATCAGGGATGTCATGGCGCGGCTGATCGACGCTTCAATATCAATGGCCGGGTAGTGCCCACCTTCAGCCAGGCGGCGTGACAGCACGATATGGCCGTCAAGAATGGCGCGCGCCGAGTCGGCAATCGGATCTTGCTGATCGTCACCTTCGGTCAGAACCGTATAAAACGCGGTAATCGAACCGCCGCCGGAAATGCCGTTCCCCGCGCGCTCAACCAGCGCCGGAAGTTTGGCAAACACGGAAGGCGGGTAGCCTTTGGTGGCCGGAGGTTCGCCAATCGCCAGGGCGATTTCACGCTGCGCCATCGCGTAGCGGGTGAGGGAATCCATAATCAGCAGCACATGCTGACCGCGGTCGCGGAAATCTTCCGCAATGCGCGTGGCGTAGGCGGCACCCTGCATACGCAGCAGCGGGGAAACATCCGCAGGGGCGGCGATCACAACAGAGCGGGCGCGGCCTTCAGGGCCGAGAATGTTTTCGATAAAGTCTTTAACTTCACGCCCACGCTCGCCAATCAAACCCACCACAATCACATCGGCCTGGGTGTAGCGGGCCATCATCCCAAGCAGCACACTTTTACCCACGCCGGAACCGGCAAACAGCCCCATACGCTGCCCACGCCCAACCGTCAGCAGAGCGTTGATTGGGCGCACGCCTACATCCAGAACGTGTACAATCGGCGTACGTTGTAAAGGGTTGAACGGAGCCGCACCGAGCGCACCAAGCGTGGTGGTTTCAGGGGCGGGAAGGCTGTCGAGCGGGCGTCCGCTGCCATCCAGCACGCGGCCCAACAGGGCAGGCCCCAGCGGCAATTGTTTCCCGCTGTGCAGGCCGCCTTCGCTGGTTGCCCTGGCGTAGACGCGCGCGCCGGGCAAAATCCCTTCCACTTCTTCAAGCGGCATCAGAAACAGCTTTTGGCCGTTAAAACCGACCACTTCACACTCAATATCGCGGGAATGCTGTTCGATAATACAGGTTGCGCCGAGCGGCAATTGCAGGCCGGTCGCCTCCAGCACCAGGCCGGTTGCCCGCGTCAGGCGGCCATAACGGCGAACCGTGGGCATTTGCGACATGCGTGCTTCGAAATTGTCGAGCGTGTTTAGCCAGCGAGTCAGACGGGCAGTCATTACAACACTCCAGGGGCTGCGAGGCGGCAAAGTTCCTGCCAGCGCGTGGCGACGCTGGCGTCGAGGTCGCCTTCGTCAGCGGAAACTTTACACCCGCCCTGGTGCAGACTCGGATCGCCCCGCAGCCGCCAGCCATGCAGGCTGAGCGTGGCACCCAGCATCTCTTCGACGCGCTGCAGATCGTCAGGATGGACGCGCAACTGCGGTTTGCCGCTGAACATCGGCTCCTGTTGCAACAGCGTTTGAATCTGTTTAATCAGCGCCGTGTTATCAATGCTTTTTGTCTCGCCGATCACCTGGCGAGCCGCTTCCAGCGCCATTTGCATCAAACGCGAGGCGATAACGCTATCGAGCGCATCCAGCGTGTACTGAAATTCGCTGACCAGTTGCTGCATGCGGGCATGCACCGGTGCTTGCTGCTGTTTTGCTTCAGCCAGGCCTTGCTCGAGCCCCTGCTGAAATCCTGCTTTTCGGCCTTCTTCAATGCCGATTTTCTGACCTTCCGCCTGGCCTGACTGATAACCTTGCTCGTGCGCCTGCATCTGCATCTGGGCAAGTTGCTGCTGTAAATCCGACTCGTTTGGCTGCGGATGTTCCGCTTCCTCAACGTCTGCATCGGACTGAAACAGCGGCTCGAACGCCTGAGAGGGCGGAGCGAGATCGTCAGGCGTCCAGATTTTCCACGGTAGCCCGTTAGACATAGGTATCCTCGCTGGTGCCAATCACCATCTCGCCGGTTTCTGCCAGGCGACGCACAATAAGCAGAATGGCTTTCTGTTCGTTTTCCACCTGCGACAGGCGCACCGGGCCACGGTTGGAGAGGTCGTCGCGCAGAATATCCGCCGCACGTTGCGACATATTGCGCAGGAACTTCTCGCGCAGCGGCTGTTCGGCACCTTTGAGGGCGATAAGCAGCGATTCGGATTCCACTTCCTGCAACAGGCGCTGAATACTGCGGTCGTCCACTTCGACCAGATTTTCGAACAGGAACATCTCGTCGATAATTTTTTGCGCCAGCTCGCCGTCGAAATCGCGAACGGCAGAAATGACCGCTTCTTCCTGCTGAGTTTTCATCAAGTTGATGATTTCTGCTGCGGTTCTCACGCCGCCCATTTTGCTGCGTTTGAGGTTTTGGCCGTCAAGCAGGTTGTTGAGCACTTCGGTCAACTCTGCCAGCGCCGCAGGCTGTACGCCGCCGAAGGTGGCGATACGGAGCATCACATCGTGGCGTAAACGCTCGTCGAACAGCGCCAGAATGTCGGCCGCCTGGCCGCGTTTGAGGTGAACCAAAATCGTGGCGATGATTTGTGGGTGCTCGTCGCGAATCAGATCGGCAGCGCTTTGCGGCTCCATAAAGTTGAGCGTTTCCATGCCCGAGGTGGTTTCGCGGGTTTCCAGAATGTCTTCCAACAGGCTGGATGCGCGCTCTTCGCCCAGGGCTTTGATCAGCACCGAACGCAGGTAGTCGTTGGCGTTAATCGATAGCGCCGCATATTGCTCGGCTTCTTGCTCGAACTCGGCTAATACTTCGGTGAGCTGTTTATTAGAAATCTGGCGAATACTGGCCATCGCCGAGCTGAGATGTTGAACCTCGCGCGGGCTCAGGTGTTTAAACACCTCCGCTGCGCGGTCTTCACCAATGGTCATCAACAGAATGGCGCTTTTCTCTGTTCCGCTAATACTCATAGTTCGTTACTCATCCATTGGCGAATCACCAGCGCAACCACGCGCGGATCGTTATCAGACATCTCGCGAATACGCTGGCTCATGACTTCGGCGCTCAGGCGCTGGTTCGCTTTGCGTTGTTGCTGTTGCTCGTCCTTGGTCAGGCGAACAGAAACGGCTTCATCCTCTTCCACGCGCTGACGCTGGGCTTCCATTTGTGCCTGCTGGGCCACTTCTTTGCGTTGCAGTTGTGGGCGCACTACTTTGCGCCACAGCAGCCAGGCCACAATCAGCACCACCAACCAACGACCCGCCGACATCAACATTTCGAAGAAGGCTTGTTGCTGCCAGAACGGAAGCTCGTTGCTGGTATCTTCAATGGCGCTAAACGGAGAGTTAACTACGTTGAGGGTATCGCCGCGTTTGTCGGAATAGCCCATCGCTTCGCGCGTCAGATTTTCAATCTGTTTCATCTGATCGGCGGTCAACGGCAGCGGTTTGCCATCGCTCAACTGGCGGTAATTGACGACCACCGCCACCGAGAGGCGCTGCACGTCGCCCACGTTCAGCTTGGTATGGCGAATGGTGCGATCGACTTCATAGTTGGTGGTTTCATCGCGCTGAGTATTGCTTGAGCCGGTTGGCGTAGAACCCCCCATCGACGTCGACTGATTTTGCTGTGCAGCGTTCGCGGCATTATTTTGCGGTGGCGTCGCAATGGGGGCGTTGTTCGGCGGTGCGGGTTGGTTTGACAGCGCTCCCGGCACGCCGCCTGGGTTGCGGCCATTGACCTGCTCGCTTTGATTTAACTGGCGTGAACGCACCGCCGCCTGAGAAGGATCGCTATTCGGGCGATACTGCTCTTCGGTCTGCTCTTTATTGGAGAAATCGATCTGCGCGGTAACCTGCGCGTGGACATTGCTGCTGCCAACGATAGGGCCAAGAATCGCTTCGATGCGGCGCTGATAGCGGTTTTCGACATCCATCGCATATTTCAGTTGAGCATCATTCAGATCGCGCCCTGCGGTATTGGACTGAGTAAGCAGGTGACCGCCTTGATCGACCAGCGTTACATTGCCCGGCGGTAAGCCTGCCACCGCGCTGGAAACCATATGCACAACGGCGCTGATTTGCCCTTCATCTAATGCGCGTCCCGGCTCAAGGCTGAGCGTTACGGAAGCTGAAGGGGATTTTTGTTCACGAACAAACAAAGAAGGTTTCGGCATCGCCAGGTGTACGCGGGCGGTTTTTACCGGGCCCAGTGTTTCGATAGTGCGAGCCAGCTCGCCTTCCAGCGCACGCTGGTAGTTGACCTGTTCGCTAAACTGGCTGATACCAAATTTTTCCTGATCCAGCAGCTCAAAACCCACTGCGCCGCCTTTCGGCAGCCCTTGCTGGGCCATACGTAAACGTAATTCGTGGACTTTATCAGCCGGAACCAAAATGGCGCTGCCGTTATCCGAGAAGCGGTACGGCACGTTCATTTGGGTTAACTGAGTGACGATTGCGCCGCCGTCCTGATCGGCCAGGTTGCTGTAAAGCACTTTATAGTCAGGCGTTTTAGCCCACAGCACCAGCGCGACAATAATGGCGATGGCCGCAGCCCCGGCAACCATCAGCGGAATTTTAGGATTTGCACGAATGCGGGTTAGCCACTCCTGGGTTTTGTTTTGGGGCGTTTGTGCCTGGGCCGCAGCGGTCATTTAGCACCTCGCGGCTGGGCGTAAACATCATTGTTAAGCGTAAAAGTGAACAAAACGAGCTCCCGGGTCGACAATCACAACAAAAGGCGTCGCCATTATTTTCTGTTTGAGAATTTTCGATGGCTGAATTAGCTCTATTTATTGCTGCTATTTAAGGCCTTTATCCTATTGACAAGGTGATAATCTTGCCGCGTTAAAATTTACTGGGGCAGGGAAATGGCGATTCAGGGCATTGAAGGCGTACTTCAGCAGTTGCAGGCAACGGCGCTATCGGCGGGGAATCCGGTTCAAAATTATGAACCTAAAGTGAGCTTTGCCGGTGAGCTCCAGGCAGCACTTGGGCGCATCAGCGAAACGCAAACCGCGGCTCGCACCCAAGCTGAGAAATTTGCGCTTGGTACGCCAGGCGTTGCGCTGAATGATGTGATGGTCGATCTGCAAAAATCGTCGGTTTCGCTACAGATGGGCATTCAGGTGCGTAATAAGCTGGTGTCGGCTTACCAGGAAGTCATGAACATGCAGGTTTAGTGGAGCCGTGTGCTCAGCGCAATATGCACTAATCACACGGATATTCTGCGTCTGTTACTGAGCGCTGACTGTGGCCGGTGGGGTTGTAACCTGATTCACCTCTACAGGCTTAGGCGCACGTCGGTGGCGAGCACGCGGATTGGCCTGTCGGTAATATCCATCAAGTTCCCATTGCGCCTGGGCAAGTGAAATTTCCCCAGCACGGGCGCGAGCAGAAAGACGATCGGCCATCGTCAGGTATTTGATCACAACCGGAGTGGATGCAAGGGCTTCATCTTGTTTGATCCCGGATTTCATGCAGCTCACGAAATTATAGAAATCCTTTGGCTCGGGATTAACCGCATCACAGTTAGCCTGAATATGCATAATTCTTGTGCCCTTGGTTGCACAACCCGCTAACACCATTGCAGTGACAGCAACCCACAAAATCTTCTTCATTTTATCCCCAATAGTAAATGCGATACCCGGTCAGTGACCTGTTTTCAGTCTCTCGATCGCTACGGGGTTTTACTGTAGAGGGTTTTCGATGCCTCAAAAACCCTTTTTTACTATGCAGGTAGGTGCAAGAATTTAAAAATGAAGGAGTTTAATTTGAATATATAAAATTCGCGGCATATGAATATTGCAGCGAATATTTGAAAGATTTATTTCTTGAAATAAGTAAATACGACGAAAGTATGATATTTAAATGGCTAAGGTGTCATGCCTTTCAATAACAACCATTTTATTACTTGATATTACCGTGCTGTTTGACGGCACGCTTTTTAACACCAGAGTACCTACACCAATGATGACGTTATCACCAATTTCTATATCATCGCCAATGATGCAGGAGTGGGCGCCCATATTGACGTTATTCCCGACTTTAAATTTGATATCCACGCCATTTTTGTTGCTGCCGAGGGTGCAAAACTGCCTGATGGTAAAGCCTTCGCCAATCACACAGCTTCTGTTTATGATCATGGAGTTACCGTGCCAAATTTTAAAGCCTTTCCCTATCTGTAAATGATAGGAAAGTTCCACGCCAAACAGGCCCTCATTAATCAGCCTGTTGAGAATCACAAAAAGCAATGAAAGGGGATACAACGCTTTTGTTTTGGCATGAATGGTCGCCAGCCGAAAAATTAAGATGATGACCTTTGATTTTGCAGTATTTATTTTCAAGTCATACATTAATGTGGAAAAGAAATCACGCATGGCGATATTCCATTAAGAGTTTATGAGAATAATCTTAATTCATATTTCATAACTCGCCATCGCACGAAGTAAAATCTTTTATATCACTGCAAAAACGCTCAAGGTGAATTAAAGCGAGGGAATGCCCCTCGCTTTAAGTGTGTTAACGCTGAATCAAATAGCGGATGGTTGGGCCATCCTGCTGAATATCCAGCACGGTGTATCCGTGGTTTTTAGCATCCAGCGGGATGTTATTGATCGACTGCGGGCAGTCGCTAACCACTTCCAGAATTTGGCCTTTTGCTAACTGTGGCATCGCTTCAAGCGTCGCTACCGCCGGGTAAGGGCAGGGCTCGCCCAGCATATCCAGGCGGAAGTCAGGAATATAATTGTGGCTCATACAGGCTCCTTATTGGGTTCGCTAATGGACAGATTTTTGCGGCGGAAGAACTGTTTCTCCCAACCCACTACCAGCAAGAATGCGGCGAGTAACAGTAAATAAGTGACCAGCAATCCGCCAAGCGGGCCAAAGGTATTAAGCAGATTCACTTTATCCCAGTTGGTCGCCAGCGCAGGGGAGAGCGAATCCCAGTAGTAGGCTAAGAGGGTGGAGCCAATGACGTTACCTAATCCGACCCACCAGTAATGAACTTGCCCTTCAACCGCGCGATACATCCAGCCGGTTTCACACCCGCCCGCCAGCACAATCCCAAAGCCGAACAGTAGCCCACCGATTACTGCATTTGGACCCGCCCACATAATTTTTGGCGCAACGCCGAGCTGTACATAACTGAAGATACCGATGGCGCTGACCGCCATGCCCAGAATAATGGCTTTCGCCATATGTGTGCGCCCGGTGATCCACATATCACGAAATGCGGAGGTAAAGCAGATTTGCGCCCGCTCAATCAATAAACCAAACGCGACGCCAAAAAGCATCGCCAGACCCAGTTTGGGCTGGTTCATTGCGGTCAGCGCCCCCCAACCTAACATGCCCGCGAACACCAGCATGCCGATGCGGAAGCGGCGTTTAGCCTGCTCGGGTTTCTGAGTCAGCGGCAAAGATGCGGATACTTTTTGCAGTTTGACGGGAATACGGAACATCGGCAGAAGCGTGAATTTTGCACCGAACCACGAACCGATGGCGGTCGCTAACGCGAAGAACCAGGCGTGCAAAGAGAACTGAGGGATGCCGGTAAAGAAGGCGGCGAGGTTACAACCCATCGCCAGACGCGCACCGAAACCGGCAATAATGCCGCCCAGCACCGCCTGGAAAATGCGGATGCGATGCTGTGGCATTCGCAATTTCACGTTATTTGCCCAAAGGGCGGCGGCAAAGCAGCCCCCGAACATGCCGATGATCATCATCCCATCAATGCGTGTCAGCGGGCTTCCGTCGAGATGAATGAGTTTGAAATAACCCCATTCTTCGGTATGCACCCCGGCTAGCTGAAGGAGTTGCCCGCCCCAGCGGGTGAACTCGCCGGTGACCGCCCAGAAGGTGCCCGTCAGGCCGAAATAATACGTTGAGAGAATACCTGCCGCGATAACCGCGGGCATGGGCGCCCAGAATTTAACCAGATAATTGATTTTAAAGTGTTGCCAGAACATTTCTCGCCTCTGAACTCAGAAGGGGTGGACTATTTTAGGGGGCTGTATTTAAGCACTTTTGTTTTACCGATTCGCCAAAATAGGCCGCTTTAATGACGACTATCAAATAACTTGCTGGTTCAGGGAGGTTCTCAACACCTTCTTTTTTCCGGTGCCAGAGAAACAGTGGCGGGCTAAGTGCTTTAATGCGAAAATTATTTTTTCTCCACAGTCGGGATAGACGATGAAAAAAATTGCATTATTGACAGTGTTGCTGGCATTGAGCGGCTGTGTGCAGGTTGATGATTACCGCGAAGTGGTGAAAACACCAGCACCTGCGGGGCTCGCCGGATACTGGCAGTCGCAGGGGCCGCAAAGTGAGATGGTAAGCCCTGAAGCGATTGCAACGCTTGTGGTTACGCCCGCAGGGGATACGCTGGATTGCCGCCAGTGGCAACGCGTGATTGCCCTTCCGGGTAAGCTGATGCAGCGTTCGGACGACTGGTATAACGTCACTCATAAACGCGACGTATATAGCGTCGAGCGTGAAGGGGATATGCTGGAATATGCAGGTATGACGCTGAAACGCGTTGACCGCCCAACGCAAGAATGTGCTGACTATTTGCAGAAAAACCCGCTGGATAGCAAGTTACCGTAAGGTGTGACTTCGCTTTCCTTATGCTGTTTCTAAGTCACATCTTTTAGTGCAGAGATTAGTGGCATTTACTCTGCCACTAACGGTGAATGGAAAATCTCTGCGCCTTACAGATCTCACCCTGAAAGATTGTCAGAGTGAGATCTTTAATAAGAGACAGTTCGTGAAAGGGGAAGGGAGTACCCCGCCGCTATAACACCTCTTCCATCACCCACACGCTGACGCTGCCGCCGTTACAGGTAAAGGTCGCAGTGCCTTGCTCATCGGTAGTGACAATCTCTTCCCGGTTGCCAAGGTAATCTCGCCAGTTTTTGCCGCCATAGTTATCGCCAAGCTCAATGGTTTTTTCGCCTTCATCACCGTTGGATAACACCACCACGCAGCCCGGATGTTCATCGGTGCCACTGCGGCTAAAGGCAATACAGTTGGGATGATCGAAATAGAGCGTTTGCACGCCATGAGCGAAGCGTTCGCGGGCGTGAATTAAATCATCAAGCTGTTCGATAATTGGCATATCAATATGATACGTTTCGCCATCGCCGCCTTCATCGTCGTAGCTGGCGCCAAACAAGTCGGGGTAAAACACGCTCGGCACGCCGTTTTCACGCAGCAAAATTAGCGCATAAGCCAGCGGTTTGAACCACGCTTCAACCGGTGCCTCAAGGGATTGCAACGGTTGCGTGTCGTGGTTGGCGACCAATGTTACGGCGTGGAAAGGATCGGCCTCCACCAGCGTGCCGGTGAAAATCTGGCTCATGTCGTAATCACGGCCTTGCTTCGATGCCTGGTGGAATTTCATTTGCAGCGGGGCGTCAAACAGCATGGTTTTGCCGTCGACCTGGGCAATATACTCCTGAAGTTTATCAACCTCGTGCGACCAGTATTCAGCGACGATAAACAGCGGCTGTTCAGCGACTTCCTGAACGTGCTCAATCCACTCTTTATAGAACCACGCGGGAATATGTTTTACCGCATCCAGGCGGAAGCCGTTGCAGCCGGTTTCGGCCATCACCCATCGCGCCCAGTATTTAATCTCTTCGGTGACGGCGTGGTTGCGGAAGTCGATGTTTTCGCCCATCAGGTAGTCGAAATTACCCAGCTCATCATCCACCTGGTCGTTCCAGCCTTCGCCGGTGTAATCGTTGATGATTTTGAAAATGCCGTCTTCATCCGGGTTTTCGATGTGGTCTACGCCGCTGAAGCATTTAAAATCCCAGATAAATTTCGAGTATTTTCCCTCGCGGGCAGGGAAGGTGTAGCGCGTCCAGGCTTCGCATTCGATAACTTCATCGTCAATTTCGTTACGGTTTTCTTCGTTGACGCGGTTGACACGGATCTGCTCTTTTTCATCGGCGCCCATTTTGTGGTTGACCACCACATCAAGCAGCACGGCGATATCATTTTCTTGCAGGGCTTTTATCGCCGCCATTAATTGCGCTTTATCGCCGTATTTGGTGGCAACCGACCCTTTTTGGTCAAATTCCCCAAGGTCAAACAGATCGTAACAGTCATAACCGACCGAATAGCCGCCAGAACTGCCTTTATAGGCGGGTGGCAGCCAAACCATATTCACGCCGATGTCGTTGAGCGTTGCGGCGCGTTCGGCGACTTCCGCCCACAGTTGGCCCCCTCCGGGGTAATACCAATGGAAAAATTGCAATAAAGTTGGGTTTTTCATTGAGTCCACGCTCCAGGAGTCATTTAGCTGACCTCTGGAGTATGGAAGATTTTTGAACTTTTGAAGGTCTTACTGGCGGATTGATGCACAACAGAAAACAAAATTATTGTGGAGCATCGGGTACCAGTAACTGGCCTGATAACCGTCCGTACGTGTGATTCAGGGTTTGCTGGCGTGAAGACTGGCCAATTAACGCGCTCAATTCGTCCAGACGCTGCTGCAATAAATTCTTTAACGCCTGCTCGTTGGCGAGGATTTGCTCAAGATTTTTCTGCAACATATCCTGCACGCTTTTCGCCGTACCCGGCGGAATTGGGTTAGCATTGAGCGTTTCAATGCCCTGCAGATAAGCGACTTCCTGTTCCAGCAAGAGATCCCACTCGCCGCGCTGCGCCAATTCCAAGAGGGACTGGCTTAACAGCACCACGTTTTGCCACCGGCTGATAAGTTCTACATACGGCGACATTAGGCAGGCTCCCGCGCAACGTTTTGAGGAGAGATCTGTTTCCAGGCATCCGCAATGTTGGTTAATAACCCTTCAACTTCTTCTATCGCCTCAACGTCATTACGAAGATTCCCCAGCATCAAGCGGCGAATCATGTAGTCATACAGAGACGATAAATTCTCGGCGATTTCGCCACCCTGGTCACGATCGAGCCCCGCTTTCAGGCCGTTATCGATAATGTTGATGGCTTTACTGAGAGCTTCCCCTTTCGCGGCTAGCTCTCCTTGCTGCATAAACAAGCGAGCTCTGACCAGGGCGCTTAATGCTCCATCAAAAAGCAAAACAATCAGTTGATGAGGACTCGCGCTCATCACGGCGCTTTCCACACCGATTTGAGCATATGCTTGGGTACCCCGCGCGCTGTACATAATTACCCCTTGTTATCAGGAACTGCTGGATGAGAATTGTTGAGTCAGATAGGTACTGGTGTTGTTCAGCTTGCTCATCATGGTATCGAGTTGCGTAAACTGAGCTTTGTATCGGGCAATGGTTTCATCAATGCTGTCGCTAACCGCCAGATACTGTTTCGTCAGGCTTTTGAGCGTGGCGTTAATACTGGTGGTGGCGCTGTCGATAATGCCGTCGTCCGCCAGATAGCTTTTTACCAGGTTAGCGGTGGTGGTGGTGATGCCGGTGGTTTTACCGTCACCGACCAGTAATTTTTGGGTATCAACAGAGTTGCTGCTAAGCGCGGTTTTCAGCTTATCGTCATCGATTTTCAGTTTGCCGGTGGTCGGGTCCTGGGCAATGCCGATTTGGGAGAGTGTGCTGAATTTAGAGCCAGTATCGCCGGTGGTAAATTGGCCGCGAATGCCCGTCTGGATAGTACGCACCACGCTGTCGCCCAGCAGTACACCGTTGCCTGCGCTCTGATCTGCCCCCGCTTCTACCGCGCTGTATTTGGTCAGCGAGCTAAAGGTGTCCAGCATGGCGTTATAGGCATCAACCCAGCCTTTAATGGCGGCGGTCGCTTTATCATTGCTTTTAGTGACGGTAACCGTTGCGTTGGTCACTTCTTTATTCAACGTTAAGGTGACGCCTTCCGGCGTATCTTTAACGGTGTTACTCCCGCTTTCTACTTCGATATTATTGATGGTTAACAGGGCATTTTGAGGCGCAATAGTTTGAGTTAATTTGCCCGTTTTGGTTTTTGAATCATAACCCAGCAGATCGTTGAGTTCGCTGTCGCCGGTGACGCTAATCGTCATGGCCTTATCTTCACCGGTTTCGGCAGAAGAGATAACCAACTGGAACTCACCGTCTTTGTTTTTAATCACGCTGGCAGAGACGCCACTATCAGCGGTGTTAATCGCATCACGAATGCCGTTCAGTGAGGTCTGGTCGTCAGTGAGTTTGATCTCCAGAGGTTTTTCACGACCTGGCTGGTTGATGATCAGTGTGCGGTCAGTAGATGAAACGCTGCTCTGTTTGTCAGTTGCGCTGGCTATTCCGCCGGTCGCAAGAGATTGTGCCTGCGCCAGTTGCGTCACGCTGATGGTGTATTTACCGGCGGCGGCTCCCGCACCGGTGCTAACCACTAAATCAGTATTGCTGCTGGTGGCGGTGCTGCTTTTAAAAAGGGTAGCGTCATTAAGTGCGGTATTCGCCGTCTGGAATTTTTCAATCGCGCTTTTGAGCGTGCCATAAGCCGTCAGTTTTGAGCTGTAGCTGGACTGCTGGGCCGTAATCGGGGTCAGTCGACCTTTCTCTGCAGTACTCAAGTTTGTTAAAAGTGTATCCAGTGGCAGATTGGATCCTACCCCTAATGAAGAAACGCTAGCCATTATTATTCCCTTTTCATTACTAACAATTATTCACGTTGGTATCGGCACTTTAGCGGCAAAGTTTAATGATATTTACGCGCTATTAATGGCGGGAATAATGCACGCGTTGCGGGTTATTTCTGCGGGTAGTTAAAAAGTGAAATTTTTCTAAAGTTCGAAAATAGTGTGCCGATACATGGGTAGACGGTGAGAAACCGTGGGCAACAGCCCAACAACAAAATGTGAATTGATAAGGATAAAATCATGGCACAAGTTATCAACACTAACAGCCTGTCGCTGTTGACCCAAAACAATCTGAACAAATCTCAGTCTTCTCTGGGCACTGCTATTGAGCGTCTGTCCTCCGGTCTGCGTATTAACAGCGCGAAAGACGATGCTGCGGGCCAGGCCATTGCTAACCGCTTCACTGCAAACATCAAAGGCCTGACTCAGGCTTCCCGTAACGCCAACGACGGTATCTCCATCGCGCAGACTACTGAAGGCGCGCTGTCTGAAATCAACAACAACTTGCAGCGTGTACGTGAGCTGTCTGTTCAGGCAACTAACGGGACTAACTCCCAGTCTGACCTGGATTCAATCCAGAATGAAATCACCCAGCGCCTGAGTGAAATTGACCGTGTATCTGGTCAAACTCAGTTTAACGGCGTGAAAGTACTTTCTGCTGACAGCTCTATGAAAATTCAGGTTGGCGCGAACGACGGTGAAACTATCACTATTGACCTGAAAGAAATTACTTCTTCTACGTTGGGCCTGAACGGCTTTAACGTGAATGGTAAAGGTGATGTGGCTAACACGGCCGCTACGCTGAAAGACATGACTGGCCTGACTGCAAGCGCAAGCGGTACAGTTGGCGTCACTCAATACACAAACAATGCAGCTAAAGCTTCTTCAAGCGATATCCTCGCAGCAGTAGGTACAGCTACAGGCGATAAAGTTAATACAACTGCGAACGTTGGCCTTGGAACTACAGCGGCAACTGACTATGTATTCGATAAATCATCAAATACTTATAAAGCGGCAACAGTAAATGGTGTTGATAATACAGATGTAGCTTCATTCCTGAATACCAAAGCGGGCGATACAACCAAAGCAACGGTTTCTATCGGTGGTAAATCTCAGGACGTTATCATTGATAAATCAGGCAAAATGACTGCCGCAGATGATAATGCAGTTCTGTATTTGGATGGTACTGGTAACCTAACTAAAACAGCAGCAGATCCAGCTGATGTTCAAGCAACATTAGCAGACTTAGCTGATGCTACTGGTGGTGCAGTTGCTACCATTAAAACTGACAAAGGTTCTTTCACCAGTGCTACTGGCGGTAAGTTCAATGCAACTAACGTGGTAGTTGCAGGTGATACTTTCTCTAATGCCGTTAAGAATGGTACTTACACTGCTACTGTTAGTGGTAATGCATATACAGTTACTGCTGGTGCTGTAGGTGCTAATGCCTTCATGAATGAAGGTAAACTGAGCACAACACCACCAACTTACTTCGCGCAGGCTGATGGTTCAATCACGACCACTGAAGATGCTACTTTAGGCAAAACAGTTTACAAAACAGCCGATGGTAAATTGACCACAGCTGAGAAAAGTGAATCCGAAAAATCTGCTGACCCACTGAAAGCTTTGGACAAAGCCCTGGCACAGGTCGACGCCCTGCGTTCAGACCTCGGTGCGGTACAGAACCGTTTCGACTCTACCATCACTAACCTGGGTAACACCCTGGGCAACCTGACCTCTGCTCGTAGCCGTATCGAAGATGCTGACTACGCGACCGAAGTTTCCAACATGTCTCGTGCGCAGATCCTGCAACAGGCGGGTACTTCTGTTCTGGCACAGGCAAACCAGGTACCGCAGGGCGTTCTGTCTCTGCTGCGTTAATTCACGCAAATCTGACCAAACCCCGCGATCGCGGGGTTTTTTCGTATTGAGTGTTACCCATAACCCCCAAATAACCCCTCATTTCACCCACTATTCTTGCGATTAAAACCCCTCCAGAAACGGATAATCATGCCGATAACTCAACTAACGCAGGGCTGTTTATCGTGAATTCACTGTATACCGCTGAAGGTGTGATGGATAAACACTCGCTGTGGCAGCGTTATGTACCGCTGGTGCGTCACGAAGCATTGCGCCTGCAGGTACGCCTGCCCGCGAGTGTGGAGCTTGACGACCTGCTACAGGCGGGCGGCATCGGGTTGTTAAACGCAGTGGACCGTTATGATGCCCTGCAAGGAACGGCATTTACTACCTACGCGGTGCAGCGCATCCGTGGGGCGATGCTTGATGAGTTGCGCAGCCGTGACTGGGTGCCCCGCAGCGTCAGGCGTAACGCCCGCGGCGTTGCGCAGGCAATAGGTCAACTGGAGCAAGAGCTGGGCCGCAATGCCACCGAAACGGAAGTGGCAGACCGGTTAGAAATCCCGCTCAACGAATACCGTCAGATGTTGCTCGACACCAATAACAGTCAACTTTTCTCTTATGACGAGTGGCGTGAAGAGCATGGCGACAGTATCGAACTGATTACCGAAGAGCATCAGCAGGCGAACCCGCTCCAGCAACTGTTGGAAGGGAATTTGCGCCAGCGTGTGATGGACGCGATTGAAGCGCTGCCGGATCGCGAAAAGATGGTGCTGACCCTCTACTACCAGGAAGAGCTGAATCTCAAAGAGATTGGCGCGGTACTGGATGTGGGGGAGTCGCGCATTAGTCAGTTGCACAGCCAGGCGATTAAACGCTTACGCACGAAGCTCGGTAAGTTGTAGGGAGTGCCGCATATTATAAGACGACCGGGATAACATCATGACGGTGCAACCATTAAAAAAGCGTCCATTGAGCCGCTATTTAAAAGACTTTAAACACACACAAACTCACTGCGCGCAGTGTGCAAAATTGCTCGACAGAATCACACTAACGCGGGGCGGGGAGATCGTCAGTAAAACCGCCATCGCGCAGCTTGATACGTTAATTGATGAGAACGGCTGGCAGGTTGAACGCCAGTCCTGGGCGGCGCTGTGTCGTTTTTGCGGGGATTTATACTGCAAAGAGCAGGAGCACTATTTCGATATCATCGGTTTTAAAGAGTATCTGTTTGAGCAAACCGAGATGAGCCACGGCACCATCCGCGAATATGTGGTGCGCCTGCGTCGTCTGGGGAATCACTTAGCGTCACAAAACATTCCCGCGCCTTCCACGCCTGAGGCCTGGCTCGACGACGCATTCGAAGCGTGGTTACCGCTTACCAGCACCAATAACTACCGGATTGCTTTACGAAAGTACGGCCAGTTTCAGATCCTGAATAAAAATAGTGCCGCCCATTTCCAGGAAAATAAATCAACTTCTGATATATATTAAAATGGCATAAGTTGTAGCGTAGTGGTTTTGATTGCTTATATTAAGTCGTTACACTACAACAAAATTATTCAACATTCGGGGTATCTATGAAATTAGCAATGGTGGGGCGTCAGGCGCTGATGGGCGTACTGGCTGTGGCAATGGTAGCTGGCGCGAGTGTTAAAACCTTTGCGGCTGAAAATTTGCTGGCGAAAGTGAAAGATCGCGGCACGCTGCTGGTTGGCCTGGAAGGGACTTATCCTCCTTTTAGCTTCCAGGGCGATGACGGCAAACTGACCGGTTTTGAAGTCGAGTTTGCTGAGCAACTGGCGCAACATCTGGGTGTGAAAGCCTCGCTGAAGCCGACCAAATGGGACGGCATGCTGGCGTCGCTGGACTCCAAACGCATCGACGTGGTGATTAACCAGGTCACGATTTCCGATGAACGTAAGAAAAAATATGACTTCTCCACGCCGTACACCGTTTCCGGTATTCAGGCGCTGGTGAAAAAGGGCAATGAAGGCAGCATCACCGGGCCGGATTCCCTGAAAGGTAAAAAAGTGGGCGTCGGTCTTGGGACGAACTACGAAGAGTGGTTGCGTGCCAATGTGCAGGGCGTAGATATCCGCACCTATGATGATGACCCAACGAAATATCAGGATCTGCGCGTAGGCCGTATTGATGCGATTCTGGTTGACCGCCTGGCGGCGCTGGATCTGGTGAAGAAAACCAAAGATACCCTGGCCGTTGCGGGCGAACCGTTCTCTCGTCAGGAAGCGGGTGTTGCAGTGCGTAAAGGTAACGAAGATCTGGTTGAAGCGATCAACAAAGGTATCGCTGAAATGCAGAAAGACGGCTCTCTGGCTAAACTGTCCGAGAAGTGGTTCGGGGCTGACGTTACTAAATAATTAACTCGTGATGCGTAGGGCGGATTAGCGTAAGCGACATCCGCCTTTTTTATTTGTATTTGCCAGCATTCTGCCGGGCTGGTGCATAATAAAGATTATTCAGTGTAATGGAGTTGCTTATGTCACTGCACAATCTGACGCGTTTTCCGCGTCTGGAATTTATCGGCGCCCCGACGCCACTCGAATATCTGCCGCGCTTTTCCGACTACCTTGGCCGTGAAATCTATATTAAACGTGATGACACCACGCCAATGGCGATGGGCGGAAATAAGCTGCGTAAACTTGAATTTCTCGCCGCCGACGCGCTGCGCGAAGGCGCTGATACGCTAGTTACCGCAGGTGCTATTCAGTCGAACCACGTTCGCCAGACCGCAGCCGTTGCCGCTAAACTGGGCCTCAAATGCGTTGCGCTGCTGGAAAACCCAATCGGCACGCAAGCGGAAAACTACCTCAGCAACGGCAACCGGTTGATGCTCGATCTGTTTGATGTCGAGATCGAAATATGTGATGCGTTACACGCTCCGGATCAACAGCTAGAAGAGATCGCCACCCGTCTTGAAGCACAGGGTTTTCGCCCGTATGTGGTGCCGGTTGGCGGCTCGAATGCGCTGGGCGCGTTGGGGTATGTGGAAAGCGCACTGGAGATTGCTCAGCAATGTGAAGGCGCGGTGAGTGTCTCCTCGGTGGTGGTCGCTTCCGGTAGCGCAGGGACCCATGCGGGGCTTGCGGTTGGGCTCGAGCAGGTGATGCCGGATGTCGATTTAATTGGCGTTACAGTTTCACGGACTATCGCGCAGCAATTGCCTAAAGTAGAGGCATTGCAGCAGGCGGTCGCGCAATCTCTGAGCGTCAACGCCAATAATCCCATTACTTTGTGGGATGACTATTTCGCACCGGGCTATGGTCATCCCAATGAAGAGGGGCTGGAAGCGATTAAATTACTGGCACGTCTCGAAGGGATTTTGCTCGATCCGGTTTATACCGGCAAAGCGATGGCCGGGCTGATTGATGGCGTGGCACAAAAGCGTTTTAAAGACGAAGGTCCAATCATCTTTATTCATACCGGCGGGGCACCAGCGCTGTTCGCGTACCATCCTCATGTTTAATTACGCCAGATGATTTTGTAGGGTGGATTAGCCCAGCGACATCCACCGCTTTGTAGCGCACAGGGTACATATAAGTATGCAAGAAAGTATTCAACTGGTGCTGGATTCAGCACCCTTTCTCCTCAAAGGGGCCGTCTTTACGCTGCAACTGAGCATCGGCGGCATGTTCTTTGGGTTGATTCTCGGGTTTTTGCTGGCGTTGATGCGCCTGTCGCCCTTTTGGCCATTTTCATGGATATCGCGTTTTTACGTGTCAATTTTTCGTGGCACGCCGTTAATCGCGCAGCTATTTATGATTTATTACGGCCTGCCGCAATTCGGTATTGAACTTGACCCTATTCCGGCGGCGATGATTGGTTTGTCGCTCAATACCGCAGCTTATGCGTCAGAAACCTTGCGTGCGGCGATTTCGTCAATCGAGAAAGGGCAGTGGGAAGCGGCGGCGAGTATCGGTATGACACCGTGGCAAACCCTGCGCCGGGCGATTTTACCCCAGGCGGCACGCGTGGCACTGCCACCACTGAGCAACAGTTTTATCAGTCTGGTGAAAGACACGTCGCTTGCGGCGACCATTCAGGTGCCGGAACTGTTCCGCCAGGCGCAGCTTATTACCTCGCGTACGCTTGAAGTATTTACCATGTATCTCGCGGCTTCATTGATTTACTGGGTAATGGCAACGGTGCTCTCTTCGTTGCAAAACTACTTTGAAAATCAGCTTAATCGCCAGGACAGGGATCCAAAATGAGCGCAATCGACGTAAAAAAACTGGTCAAAAAATTCCACGGACAGACGGTGCTGCACGGTATCGATCTGGAAGTAAAAGCGGGTGAAGTGGTAGCGATTATCGGGCCGAGCGGTTCCGGTAAAACGACGCTATTGCGCTGCATTAATTTGCTGGAACAGCCGGAGTCCGGAACCATTAAGGTGGGTGAAATTTCCATTGATGCCGCGCAATCGCTCAGTAAACAGAAAAATCGCGTGCGCGAGCTGCGCCAGCACGTGGGTTTCGTGTTCCAAAGCTTCAATCTTTTCCCTCATCGCACGGTGATTGAAAATATCATTGAAGGGCCGGTGATCGTAAAAGGCGAGCCAAAGGATGAAGCGATTGCGCGTGCGCGCGAACTGCTGGCGAAAGTGGGCTTGAGCGGGAAAGAGACCAGCTATCCGCGGCGCTTATCCGGTGGGCAGCAGCAGCGCGTGGCCATCGCGCGTGCGCTGGCGATGCGCCCGGAAGTGATATTGTTTGATGAACCCACTTCAGCGCTCGACCCTGAGCTTGTGGGGGAAGTGTTAAGCACCATTCGCCAACTGGCAGAAGAAAAGCGCACCATGGTGATTGTGACGCATGAAATGAGCTTTGCTCGTGATGTTGCCGACCGCGCCATTTTTATGGATCAAGGCCGCATTGTAGAACAGGGCCCCGCACGCGAACTCTTTGCTCATCCTCAGCAACCGCGTACCCGGCAGTTTCTGGAGAAGTTCCTCACGCAGTAGCCACAATGGCCCCTTTTATAGGGGGCCTTTGGGTAACGTCTTGCTCGTTATACATAAGCTAAATCAATGGAATATTGGGGGTTTAGCGCTAGTTATTCACATTCTGAGCCTGATGTCGTTAAATCATATAAATAATATTGATAAGTGTGATAGCGTTAGGCATTACATTTAGAAATAGTTTTAGTGTCAGGAGAATCGCCAGACATAATGGATGATCGCAACTTTTTTAGCTGGCGACAGGACGTATTAAGTCTCTTCCAGTCTGTCAGTGAGGCTGACGAGATAACGAAAATTCTTCATCAGCAAACTGAATTACTGGAATTTGATTATTACTCGCTGTGTATTCGTCATCCGGTGCCATTTACGCGCCCGAAAACGTCATTGCGCTCGTCTTATCCGCAGTCCTGGCTGGATCATTATCATGCCGAAAACTATTTCGCGATTGATCCGGTGCTGCGCCCTGAAAATTTCATGCGCGGGCATTTGCCCTGGAATGATGAACTTTTTGGTGACACCCTTGAGTTTTGGGATGCGGCAAGAGATCACGGATTACGCCGGGGCATCAGCCAGTGTGTGATGGCGCCGAATCGCGCGTTGGGGTTTTACTCTGTTTCGCGAACCGCTGCAAAAGGCAAAATATTGCCTGATATGGAGCTTGAGCTACGTCTGCAATATCTGGCTGAACTGAGCCTGATGACATTAACGCGTCTTAATGATTCGTCGATGGATGCCATGACATTTAAACTGAGCAAGCGTGAGCGCGAAATATTGCAGTGGACGGGCGAGGGGAAAACATCGGCTGAAATCGCCATTATTTTGTCGATATCAGAAAATACGGTGAATTTTCATCAGAAAAATATGCAGAAGAAATTTAATGCGCCGAATAAAACACAAATTGCCTGTTATGCAGCAGCGATTGGGATAATTTGAGTGGGGGCGTTGGACGGGAGCATGCTAACGAAACGGCTGGAGAAAAAGAGCTCATCCAGCCGTCGTTTACCGGTTACTGACGGTAAGCCTGTTTAATTTGCTTAACAGTGTTACCAAACACTTCTGCATGCGCCGAGTCTTCCATCTGAGAAATTTGCTTTTCCATTTTGATGATTACTTTGCCTGCGTCAGCCTGGCCCATGGCTTTAAGCATTTGAGTCAGCATAGCTTTCAGGCAGGTAACTTCAATAGCCAGTTCACTACTGTTGTCTGCGGTGGAAAAATCAGGAGTGCTCATTTGTGTTCCTCGGTCTTGGTTGGTACAACGTCATTTCGTGTAACGGTTTCGTAAGGCGGCGGAGTATAGCATAGTCGTAAACCATTTTATTAGTGCTTACGTGAATCGAGCCGCATGGTTTCTATACAATGTGACGATGTTTGTTTTGGTTGTGTTTATTAATGGTTAAATAAAAGTAATCTGATGAGCCTGACCTATAACTTCTGCTCTTTATGGATTATCGTTTTTTTTAATGTGAAAAGAGTTTTTATTATTACTTGTCATCAATTAATCTGAACGCTTGTAAGTTTCCACTGTACAATTAAATTTCCAAAAACAGTGTTAGTTTTGAAAGTCTATTTTTACGTTTTAAAGTTGCCGGAAAACCCGTTAATATGTTCCGGTAATTTTTAGCAGCGTTATCCCTTTTCTGGAGAGTTCCCCTTTGATCAACGTACTTCTTGTTGATGACCACGAACTGGTGCGCGCAGGGATACGACGCATTCTTGAAGATATCAAAGGGATCAAGATATCAGGTGAAGCAAACTGCGGTGAGGACGCCGTAAAATGGTGCCGCAGCCATCCGGTTGATGTAGTCCTGATGGACATGAACATGCCGGGTATTGGTGGCCTTGAAGCGACGCGTAAAATCGCGCGCTATTCAACAGACATCAAAGTGATTATGTTGACAATTCACACCGAAAATCCGCTACCTGCAAAAGTGATGCAGGCGGGCGCCGCGGGCTATTTAAGTAAAGGTGCCGCGCCGCAAGATGTGGTGAATGCGATTCGTTCGGTTAATGCCGGGCAGCGTTACATTGCGTCTGATATTGCCCAGCAGATGGCATTGAGCCAGATTGAACCGGAAAAAACGGATACCCCGTTTGCCAGTTTGTCTGAGCGTGAATTACAGATTATGCTGATGATCACCAAAGGCCAGAAGGTCAATGAGATCTCAGAGCAGCTTAATCTCAGCCCAAAAACGGTCAACAGTTACCGTTACCGCATGTTTAGTAAGCTGAATATCAGTGGCGATGTTGAGCTGACACACCTGGCCATTCGTCATGGTTTATTCAGCGCGGAGACGTTAATCAGTAGTGAGTGAAATCTTTGACCCACGCGCTTTTCTCAAAACCGTCACCAGCCAACCTGGCGTCTACCGCATGTATGACGCCAGCGAAACGGTCATTTACGTTGGTAAAGCCAAAGATCTAAAAAAGCGCCTGTCGAGCTACTTCAGGAGCAATCTTGCCAGCCGTAAAACCGAAGCTCTGGTTGCGTTAATCCAGCATATCGACGTGACGGTCACCCACACCGAAACCGAAGCGTTGCTGCTCGAGCACAACTACATCAAGCTTTATCAGCCGCGCTACAACGTGCTGCTGCGTGATGACAAATCTTATCCGTTCATTTTCCTTAGCGGTGATACGCACCCTCGATTAGCGATGCATCGTGGCGCGAAGCATGCCAAAGGGGAGTACTTCGGGCCATTCCCAAATGGCTATGCGGTGCGCGAAACGCTGGCGCTATTGCAAAAAATCTTCCCGATTCGTCAGTGCGAAAACAATGTTTATCGCAACCGCTCACGTCCTTGCCTGCAATATCAAATTGGCCGCTGTCTGGGCCCGTGTGTTGCGGGTCTGGTCAGCGAAGAAGATTACGCTCAGCAGGTGGAATATGTGCGTCTGTTCCTGTCCGGTAAAGATGACCAGGTCCTGAATCAGTTGATTGCCAGAATGGAGCAGGCGAGTCAAAACCTGGCGTTTGAAGAGGCCGCGCGCATCCGCGACCAGATTCAGGCGGTTCGTCGCGTCACGGAAAAACAGTTTGTTTCCAATACCGGTGATGATCTTGACGTTATCGGCGTATCGTTCGACTCGGGTATGGCCTGCGTGCATGTTCTTTTTATCCGACAAGGTAAAGTGTTGGGCAGCCGCAGTTACTTCCCGAAAGTGCCAAATGGTACGGAGCTTGCAGAAGTCGTTGAAACTTTTGTCGGGCAGTTCTATTTGCAGGGCAGCCAGATGCGCACGCTGCCTTCTGAAATCCTGCTGGACTTCAATTTACCGGATAAAACCTTGCTGTCGGATTCCCTGACCGAACTGGCAGGGCGGCGTATTAACGTGCAGACCAAGCCTCGCGGTGACAGGGCGCGTTATCTTAAACTTGCTCGTACTAACGCCGCGACGGCGTTGGTCACGCGCCTGGCGCAGCAATCGACTATCCACCAGCGTCTGGCGGCCTTAGCCAGTGTGCTGGAACTGCCAGCAATCAAAAGGATGGAGTGCTTTGACATCAGCCACACCATGGGGGAGCAAACCATCGCGTCCTGCGTGGTGTTTGATGCCAATGGCCCGTTACGCGCGGAATACCGACGCTATAACATTGAAGGCATCACGCCGGGGGATGATTACGCGGCGATGAATCAGGTGTTGCGCCGTCGCTACGGTAAAGCCATCGACGAGAGCAAAGTTCCGGATGTGATTCTTATTGATGGCGGTAAAGGGCAGTTAGGTCAGGCGAAAACCGTATTTGCTGAACTGGATGTGCCGTGGGATAAACACCATCCTTTGCTGCTGGGTGTGGCAAAAGGGGCCGATCGTAAAGCAGGGCTGGAAACGCTGTTCTTTGAGCCGGAAGGCGAGGGATTTTCACTCCCGCCAGATTCACCGGCGCTGCATGTTATCCAGCATATTCGGGATGAATCACATGACCACGCGATTTCCGGCCACCGTAAAAAACGAGCGAAAGTCAAAAATACCAGTGCTCTGGAGACTATCGAGGGCGTTGGGCCAAAACGTCGCCAGCAATTGTTGAAATATATGGGGGGATTGCAACCATTAAAGAATGCATCCGTGGAAGAAATCGCAAAAGTGCCGGGTATCTCGCAAGCGTTGGCAGAAAAGATCTTCTACTCGTTGAAACATTAAGGCCTCTGTAGCAACATAGAGACAATTTCCACTTACGACAGACAGTTAACCAGCACTATGCAATTTAATATCCCAACATTGCTTACTCTGTTTCGTATCATCCTTATCCCATTCTTTGTGCTGGCTTTTTATCTGCCGTTTAGCTGGGCGCCATTCCTATGTGCGTTTATCTTCTGGTTTGCCGCAATCACTGACTGGTTTGATGGTTTTCTGGCGCGTCGCTGGAACCAAAGCACACGCTTTGGCGCTTTCCTCGACCCTGTGGCCGATAAAGTCATGGTTGTTGTTGCGCTAGTGCTGGTGGTTGAACACTATCACGCGTGGTGGGTCACACTCCCCGCCGCCACCATGATTGCCCGTGAGATCATTATTTCTGCATTGCGCGAATGGATGGCGGAAATTGGCAAACGCAGCAGCGTTGCCGTCTCCTGGATTGGTAAAACCAAAACAATGGCCCAAATGCTCGCCCTGATTGGTATGCTCTGGCGTCCAAATATGTGGATTGAATACGCGGGGATTGGCTTGTTCTTTATCGCTGCGGTACTGACGTTCTGGTCAATGTTCCAGTATCTGAAAGCGGCAAGCAAAGACCTGCTCGACAATTCCGGCGCTTAATCTGGCCTGAATCTGATTTAACCGCCATTTTTCAGAAAGCATGAGTTAACGCTCATGCTTTTTTTGATCGCGCCAACCTGAATTTCAAATGCAAAAAAGCCCGCTTAGTTTCCTAAGCAGGCTTTCGAATTTGGCTCCTCTGACTGGACTCGAACCAGTGACATACGGATTAACAGTCCGCCGTTCTACCGACTGAACTACAGAGGAATCGTGTGAACGGGGCGCATAGTAACGAGCGGCGGCAGGGTTGTCAAAGGCTGTTTAGAAGAAACGTGTTTGATTGCTGGTTTAATCAGCAAAAAGTAGAAAAGAGCCGCAAAGCGCGGCTCTTTGAAGGATTTACGCGCGTTGCGTCCGTACCGGCGCTGTCGCTTCGAACAGCCACGGCCGGGCATCGCTGGAAACCAGTGGCGACAATTTCTCGCGTACATGCTGGTGGTATTCATCCAGCCAGGCAATTTCCTGCTCGCTCATGAGCGGCAATTCAACCGCACTTAAATCGATAGGGATTAGCGTTAGCGAGGCGAACTTGCAGAAGCCCGCTTGCGAGGCGACAACTTCCACCTGGTTTTCGATACGAATCCCGTGGCTGCCCGCGAGGTAATAACCCGGTTCAATGGTGAGAATATTGCCCGGCACCATTGGCCACGGGTTCACTTTCTTCGCCATACGATGCGGGTTTTCATGAATCAGCAGGTAGTGCCCCACGCCGTGTCCGGTGCCGTGGTCATAATCCAGCCCCAGTTCCCATAGCGGGCGGCGGGCAAACGCATCTAACTGATGCCCTTGGGTGCCTTCCGGGAATTGCAGTGAAATAAGCGACAGAAAACCTTTTAACACCGCGGTGTAATGCAGGCGGCGCTGCCCATCTAACTGACCAAAGTTCAGCGTGCGCGTGGCATCCGTCGTTCCGTTGAAATACTGTCCGCCAGAGTCATTGAGGTAAAATTCATTGCTGGTGATGGCTGCGTTGGTTTCCGGCGCGCTGTGGTAATGGCACATGGCTGCGTTACCGGCGGCTGCAGAAATTGTCCCAAAACTCTGCTCGAGGAAGTTGTCGCACTCCTGACGAAATGCGAGCTGTTTTTCCTGGGCTTCGAGTTCGGTTATCGGGTTGCCTGCGGCCTCCCGCAGCGGAACTTCGTGGCTGAGCCAGGCGAGGAAATTGACCCAGGCCGCGCCATCCTGAACATGACTTGCGCGATAACCTTCCAGTTCGGTCTCATTTTTATTGGCTTTCATCAACGTGATGGGATCGGCCTGCCACTTGATGTCACCGCCGCCAGTTTCTACTGCAAAACGGACGGCAACCGGCGCATTATCGCCATCCAGCAAGAAGCTTTTACCCGCAGCAAGCTGTTGGCAGCGCGTCAGAAAATCTTCTGGATTTTGTACAGTGACCGCTTCCCGCACTTCGCTATCAAGCTGTTGTAGCTTAGCTGAGTCAACAAACCACTCAACGGCACCGTCGTTTTTCACCAACGCAAAAGAGAGTGGCACCGGGCTCATGGCGATGTCTGACCCGCGTACATTCAGCAGCCAGGCAATATTATCCGGCAACGTCAAAGCCAAATAATCCGCTCCTTCCTGAGTCAACGCGTGGGCAACACGCGCGCATTTAGACGCGCTGGATTCGCCGCTAATCGCATCTGGCATCTGGCGTATCGCACCCTGAGGGGCTGCGGGGCGAGTACTCCAGATTTCATTAAGGGGATCGTCGTTAACCGCAACCAGATCGCAGCCGCTGGTGCGCAGGTTTTCGTATTGACTGTTAACCATCAGCATCGGCTCAAAGGCGATGCGTTTCCCTGCTGGCAGGTTATCGCGCATCCACAAATGAACAGGTTCATCGTGCAGATGATGGATTTCAAACTCGTCCACATTCACTTGCTGACGAGCCTGAACCTGGTAGCGACCATCGACTAACAGCAGGGCGCGATCCGCAAGAATAAGAGCCAGGCCCGCGGAACCGTCAAAGCCGCTGATAAACGCCAGTTTGTCGTCAAACGGGGCGCTGTATTCGCTTTGATGCGCATCGGCGCGGGGGATCAGCATGCCATCAAGATCACGCGCGTTAAGCAGGCTGCGCAACGCAGCCAGGGAGGATGTGTGTTGCATTAATATTTTCTCTTAGCGGAAAGGGGGTTCATTAAAGGTGCGCAGTTTGCGCGAATGCAGACGTTCGCCTTCGGCTCGCAGCAAATCAATGGCGCAAATACCGATTTGCAGGTGCTCAGAGATCGCCCCTTCATAGAACCGGTTGGCCTGGCCGGGGAGCTTTATCTCACCGTGAAGCGGTTTATCGGAAACGCACAGCAGCGTGCCATACGGTACGCGGAAGCGATAACCCTGGGCGGCAATCGTTGCGCTTTCCATATCAATCGCAACGGCGCGGCTCAAATTAAAACGCAGCGCCGAGGCGGAGTAGCGCAGTTCCCAGTTACGGTCGTCGGTGGTGACGACCGTCCCGGTACGCAGGCGCTGTTTAACTTCTTCCCCCGGCATGCCGCTCACAAGCTTAGTGGCGTCATACAGCGCACGCTGAACTTCGGCAATGCTTGGGATAGGAATATCCGGCGGTAACACTGCATCCAGAACGTGATCGTCGCGCAAGTAAGCATGGGCCAGAACGTAATCGCCAATCGACTGGCTTTCGCGCAGGCCACCGCAGTGACCAATCATCAGCCATGCCGCCGGGCGCAATACCGCCAGGTGATCGCAAATGGTTTTTGCATTGGACGGGCCTACGCCAATGTTGATAAGCGTAATGCCAGTGCCGTTCGCGTCAATCAGGTGCCAGGCAGGCATTTGGTGTTTCTTCCAGGCGAGATCGGAAATCGCTTCTTCAGGTGCCTGGCTGTCGGCGGTTAGCCACACGCCGCCTGCGCAGGAAAGGGCGACGTATGGGCTTTCCGGGTCAAGGATCTGCTGGCAGCCCCAGCGCACAAATTCATCAACATAACGGGTGTAGTTGGTGAACAGCACAAACGACTGAAAATGTTCAACCGGCGTGCCGGTGTAGTGGCGCAAACGAGCCAGGGAAAAATCCACGCGGCGTGCATCAAAGTGCGAAAGCGGGTAGAACTCGGTAGGGTGGAACAGGCCGTCGGCTGTCTCATCGCCAATCTGCGCCAGTTCCGTGGTCGGGAAGTGGCGCGGCAAACCGGCGCTCATTGAGCGGTCCAGCGATAAATTCGAACCATCAATCACATAGGGATACGGAATTTCGTGTCGTGATAATCCCACTTCAATTTGTGCGCCGTAGTCTTCATACAGCAGCGTAAGTTGTTCCGCGAGGTAATGGCGAAAAAGTGTGGGGCGGGTGACGGTGGTGGTGTAGCTGCCGGGATGAGTGAATCGGGCGAAAGCGCGGGTTTTATTCGGGTGGTGAATCGCGCCATCCCAACTGACGCGCAATTCCGGGTAGACAAATAATCCTGCGGTACGTTTTTCTATTTCTGGAAGGGCACCGTTTTCAACGTACTGGCCAATGGCGTCGCGCAATGCATTGACCGAGGCATCGTACAGCTCCTCTAATTTATCAAGGGCCTGGCTTGGGGTAAGGGCAGTGTCGGCTGTCTGATGCGTCATCTTCTCTCCTTAGTCCTGCTTTTCAGTAAGCAGGTTTCGATAGTATGTCATCGACGGGAGGGAACGGAAGGGGGGAGCGGGGCTGGAAAAGCAAAAAGCCTGCTTAAATAAGCAGGCTTCTTAAATTTGGCTCCTCTGACTGGACTCGAACCAGTGACATACGGATTAACAGTCCGCCGTTCTACCGACTGAACTACAGAGGAATCGCTTGAACGGGGCGCATATTAACGAGGCATTTCAGGCTTGTCAAAGCCTCTCATCACTACCTTTGTTCGTTTGCTGATAAAACAAGCAAACGAGGCCGTCCGAGCGTGCAGACATATCTTTACAGCGCATTTGTTGCCAAACCGGAACGACTGACTAAGATAAGCGGTTCAATTGGAGTGAGGGATTCATGAATAAGCGGCAGCATTTAGCAAAGTGGTTTTTGTTCCTGGCCTGTCTGGTGGTGCTTGTTTGCACCGCGCAGCGCATGGCGGGGCTGCATGCTTTGCAAATGAACGCTGCGCAAAGCGTCATGTTTTCGCAAAACGCTGTTCCCGATGTTTCCAATATTGACGATGCCTCCCCGGTTACGCCTTGCGAACTGAGTGCCAAATCATTGCTTGCCGCACCGCCTGTGCTGTTTGAAAGCGCGCTGTTTATTTTCAGCCTGATCCTTACCCTGCTTGCGCCGCTTGAGGCGAAACCTTCATCCGTTGCCCCCGCACGGGCATTTTCTTCGCCCACCCTCAGAGTCCATCTGCGATTTTGCGTTTTCCGTGAATGAAAAACCGGCTGTTTAACACTGGTCGATAATTCATTTACGGAGAAAAAATATGTTGAGTCTTTTCAGGCAGGCATTGCTCTGCCTTTTACTGCTATGGCTGCCCTTTTCCTGGGCGGCGGAAAGTGGCTGGCTGCGTTCTGCTGAAAACAGTCATGCCAGCGTGCGTCTGCGGGCTGATTCGTCCCCGCAGGGCGAAGCACAGGTTTTACTGGATATTAAGCTCGCCGAGGGCTGGAAAACCTATTGGCGTTCACCGGGGGATGGGGGAGTCGCGCCGGGCATTACCTGGCATGAACCTGTGAAATCTGCCCGCTGGTTTTGGCCTGTGCCGCAACGGTTTGACGTGGCGGGTATTACCACGCAGGGTTATCACAACGAGGTTAGCATTCCGCTAACGCTTGAAGGCAAAATGCCTGCGAAAATCGCGGGCGTATTGACCTTATCCACCTGCAAAGATGTTTGCCTTTTAACGGATTTCCCTTTTGAAATTACGCCAGATAACAGCGGTGCCAGTTTTGCGCATGACTTCGCTCAGGCGATGGGGAAAGTGCCTCTGCCTAATGGCCTGACGGACAATCTTAAAGCCGGTTATCACAATGCGGGGCTGATAGTGCAGGCCACGCGGGCGGCAGGCTGGCAAAAACCTGAACTGTTTCTGAATATGCCGGAAGATGCCAGTTTTGGTAAGCCAAAATACCGCGTCGAGGGTGAAACGCTGTGGGCAACGATTCCGGTTAGCGACGGCTGGGACGGCGCGGGCCCCGATTTGCGCGGGCGCGATCTTTCGCTGGTTATTGCAGATAACGGCGTAGCTCAACAAAGCCGTGTGCTGATAGCCGATGCGCCCCTTATGCCGAATGCGGATAACGACTTTGAACTGTGGCAAGTATTGCTCCTGGCATTGTTGGGCGGGTTCATCCTCAATTTAATGCCGTGTGTTTTGCCGGTGTTGGGTATGAAATTGGGCTCGGTTCTGCTGGTGGAAAAGCAGGATCGGCGGGTGATACGTCAGCAATTCCTTGCCTCGTTTGCCGGTATTCTCGTGTCGTTTATGGCGCTGGCACTGTTAATGACGGTGTTGCGTTTGACGAATCAGGCGGTGGGGTGGGGGATCCAGTTCCAGAGCGTCTGGTTTATCGGGTTTATGGCGATAGTCATGCTGGTTTTCAGCGCCAACCTGTTTGGGCTATTTGAGTTTCGACTCTCTTCAAAAGTGACGACCAAACTCGCCACGCAGGGCGGCAGCGGCATGAGCGGGCATTTCTGGCAGGGGGCGCTGGCCACGCTTTTGGCTACGCCATGCAGTGCGCCGTTCCTCGGAACCGCAGTGGCTGTAGCTCTGGCTTCTTCGTTGCCCGTGCTGTGGGGAATTTTCGTTGCGCTCGGCGTGGGGATGAGCCTGCCGTGGCTGCTGATTGCTGCGCGTCCGTCCCTGGCATTACGTTTGCCGCGACCAGGCCGCTGGATGCTTTGGCTGCGCCGGGCGCTGGCCGTCATGATGTTGGGGTCGGCACTATGGTTGGCGAGCCTGTTGCCGGTTCATTTTAGTTCAACGACCAATGCGTCAGCGAAAGAAAACATCGCCTGGCAACCGCTCAGCGAACAAGCGATTGCCGATGCCCTGGCGCAAAATAAACGCGTGTTTATTGATGTCACTGCGGACTGGTGCATTACCTGCAAAATTAATAAGTTAAACGTTCTTTCTCGCGATGATGTGCAGGCCGTATTGCAACAACCGGATGTGGTTGCGCTACGCGGTGACTGGACGCTCCCTTCCGAAGCAATCACTACGTTTCTCAAACAACGCGGCCAGTCCGGCGTGCCGTTTAATCAGGTTTATGGCCCAAAGATGACAGACGGTAAAGCACTGCCAACCCTGTTAACACGTGACTCTGTGCTCAATACGCTGACTCAAGCGCAAGGAGATAAATAATGAAAACGATCATCACTTTTTGGGTGCTGCTGCTGACAACGTTTAGCGCAACTGCCGCCACGCCATCCAATGAAGAGCAATTGCAGGAGATGATTTTCCAGGCGTTGTATCACGACCCCGCTAGCCCGCGGATAGGCGCAACTTCGCCGAAACTGACGCTTATCTCTTTTACCGACTACAACTGCCCTTACTGCAAAAAATTTGATCCCATGCTGGAGAAGATCGTCGAGAAATATCCTGATGTCGCCGTGGTATTTAAGCTGCTGCCGTTTCGCGGTGAGTCCTCTTCACTTGCCTCACGCGTGGCGCTGACGACCTGGCGGGAAAACCCACAGCAGTTCCTTGCGTTACATCAAAGTCTGATGTCCAAAAAGGGGAATCACACCGCGGGCACCATTGATGCGGCAGTCGCAAAAAGTGGCGCTACGCCGCTCAAGCCGGACGAGCTGAGTCAGGAAACGTTGAATCTCAATCTGCAACTGGCGCGCGTGGTTGGTGTGGAGGGGACGCCAGCAACCCTGGTTGGCGATACTTTGCTGGCGGGCGCGGTGCCATGGGAATCGTTGGATCAACTGGTAAAAGAGAAGCGAGAGCAGGCCAATGAAAAGTAAGCTCAGACGCTGGGGGCGTGAAGCCCTGGTCGCCGTGATGATTTTCATCACTATTGTTGTCGTGATGGATTGGTGGCGCGCGCCAACAATGCCAACCACATTTGACAGCACACCGATGCATACGCTTGATGGCAATGTGATCAGGCTGAGCACATTAAGCGATGAACGCCCGCTGCTGCTTTATTTCTGGGCGAGCTGGTGCGGTATATGCCGTTACACAACACCATCGGTCGCACAACTGGCGGAGGAAGGCGAAAATATCATGACTATCGCTTTACGTTCGGGGGAACCCAGGGACGTTACGCGCTGGCTTGAACATAAAAAATTTCAGCTTCCTGTGGTGAATGATGCCTCCGGGGAATTATCTCGCACCTGGCAAATAGGCGTCACGCCTACGCTGGTGGTGCTTTATAAAGGCGAAGTGGTTTCGTCTACTACCGGTTGGACGAGCTACTGGGGCATGAAGCTGCGCCTGTGGTTTGCCGCTTTATAATTCGCGAAAACCTGCCAATGTGCGCACCGCGATGGTGCGCACATACCTCTTATGGGGCATAAGAGAACCCTCGTTTCATTTTTATTTTTCAGCTCAATACATCGCTTCTGCTTATTATCCAGCCTGTTAGGGCATCTGGTCGGATGTTTCTCAAAAGTGGCAAGTATATTGCAACTCCCAGGAAGACATCACTGCCGAGACTGGCGTTGGCATTCCGTGTAGGAGGCAAAATGAATTTAAGACGACTGAAGTACTTCGTGAAAATCGTCGATATTGGTAGCCTGACTCAGGCCGCAGAAGTGCTGCATATTGCGCAGCCGGCGCTGAGCCAGCAAGTTGCTACCCTTGAAGGTGAAATGGATCAGCAATTATTAATTCGCACTAAGCGCGGCGTTACGCCAACCGAAGCCGGGAAGATCCTTTATACCCATGCACGAACCATATTACGTCAGTGTGAACAGGCACAATTAGCCGTTTGCAACGTGGGCCAAACTTTAGGCGGGCAAGTCTCTATTGGGCTGGCACCAGGGACTGCGGCTTCCTCCATCACCATGCCATTATTACAGGCAGTACGTGCGGAATTACCCGACGTGCTGGTCTATCTGCATGAGAACAGTAGTTCTGTCCTGAATGACAAGCTGTTAAGCGGCCAGCTTGACATGGCGGTCTTATATGACCGTTCTCCGACGGCGGGCATCATTAGCCAACCGTTGCTTAAAGAGGAGTTGTTTCTGGTCGGCACCCGCGACTGTCCTGGACAGACAGTCGATCTCTGCGCGGTGGCCGAAATGAACCTATTCCTGCCGCGCGACTACAGCGCCGTACGTAAACGTGTCGACGAAGCCTTTTCGCTACGCCGCCTGACGGCAAAAATTACCGGTGAGATTGACTCTATTTCGACGCTGACTGCAGCTATTGCAAGCGGGATGGGCGTTACCGTATTACCAGAGTCCGCGGCGCGAGCGCTAGTGAGTTCGGCAAACGGTTGGATGGCGCGAATCACCAGCCCATCTCTGAATTTACCGCTTTCGGTTAATTTGTCAGCACGCACTGGATTAAGCCCGCAAGCTCAGGCGGTAAAAGACATTCTGATGTCTTTGGTGGTTCGTCCGATGTCGGAAAATCGCGAGCTGCAGTTGGTCGGCTAATTCGCCTTATCGCTAAATAGAATAAGTTGCTGGTTTTTATTATTTGTTATCTCAGGGTTGCCACTTTAACAATAGTGTAAAGAACGGTAATGCCCCGGGGGCAATGTGAACTTCCAGCAACTTAAAATTATCCGCGAGGCGGCCCGGCGGGACTATAACCTGACCGAAGTCGCCAATATGCTTTTCACTTCGCAATCTGGCGTCAGCCGACATATTCGCGAGCTGGAAGAAGAGCTCGGTATTGAGATCTTCATCCGCCGTGGTAAGCGTTTATTAGGTATGACGGAGCCGGGCAAAGCCCTGCTGGTGATTGCTGAACGCATCCTGAACGAAGCCAGCAATGTGCGGCGTTTAGCCGATGTGTTTACCAATGACACCAGCGGCGTGCTGACCATTGCGACAACCCACACCCAGGCCCGCTATAGTCTGCCGACGGTGATCAAATCGTTCCGTACCTTGTTTCCTGAAGTGCGTCTGGAGCTTATCCAGGGCACACCGCAGGAAATAGAGACGTTGTTGCATAACGGCACGGCGGATATCGGGATTGCCAGTGAGCGGCTGAGTACCGATCCTACCGTCGTCGCTTATCCGTGGTTTCGTTGGTACCACACATTACTGGTGCCGCGCGGCCATCCGTTAATTCACGCGAATCCTCTCACGCTCGATGATATTAGCCGCTGGCCGCTGATTACCTACCGCCAGGGGATCACCGGACGCGCGCGTATTGATGAAGCGTTTTCACGGCGTGGACTAACGCCCGACATCGTTTTGAGCGCGCAAGATTCTGACGTAGTGAAGACCTACGTCGAACTGGGATTGGGCATTGGGCTGGTGGCGTTTCAGGCAAGCAGTGAAGAAGGGGAATTGGTCAGGCTGGATACCCGCCATCTCTTTGATGCCAACACCGTATGGCTCGGTTTGAAGCGCGGGCAGCTTCAGCGCAATTACGTCTGGCGTTTTATTGAACTCTGCAACCCCGAACTTTCCGTTGCCGATATCAAACGTCTGGCGCTGGAACCGGAAGAAACCGTGCTGGATTATCAAATCTGATCCCTTTTTTACGGTTAAAGTGGCTCCATATGGGCTGTGAAACGGGGTGATTTGCTCGAAGTGTGATCGGTGCGGTGTAAAATTCAGCAAACGAAACGCGGTGACGGAAAATTTCATTGACTCACCGCGTCAGGTAAGTAGAATGCAACGCATCGAACGGCAGCACAGCTTGCCAGAAGATAGTAAAATCAAATGATTAGCTTTAAGCTTCATTAAAAGATTTTGCGGGAATAGCTCAGTTGGTAGAGCACGACCTTGCCAAGGTCGGGGTCGCGAGTTCGAGTCTCGTTTCCCGCTCCAAATTTTAGTAACAGAAATTCTGTTACAGCCTGCAAAGGTGAAAGGTTTTGGCGCGTTAGCAAAGCGGTTATGTAGCGGATTGCAAATCCGTCTAGTCCGGTTCGACTCCGGAACGCGCCTCCACTTTCTTCCCGAGCCCGGGTGGTGAAATCGGTAGACACAAGGGATTTAAAATCCCTCGGCGTACGCGCTGTGCGGGTTCAAGTCCCGCCCCGGGCACCATGGGAATTAAAGAATAAAATCAATGATAAGCAGTGTCGTGTAAACCACCTTCGGGTGGTTTTTTATTGCCTGTAAATCGCCTTTCTTCATCTCCTACCTGTTACAATTTCCTTTTAGATTAATTTCACTGCACACCACTGTTTGCAGGTGACCGCAGCACTCTTTTGCTCATCCCGGCTAAAAAACCGAACCACTCAGGAGTCACAGTATGAATCAAGGGCCGCTAAACGAAGAAGAACTGGAATGGTTGGATGACACGCTCACGAAATATGGCAGCGATGATTCCGTGCTGGATGTCTCCGAACTGGACGGCATGTTCACCGCCATTCTCTCTGCACCGAAGAAAATTGAGCTTTCTCAGTGGCAAGCTGCCTTGTGGGGCGGTGACGATGGGCTCCCACGCTGGGAAAGTAAGCAAGAACAGCAACGTTTTCAAGATCTTGCATTACAGCATATGAATGATATTGCCGAACGTCTGCTTGATGCCCCGGATCAGTTCGATCCGCTATTCGGTTATCGCGAAGTAGAAGGTAATGATTACACCATCGTTGAAGAGTGGTGCTTTGGTTATATGCGAGGTGTGGCGCTGGGTGAATGGTCAGCGCTGCCAGAGCAACTCAAACCTGCTCTGAAGGCGATTGCTCTTCACGGCGAAGAAGCCAATATCGCGAAACTCGAACAAATGAGCGAGCAGGAATATGAAGCCAGCCAGGAAGCGATTGGTCCTGCGGCATTGCAGTTACACCAGTACTGGTTTGAGAAGCGTAAGGCTGATGCAAATACGCTGCATTAATTTTTACCTGTAGCCTCCTGACCCAGGCACTCAGGCAGATATTTTTCCCCTGCCTGAGTGCCTCAACACTTCTTGATTCACTCTTCCATTCGACTCATCTTTCAACCCCAACTGTTTCCTTATCTGAAAACAGCAGTGATAAACGCTGCTTAAATATCTGCAGTCAAAACAAATACCTAAAATGAATATCATTCATGTTTATTGGGAAATGAATGATATCTCACAATTAGCAACAGTGCTTTTACAATTCCTAACAAACTGACCTCGCGTTCTTTACATTTATGATATAATCATGGTGGGAAAGGAAAGTAACAATAACGATAATTCAATGAATAACGAGTCTAATGATGCCGAGAAATTCTTTGAAATATACCCATGGAGGGTATCCAGCATTTATTAAGTTGGCAGATTTTATCTTTATTAACTCGATTTTAATATTGAGCGCCGTGCTGTTAGCCATCAAATCTACCACCATGGTTATCACACTTAGCGTTTTTTTCTCTACGACTTTCTTATTATTTGGTGAGTACACCAAACTTTATCTTCATAAACCGAAAAACTGGAGTGTCCGCGGCCAGTTACGTTTAATTTTATGCTCATTTTTGACGGTTGTATTCGTTGAGATTTTTAGATTTACAACGGATGACCTCGCGTCGTTGGGCTACCTGAGCGTATTTGAAAATAGCTTTTTTCCAGCAATACTGATTTGGTATGCCATTCCTATATTTTTACTCTATATACTCCATTTAACGATACTGAAGCATACAGCTAAAAAAAATTATCGCGTGGCAATCGTGGGCGTCACAGACAATGGTCTGGCGGCTGAAGAAGCGCTCATGAAAGAATATTCCAATATGAACCTGGATTTGGCTTTTTATGACGAGCGCGATGCTTCACGTTTCAGCGAGTTGATTCACCAAATAAAGAGCCCCTTTAAAGGGTCGGTAAGCGGGTTGGTTGAGGAAGCTAAAGCGGGGAGGGTAGATGAAATTTATATCGCCTTGCCGCTCGTTGCCCTGGAGCGAATACGCCATTTTTTGGCGGTGATGTCAGACACGACCGTCGACACCTATATCGTTCCGGACTTCAACTCGTACAGCACGCATATGTCGAAACTGCGCTCCATCGACAACCTGCAAACCATCAGCATCCTCAGTTCGCCGTTCGAAGGCTTTGGTTCCTTCATCAAGCGTGCCGAAGATTTGGTGCTGGGCAGCATTATTATGGTTCTCATCTCTTCGCTGCTGTTAGTGATTGGGATCGGTATCAAATTGACCTCACGCGGGCCGGTATTCTTCAAGCAAGACAGGTACGGCCTGAGCGGGCAAAAAATTAAAGTCTGGAAATTCCGCACCATGCGCGTGATGGAAAACGCTGACATGGTGGTACAGGCGACCAAAGACGATCCGCGCGTAACGCCTTTTGGGGCGTTTTTACGCCGCACATCGCTTGATGAGTTACCCCAGTTCTTTAACGTTTTGCAGGGTAGCATGTCGATAGTTGGCCCAAGGCCTCACGCGGTAACACATAACGAGCTTTATCGTAAGCAGGTGGAAAACTACATGATCCGCCACAAAGTTAAGCCCGGGATCACAGGATTAGCACAAATTAACGGTTATCGTGGCGAAATTGATGCACTTTATAAAATGGAAAAACGTGTTCAGTACGATATCGAATACATTCAAAACTGGTCGTTATGGCTGGATATAAAAATTATTATAAAAACCATTTTCAAAGGATTTGTCGGGAAAAATGCATATTAAATATATTATCGTCGCCGGTATCGTTTTATCCCAACCGGCCCTGGCAGACTTAACACCGAAATCTCATATCGGCTTTGCGGGTATCGATTTTCAAAGCAAAGTCGGTGTGAATTACGGCCATGATGATAATGTGACTTATCAGCCACATGATAACGATGCTGTGGGGTCAAACTTTATGAGTGTGACACCGGTATTAAGCATGCTTGGCGAACGATACCAGGACAAATACCTCTTAATGTATTCAGGTGATTATCGCAATTATAATAGTGACTCTGCTGATAATTACGACGACCATTTCTTCCGTTTTAATGGCGCATGGCGCTATGGATTAATGCATGGCCTGATGTTGAATGTTGAAGATTCTCTCGGCCATGAAGAACGCGGGCGTGGCGTTACTGAAGGGTTTTTACCGCAGCAGTTTCAACAGTTTGGAATAGATTCCCCGCTCACCACTAACTTATTAAATAGTGAGCTACGTTATAGTTACGGCGCGCCTGAAGGGCGTGGTAAAGCAGAAGTCGCTCTACTTTATAAAAAATTGCGCTTTGGTAATACGCAAGATGCGCAAAACACTGACGATGATTTTTACAATTACATTCGTGAGCAGGAGTGGCATGAAAATAGCCTCGTTGCGGAAATTTTTGACCAGTACACATCGCAAACCCGCTTCCGTTATAGCTTTATTACCAATCAGCGCCACTATGATAATGCGACGGAAAAAGACAGTAATGAATATTATTTGATTTATGGAATAAAATCCCAGCTTACGGGGAAAACCAACGTCGATATGAACGTCGCGTGGTTGTATAAAACATTTGAAAACAATCCCAACTCGCAGGATTTTAATGGGCTAAACTGGGATATTCAGGGCGAGTGGAAACCGCTCAAACAGTCTATTTTTACAGCCCATACATCGCAGCGCATTAAAGACCCTTCAGAAGTGGGGGGATATATTCTGGTTTCGCAGTACGGTATTTCTTATCAACAATTTTGGTTAAATGAGCGTTTCTCTACCTTGTTCGATTATTCGTACACCACGGAAGACTATAAAAAGCAGGATAAGGACAGAAACGACAAAGACGGTGTATTCACCTTCTCCATGAGTTATGACTTCAGACCTTCAGTTAATTTTGAATTGAAATATCAAATAGATACTTTGCGTTCGAATAGGGATACCGACTCTTTCTATATCGGTCCTAACGACGATAGAGAAGTCCTGAGAACGTTGGGCTATGACAATTCGCTGATTATGTTTACAGCTAAGGTGCAGATTTAAAATGAAAATAATGAATCTCTGGGCATTCATATTATTCAGTGTGCTTTTGGCTGGATGCGCATCCTCTACGCCACCGCTAATGGATAATCCTGATGCTGAATCAAAAGGATACCTCCTGGATGCAGGTGATACCGTCGCTATTAATGTGTACGGCGAACCTGATATGACAATGAAATTTATCCTCGATAAAAGTGGAACGATTATGTTCCCTTATATTGGCGAAATGGTTCTGAAAGGAAAAACACCGGAACAGGTGGGTGCTGAGTTAACTAACCGCCTGCGTGGCGATTATCTGCAAAATCCCATGGTGACGGTCAATATTGCCGAATTCCGTAAATTCTTTGTCTCAGGTGAAGTGAAAATACCGAACGGTTTTGCCTGGGAGCCTGGGTTAACCGTCGAGAAATCTATTGCGCTGGCGGGTGGCTTTACGGACCGGGCAGATCGCAAAGAGATCAATATTCGCCTGGCGGGTACCAACCAACTGCTTGAGAACGTGGACGTAAGGCACTCCGTTCACCCCGGTGATATCGTCATTGTTGGCATGGGGTTCTTCTAACTATGAAACTATCAATAGTGGAAAATGGCAAAAAAAGAGAAAGCTCCATCGATTTCTCCAGGTTTGCCAAAGAAATTAAAAAGAACAGTTGGAAAATCCTCCTCGCGGGCTTGATTGCGGCGGCGGTCGGCTACGCGCTCATCAGCATGATGACCTCGAAATATGTCTCGACGGCCACGGTGCTGGTCAAAGCCCAGCCGGATAATGTTTCACCCTTCCCGCAGGTAGACGGTTACGATTCGACACGCAGTGGATACTACGAAACTCAGTATGCGCTGATGCAGTCGCGCATTGTGCTGGAACAGGCGGTGCGTAATTTGAAGCTGGACGAAAATCCCGATTTCAACGGCGTTAAATCAGACACTAAAAATGCGAGTACGCCTGAAAATCAGCAGCAGCGCGTGGATCATGCCCTGAAAACAATGCTGAAAAATCTCACGATTAGCGGCGTTCGCACCACTCACCTGGCATCTATTTCTTACGAGTCGCCTTCACCACAATTAGCGGCGCAGGTGGCTAACGGCGTGGCTCAAGCGTTTATAGATTATACGTCTGAGCAAAAACGCATGAATACCCAAAAGGCCCGCGAAAATAACCAGCAGAAAATGGGAGAACTTCAGCAGCAAATAGCCGAGCAAAAACGGGCTATCGACGATTATCTCAAGACCGAAGGGCTGCTGACTTTCCGCGGCGTAGATGGTTTTGAAACCGAACAGCTTAGTATTGTGACGAACCGCCTGGCCGATGCCACTCAGCGTCGGGTCGCTGCAGCCTCTCTTTATAACGAAGTTCGTCAGAATGCCGGGAGATCTCTGGAAGATGTGATCTCTCTGCCCGCTATTTCCGACCACGCGCAAATTCAGGATCTGCGTATCGCGTTAATTCAGGCGAGGCGTTCGCTTTATGAACTGCGGAAATCCTATGGTCCAAAGCATATAAAAATCCTTGAAGCCCAGGCGCAAGTTCAGGCCATTCAGGATCAAACATCTAACGTGTTGCGCGAACTTGAAACAGGCCTGCGTCAGCAATATCAGGCGGCACTCGCCGACGAAACCAGCTACCAGAAACAGCTCGATCAGCAAAGAGATGTTTTCCAGAATCTCGGTTCCAAACGAGATGGGTACAACACATTAAAACTTGCGCTGGATAAAACGGAAGACTCCTACAAAATGCTTTATCAGCGCACTCAGGAACAGTCACTTTCCGGTAATTACGCTGATTCTGATGCCGTTTTGTATGACCCGGCGGTGCCTGCAGAGCGCCCATCTAAGCCAAACAAACCTTTATTGTTGGTGATGGTGGTGTTGTTAGTTCTTGCTTTCAGCATTATGTACTTCATTGTGAAAGCCGCGATGGACAGCACGGTGAATACACTGAGCCAGGTGAAGAAGCGTTTGAACCTGGAACCATTGGGTGAGATTCGCCGTTATAAAGGGGTGGGAAGCCGCGCGCAAATCCGGGATATTATCGCCAACAATCCGCTAAACGCCGATATTATTCATAGCATTCGCACCCGCATCATGCTGGATAATCGTCAGCTTCAGGCCATCGCCATAACCTCGGCTGACCAGGGGGAAGGGCGTACATTACTGGCGAATCTTCTGGCTAACTCTTTTAGCTTTGACCAGAAAACCCTGCTTATCGATCTGGATTTCTTCAATAAAGAGGGATTATCCAGCGAGCTGGCTAAACCATCGGCGCAAGGCGTTGCCGAGTTGCTTCGCGGTGAAGTCACATTTGAAAGTGTGAACGTCCACGTAAATGAAAACCTGGATTTCCTGGCGCGTGGCAATGCGACAATCTCTTCCTTGCTGATGTTGTCTTCGGAAAATATCGAGCATCTCATGCGCGAATTACGCAGCCGGTATCAGCGCATTATCATAGATGTTGCGGCGGTGAATCAAAGCCAGGACAGTCAACTCATTAGCCGCGTGACTGATGGCCTGATTTTTGTATTAAAAGCCGGTGCCGCACCCGCCGAACATATCACCAGCGCCCTGGATAAACTCGACACTAACTCGTCGTTCGTCATCGGTGTGGTAATGAACCAGGTGGGTGATAAAAACCTGGAAACAAAAGAGGGATTACGTTCGCTCAACCTGCAAACTAACGAACTGATGAATGGTACAGGTCGGGTATGAGTCTACTCCGGAGCGCGTCCACGATTGCCGGTTCATCAGTCATTTCGCAATTGATTGGTGCGCTGTCTATTTGGTTAATTTCACACAAATATGACCTGGCGGAAGTGGGGCTGTACGCGCTTAATTACAGTATTGCATTAATTGGTGCCCAGGTTTGTACCTTTGCCTCGCAGCTATTAATCCCGAAACAACAAGATGATGAGCTGGCTCAAAATGTGGTGTTTTGTTTATTGCAAAGCGTGATTATCGCGCTGCCGTATGCGCTGTTAACCGCATGGCTCTTTAATCAGAATATCTTTTTTCTCTACCTCCTCACGCTCTCCAACACATGGGTGCTGATTTCGGAAAACTTATCCCTGCGTACGGCTGATTTTGGTTTTTTGGTCTTCCAGCGTATTTCCGTTTCTGTGGTTGTGGTGGTTTCCGTCCTGCTCACATCGCATATCCAGGCTTTTTACTGGGCGTGGGCGGGGCTAATGATGCTGCTCACAATTGGCTGTATTCTTCGTGCCTTTGATATTCGCACCGTAACGCTGCAACACCTCAGCCCGAAAAGTAATCTGGAATTTTTTAATAAGCACGTTCACCACATTACTAAAGTGGGTAGCGCAGAAGTGCTGGCGATGGCGAACAGTAATTTGCCGATCATGCTAATTAACTTTTGGTTCTCAGCGTTAACGGCAGGCTATTTTTCTATTGTGAGCCGCTTCTGCCTGGCGCCGGTTGTTATCGTCGGGAATGCGGTACGCAATGCGATTTTCTCCAAGTGGTCGATAGATTTCCGGCACAATACTTTTAATTACGAAGAATATACAAAAGTTCGCTTGCTACTACTGGTGCTTGGGGTGATTTGCACGTCAGGCGTATTTATTTTCTACCCAATTGTCATGCATCTTGGTTTTAGTGAAGACTGGATCAATTCGATCCCAACGTCACGCTATATGTTGCCGTACTTGTTCCCGGCGTTGGCGGTCTGCCCGCTCACGGTTATCGAACTGATTTTTGGTTCACACCGTTATTTCTTGCGCATTCAGTTCGAACAACTGGCAATTGTACTGATGGCCTTTGTTATCGTGCCCTATTTTTATAACGACTATGCGACATCCATTATTCTGTTCTCAGTATTAACATTCGTTCGTTACGCCTTTATTTATCTGAAGGTGAATAAACGTGCCAATATTTTGAAAGACAGGCCGGTTGTATTATGAATCTCAATACTGGACATTATCTACAAACATACTCATTTATTACCCTGGTACTTTGCGGGCTGGTGCAATATTTCACCGGCGTGCTGGCGGTGTTATGGATCCCCTTTTTCCTGACGCTGCTGATGTTCGGCCTACTGGTCATGCAAACCCGCTACGAAGCCTTGCAGCTAGATAAGCAGGAAATTGTGGTACTCACGTTGTACCTGATATTTCTGGTTATGGCCACGGTGTCGACCATTTTACAAGGCGGAATAACCGTCGCCATTGTTGGTTTTAAAAATGAAATAGCGCTATCGCTGGTGATGTTCTGTTTATTACTGGGGTTCTGCCGCGAATCACAAATTTACCGCGTGACAAAATCTCTATACTGGGTGTTTTACGCCCAGTTTCCGATAGTTCTTTATCAATTACTTTTTGTCGTGCCGCAGCGCGTGGCGGTTCGCGGGGAAGAAGATAAGTGGGACTCGGTAGTGGGAACCTTCGGCGGCGACCCAATGGGCGGCGGCAACACTGCCGCAATGGGGCTCTTCTGCCTGCTGATCATGCTATTAAAAGTCTCCGAATTTAAGCATGGTTTAACCACGTTTAAATCGATGGCGTTGCATATCATTCTCGGATTTGGCCTATGCATCGTGGGTGAGGTTAAATTCGTTATTCTGCTGTCACCGATATTACTGGCCTGGGTTTGGGTTATGCCGAGTTATGTTCAAGGGGTCAACAAAGTGAATGTCAAAGCGCTGCTGTTGATCTTCGCGGGCATGGCGCTGTTAATCGGGCTGGCTATCGTTATTTTAGCCTCGGGCTATTCGTCGGCTTTTGGTAGTGATCCGACGCAAAGTTCGCTGAGCGTGTTCCTTAATTCTCTAAACTATATTTTTGATCCTAATTATATTTTGCCGTCAGGTGAAGTGGGGCGATTTACCACGCTGACTTTTTGGCTGAAGAATAACGATCTGTGGGGGCCATCGGGAACGCTCTTCGGCTACGGTTTAAATGCCACAAACAGCGGAAGCGTTGTTTCTAAAGGCTTTTTAAACCTTAACTATAACTTGATCCTCGACTCAACTTCTTTAAGTATGCTGCTTTGGGAGGTGGGTATAGTTGGAACGGCAATATTTGTAGGTTTGATTATTTACATCCTTATTATTGTTCAGCCCAAAGCTGTGCTGGCGCGGGAACAATTAGACCAGCAAGATCTCCAGTTGTTAAGTTTTTCACCCGCGTTTAGTGTTTTTGCTATCAGCGGCTTACTGAGTTTGCCCTACAGTCAGATACTGACCATTACCCCGATGTTACAATTCCTTTTCTATCTGTCACTGGGCGCGTGTCTGGTTATCCGTCGATCCGTTTGTCGTTATGCGGAGCAATAATATGATAAATAAACCTTTTATTTCAGTAAGCATTAAAACACTTAATGAAGCCGAATGTATCGAAAAAACTATCGATAGTATTCAAAAACAGATTGCTGATTATCCCCATAAAATTATTGTGGCTGATAGTTTGTCGACGGATAACACTCAGCAATTAGCCAGCAATAAAGGCGTGACGGTAGTGTCTTTAACACAACCGGGCGACCGATGCTGCGGGGTCGGGCATCAACTTGGCTATCTGTATAGCGAAGGTGAATATCTGTTATTGATGGATGGCGATATGGAGTTGGAACCCGGATTTGTGGACAGCGCCATTGCGTTTCTGGAAGCGCATCCAGAATACGCAGGCGTAGCCGGTACGGTTGAAATGGATGATGCTGCGAACTATGAATTTAAATCCCGTAAACAGCGGCTACATGAAATTTACCCAATAGGCGATTGCGATCATTTAGGCGGAGGTGGTTTATATCGCCGCACCGCCATTGAAAAAATTGGTTATCTGACAAATCGCAATCTTCATGCTTATGAAGAAGCAGAGCTGGGAATGCGTTTGGTCGATGCGGGCTATAAACTGCATCGCTTAGATACCCCGTACTTCAGCCATACTTCGCACACCCTGCCGACATTTAAATTACTGATGTATCGCTGGCGCAGTGGTTATAACCAGGCGCCGGGGGAGTTATTGCGCAGCGCATGGGGAAAGCCTTATGTGGGCCATGCCTTTAAAATGGTCAAAAATGAGGTGATTTTTGCTCTTTATATGCTGATCCTGCTTATCGCAATCTTAACCTTTGATCTTGAAATTATCGGCCTGGCTTTACTGCCGCTGCTGGCATTTATTCTGCTGAAAACTTTCAAGAATCGTTCGTTAATTAACGGATTTCAAAGTGTCATAAATTTAGCCGTGCTCTCTGTTGGATTAATCAAAGGGCTGATGAACCCTACGCGCGATCCCATGACTCCTCCCGATAGCAAAGTTATTCACGAATAGGGTGGTCTAATGAAAATTTTACTGGTGAATAAATTTTTCTACATCAAGGGCGGTGCGGAAACGGTTTATTTTCAAGAACGTAATATGCTCAAGCAGGCAGGCATCGACGTTATTGATTTCTCGATGCAGCATGAGAAGAACTTTCCCTCAGATTACGCCGATTATTTTGTCAGCAATGTAGACTATCACCAGGGCAGCAGTCTGCTGGGTGGGATTAAAACGGCGGTGAATTTTATTCATAACGCAGAAGCCTGCAAAAAAATGCGTGCGTTACTGGAGAAAGAGCGGCCGGATATTGTCCACTTCCATAATATCTATCATCAATTAACGCCGTCCATTATCAAAATTGCCCGTGATTTTGGCTGCAAAACGGTATTAACTGCGCACGACTATAAAATTTCTTGCCCGTCCTATGCCATGCTGCGCGACGGAAAAGTCTGCGATGCCTGTATTAATGGGGCGGTATATAACGCGTTCAAATATCGGTGCTATGAAGGGTCTGCCGCGAAAAGTTTGCTGCTCTCATTAGAAGCCACCTGGCAATTTATTGCCAAAAACTATCAGGCATTGGATGTCATTATTTCCCCCAGCGAATTTCTGCGTGGAGTGATTAAACATACCTTACCTAAGTCGCGTATCGATGTGATTGTGAACGGTATTGATGACAACCAATCTTTTGAAAATATTGAAGATGAAGGCTATTTGCTTTTCGTGGGTCGTTTAAGCCATGAGAAAGGGATTGAAACGTTAGCGCAGGCGCATGAGCTAATGCGCAATAAAATACCGCTAAAAATTGTCGGTCATGGCCCGCTTTATAACGACCTTATTAAGCAATATCCCCACGCGGAATTTCTGGGTTTTGTGCAGCAGGGTGAGGGTTTAGATAAACTGATTAAGCACGCCCGGGCGATTATTGTTCCCTCTGAATGTAATGAGAACTGCTCAATGGCCGTGCTCGAAGCAATGTCATTTGCCAGGCCGATTGTCGGTTCACGCATCGGCGGAATTCCAGAACAAGTTCGTGATGGTGTAGAAGGCGCTTTATTTACGCCGGGCAATGCGCAAGAGCTTGCGAATGTTCTTGATGACTTTGCCGAAGATCCAGAAAAAGCTCAGCGCATGGGATTAAGTGCTCACGAGCGCCTGCGAGAGAAATACTCGATGCGAAAACATATGGATGCTTTGCTGAGTCTTTATCAAGAACTGTTGAGCAAACCCTAATATGACGAAGAAAATTACTGTTCTGGGTACGCGAGGGATTCCTGATGTATTAGGCGGTGTAGAAACGCATTGCCAGAATCTTTATCCCGCCATTAAACAGCAGTTTGATGTGGATATTTGTGTTATCGCCCGTGCTCCGTATGTGGCTTACAGTAAATCTCATTACAAGAATATAGAAATGCTAGCGCTTTGGGCACCGAAAAAACGCTCTTTAGAAGCGATTGTCCATTCCGTTTTAGCCGCGTTTAAAACCTGCTTTGATAAATCTTCTATTGTGCATGTGCACGCTATAGGGCCGGGTCTGGTGGTGCCGCTGCTACGTTTAATGGGTAAGAAAGTGGTATTTACCCATCATGGCCCCGATTATGAGCGCCAGAAGTGGGGGGGGATCGCAAAGCAGGCGTTGCTATTGGGCGAAAAAGTTGCGGTTAATTATGCGAATGAAGTCATCGTTATTTCGCAGGTGATCAATCAGTTGATTCAGAAGAAACATGGCCGTATGGACGCGCATTTGATCTACAACGGTGTAAATATTCCGGAGCCCTTATCGGATGAAACCGTGAGTAAAACGCTGAGCCGATATGCCCTGCAGCCTAAGAACTATCTTGTTGCGGTAGGGCGATTTGTAGAAGAAAAAGGGCTGCACGATCTGATTACTGCCTATCAGCTATCGGGTATTTCCGACCCCCTGGTATTGGTGGGTGATGCGGATCATCCTTCTGATTACAGTATGCGCCTGAAGCAATTAGCGATAAAAACCCCGAACGTTATTTTGACCGGATTTTTGAAAGGCGACGCGCTCAAAGTGGTATTTTCTCAGGCAAAACTTTTTATTATGCCTTCTTATCATGAGGGATTACCGATAGCATTATTGGAAGCTATGTCGTATTCACTCCCGGCGGTGGTCAGCGATATTCCCGCTAATCTGGAAGTCGGCCTGCCAGTCGAGGCTTATTTCCATGTTGGTAATGTGGCTGATTTAGCGAACAAAATGAAACAAAGGGTGACTCTTAACGATGCCGATTACGGTGAGTTTCTGAAAACCTACGACTGGCGCGAGATCGCCAGTAAAACAGTAAGCGTTTACCATTCAATAGATAAATCAATAGGTTAAAATTGACCAATACGACCCGACGGCCGCTTGTTATCGACAGATTTTATGATGTGCTTAACGAGCAGACGCAAGCTGAGCTGACGCCTGAACAAAAGCAGGAAATTGAGAGCGCGCTAGTCTCAATCAGCCTGTCATCGCACCACCGTATCGATATTCGCAAAAGTTTCCCCTTTTTTGGGACCCGTTATTATCTGGTCTTTTTACTGGGGCGCGATTTTCGCAAGCGGTTACGCAAAGAATCCACGCTGATGCGTATTATCGTGACGTTTTTAATCCTTTCTGGCGCGCTGTTCGCGACACTTTGTGTGTTGCTGACCCTGTATATGATCAAATCTGCCGTGGGAATCGACCTGATTCACGATTTCCATGTCGGCATTTGGGATTGGTGGCTTAACCTGAAAAATAAGTAGCCTTACAGCTTATGGAAAACGGGAACCCTATGAATATTAAAATTTTTGCGGCCTTGATGTGCATGGTGTTTCCGGGAACTGTTATGGCTGAGCCTTTGACGGTTGTTACGCCGAAAGCCCTGTCCGGCCCGATTACCAACCCTGGAATGGGGATCGCCAGTTTTCATCAGGGCTACGGGGAGCAACTGACGCAGACGCAGTATCCTGATACCGGTATTGAATATGAGCGTTTTTACTGGACGGAGCTGGAGCCGGTAGAGGGGCAATATAATTTTGCGCTGGTGGATGATGCTTTTAAATTCGCAGCGCGGCATCAGCCTGCGATGAACGTCGGGCTGCGTTTTATGGCGCTCGAGGAGCCGCAAAGCGGCTCAAAAATCCCTGACTGGTTAATTAGAAAAGGGGTTAAAGGCCTCTGGACCTCAGATAAAAAAACCTTTATTCCCGATTTAGACGACCCTATTTTTCTGGCATACAGCCAGCGCCTGCTTAACGCTTTCGGCAAACGTTATGACGGAAATGAAAACCTTGCCTACGTCGATATTGGCATGGTCGGGTCATGGGGGGAGTGGCACAACAGTAATTTCCCTTCATTGACGCCGCTCGAAAAACGCTACTCGCCTGCTACGCTGGATAAATACGTCAACATGCACTTTGCGGCTTTCCCTAAAACACCAAAAATTATGCTCATCGCCGGGGGAGATAATCTGGTCAGTGCGGTGAAAAAGGGGGCGGGATGGCGGGCGGATTGCCTGGGCGACTGGCGCAACTTCTCCAAAGCCTGGAACTTAATGGAAGATGATTACCCTCAACGTATAGAGACGGCGCAGGGCGCTTTTTCCGGATTTAACGATGCCTGGAAGCATGCCCCGGTCAGTTTTGAAATCTGCGGCTATATGAAAGAGTGGAAAACGGAGCAACATTACAGCAAAGCAGAGGTGCAAAGAACCTTCGACTGGGCGATTGAACAACATGCCAGCACGATTAATTTAAAGTCGCGCGAAGTGCCCGCTGAATTTCGGCCGATTGTGGATGAGGCGCTGACGAAGCTCGGGTATCGGTTTCGTTTAGCCTCCCTGAGCCATGAGTCTGCGGTGCAAAAAGGCAATAATCTGACGCTTAACAGCCAGTGGGCGAACGACGGTGTTGCGCCGATTTACCTGAAATATGACGTGTCTTTCCGCGTAATCGATAATGCAAATAAAGTCATTGCCCAGGGAAATACCCTCGACGATATTCGGACGTGGTTACCGGGCGAGCGCACGTCAAGCTACCGCCTGGCAATACCTGCGACAGCCACAAAAGGTCAGTACAACATCGAAGTGGCGATGCTGGATAAACAGGGGAAGGCGAGAATTAATCTGGCGAATGATGTGCCCCACAGCAGCGGCTGGTATCGGGTATCAAGTTTTAAGGTTCAGTGATTATTAAGCGCCTGAAGGCCAGGCGCTTAATGTGAAATATCCAGAAAATCGCGATTAAGAAGCGTAACCTTTTGGGTTATTTTTCTGCCAGTTCCAGGTGTCGCGCATCATCTCATCGAGGGTGTGCGTCGCCTGCCATCCCAACTGTTGCTTCGCCAAAGAAGAATCTGACCAGCATTCCGCCACATCACCTTCTCTTCGCTCAACAATGCGGTAGTTAATTTTCGTCTGAGAGGCTTTTTCAAACGCCTGAATCAAGTCCATCACGGAATAACCGACGCCGGTTCCAAGGTTGATGGCTTTGAAAGGTGTTCCGTCGGCTTTATGATCGAGGGCTGCAAGGTGGCCGCTGGCCAGATCCTGCACGTGGATATAATCACGAACGCCGGTGCCGTCAGGCGTTGGATAATCATTGCCGTACACTGACAGGCATTCGAGTTTACCGATAGCCACCTGAGAAATATAAGGGACCAGGTTATTCGGAATACCGTTTGGATCTTCACCGATTCGACCCGACGGATGCGCGCCAACCGGGTTGAAATAACGCAAACAGGTGATGCGGAATTCCGGCTGCGCATGCGAGAAATCACGCAAAATCTGCTCAACCATTAATTTAGAGGTTCCGTACGGGTTGGTGGTCCCTCCGGTTTTGCACTCTTCGCTTAACGGCACTTTTTCTGGATTGCCATATACGGTTGCCGACGAGCTAAAGATCAGGCTATTAACCCCTGCCAGCAACATCTCATTGAGTAACACCATCGTGCCGACGACATTATTCTCATAATATTCCAGCGGTTTTCTGACCGATTCGCCGACGGATTTTAAACCTGCAAAATGGATAACATCCGTAATGTTATGGCTTGAGAAAATCTCTTTGAGAACGTGTTTGTCCAAAATATCAGCAACGTAGAGTGTCGGTTCTTTGCCGGTTAATTCTGTCACTCGGTCAAGCGAGGTTTTAGATGCGTTGGAAAGATTATCGATGATGACAACATCATCACCTCTATCAAGTAATGCCAGTACGGTATGTGAGCCGATATAACCCGCGCCACCAGTCACTAGAATTGCCATAGTTTCTCCAGATAAAGATTGCAAAATGAACTTTCAACGTCACTTTCCGTTTGATTGTCTAATAGTATCAGCAATCTGGGAGCCCTTCATCCGCTGATTCAGGCAAAAAACTGTTTCCGATATCTGACTAAAAATTTAAACGAAATCTTTTTTAAGGGGGACAGCAGGCTGAATATTAAATTTTTCGTGTCATAGACAATATAGCTATTCGAGAAGTTTAAGGTATGAATCCCCACGCTTTGATTGATTGTTGGGGAGATGTTGGCTACCAGTTTCTCTTCAAAATTTTGTGGGGTTAAGTTGATTAACTCTTTGATAAAAACTGATTTTCCGTAAATTTCAGCGTTGCACTCTTGAGTGAAAATGTAATTTTTATTATTGATAGAATAAGGTGTGCCAGCGCCACGGTGGTGCAAGTTACATAGCTTCAATGACGGGGTGATTTTTTTCCATTCACCTAATATTGTCTCTGCCGTATGAATAACCATCTCATTATCAAGTGTCGTGGAAATTAAATAGCAGGCGTTATCGAGTGTGAAAAATATATTGTCAGTAAATTCTGCATCGGGAATGAGTACTTTTACTTTTTCCCAACGGGCAGGAAACGCCGTGGACTGAAAGAGTATCACCTCTTTGCGTTCTGAAGACTCTGGGATCATAAACAGATTGCCATCGAGATTGAACAGGAAGGGAAACGAAAGATGGCAGTTTAAATCATCAAAACCTTCCAGTTTGACATCCTCTATCTCCTCAAGATTCGGGTTCAGAACCCGGCAGCGGAGTATTCCTTTTGAATTGAGGAAGCTAAATGCTTCGTAGAAAACATATAATTTATCTTCCTTTTCAATAATAAAAGGATCGGCCTGGAACGTATATTTTTTATCAAGGATCTGTGCTTTAGAATTATTTAAAATATCCAGAGTATTTTCAGGGAAAGAATGTGCGTTATTTTTAATGATCATAATGTCCCAAGAGTCATGAAAAAATAACTTTTTAATTAATTTGTTGTTTTTGTTTAACATTTTATCATATTGTCCATGTTGGTTATTACTGGTCTCAGGAAAAACATGATGCTTATTATTTTAAAATTATAAGTAATGCTAAATCAGGTTGCTTTAACAGGGCAAAACCGTTGTGAAGAAGAAAAACGAAGAGACTGCTGATGGGAGTATAGACACTTAATTTTTATTCGCCTTTTTAAATACAAAAAAATCTTAATAATCTGCAGGGCTTATCAAAATCATCGATTTTGGATAAAAAGAGTATTCAGGAAAAATCATTAATAACAAAGGGGTATGTTACCAAAAGCGAATAAATGGGAGGTGTTGCAGGAATATCAGCTAGATGGGCGATTGTATTTTTGTGAAAAAAATGGCAAGCACAAAACATGCTTGCCGATAATTCGTATTAAGCTTGCGTATCGAGAGTGGAAAGTTCTTTATCCACGAAATAAAGACCTTCGCCGCTTTTGCCAACCAGGCTGAGTTTATCCAGTACAGATTTGAACAATTTCTCTTCTTCATGCTGCTCTGCCACATACCATTGCAAGAAGTTAAAGGTTGGATAATCCTGCGATGTCATTGCTGCATGAGCCAACTCATTAATCTTGCGAGTGATTAACTGTTCGTGTTCGTAGGTGGCGCTAAACAGATTATCCAGCGAGGTATAGTCATGATCGGGGGCTGGAATCGCATTAATGCGCGGCAGGCTGCCGGTATCCGTCAGATAGGCAAACAGGCGCTGCATATGTTCCATCTCTTCCTGAGCGTGGCGACGCAAGAAAGCCGCTGCACCTTCAAAGCTATGGTAGCTGCACCAGGCGCTCATTTGTTGATAAAGCAGGGAAGAATAAAGCTCAAGATTCATTTGTTCGTTAAGTTTTTCGATCATTTCAGCTTTAAGCATGGTGCGCTCCGGAAAATAGAATATTCAATAAGAGCGCTACTTTAATTTTATTATTTCAATAATGCAAAGGAATTGTTAATTATATTATTGTAATGATAATGGTTGCTAATAGTATTTCCATTTAAGGTGAGTTTGTTTATTGAATAAGAATGATTTTTATTTAATTGAACGGCGGAGGGATAATCGTCATCCGCCGATTTTTAAATAATGGCGCGTCTTTTACTCAGTTACTGAACAATCGTTTCGTCTCTAAGATATTTCTCCATTCCCACGCCCCGGCACTGATACTCAAGCGTCACCTGCTGATTCAGACATAACGCACCGCTGCGCAGGCTACAGGTCTTGATCGGCTCTCCATAGGGGAATGCGGCGATATAACCCCACTGCTGGCATTGATGGCTCGCGGTTGATTGCGCAATGTAGCTATCGACCTTTCCGTTTTGTAACGCGGGCAGATCAAAACCCAGACGCACAACGCCCGCAACTTCGCTACTCTTGATGGGCTGAGGTATTTTATCCAGGGTGCAGCCCGCTAATAACGTAGCCGTTAAAACTAAACAAAAAGTTCTCATCATGCTGATGCTCAAAGACTGTTTTTTATAAATTTAGCACGCGCAGGAAACAGAAAATCATCTGTAGCATAAAGCGATTTAATTTCACTTAGATAAATCAATGTGACTTTCCTAACGCAAATTTATGTCTACTTTTCGGTGGGCGGGGGCTAAATCAATCCCGTTAGTCCTGATGGAATCAGATGGGGAGGGCGCTTTGCAAAGCGTCAGAAAGCAAAAGTGTGAGCACCTCTTAATTTTTTAAAACAAAATTTCATTAAATTTGAAAGTATGTTTGCTAGATAGTATCGTTAATGCATACCAAAGCTATTCACCGCGGGAAATCCCGTGACCCAATCAGGAGACGGAAATGAAAATAGCACTGATGATGGAAAACAGTCAGGCTGGAAAAAACGCCATCATTCTTAAAGAGTTGCAAGCAGTTGCGGCTGAAAAAGAGTACTCAGTCTACAACGTAGGCATGAGCGATGAGCAGGATCACCACCTGACCTACATCCACCTCGGTATCATGGCCAGTATTCTGTTGAATGCCAAAGCAGTTGATTTCGTTGTCACCGGGTGTGGCACAGGCCAGGGCGCGATGATGTCTCTGAACATCCATCCGGGCGTGGTGTGTGGCTATTGCCTGGATCCAGCAGATGCTTTCCTGTTCTCGCAAATTAACAACGGTAACGCCCTGTCCCTGGCCTTTGCGAAAGGCTTTGGCTGGGGTGCAGAACTGAACGTGCGCTATATGTTCGAAAAAGCGTTCACAGGCCGTAAAGGTGAAGGTTATCCGGTTGAGCGTAAAGAGCCGCAGGTTCGTAACGCCGGTATTCTGAATCAGGTTAAAGCGGCTGTGGTGAAAGAAAACTATCTGGATACACTGCGTGCTATCGACCCTGAGCTGGTGAAAACCGCGGTTTCCGGCGAGCGTTTCCAGAAGTGCTTCTTCGAGAATTGCCAGAATAAAGAGATTGAAGCGTTCGTTCGCGAAATCCTTGCTTAATATTGCACACGGCCAGCTTTCGCTGGCCGTTCTTTTATAAGTCCCTTTCTGCCTCGACTAACCCTTCTTAGATACGCTACTTCCCGCGTTTTGCGGCAGGCGCAGCAAATCAATCAGCCCGAGCAGGCAAATCAGCGTAATCATCACAAACGAAATTTTAATGCTAATGCCGGGAATCGCCGTGACGTCCAGCCACTGACTCAGCTTTTCACCAAGACGTATGCCAATCGCCCCAAGGGTAATTCCCAGCCCGACTGAAAGCTGTGTCGCGGTGCTAAACAGCGTATTGGCGTAGCTCATCTGGGGGGAAGGAACATCGGAAAAGGCGAGGGTGCTGATGCCGGTGAACTGCATCGAACGGAACATGCCGCCGAAGAAAAGTATCGCAATAATTAGCCAGGTACTGGTCTGCGGGGTGAGAAAAGCACAGGCCAGCAGCGAGGCAACATTGAGCAGGCCATTAATAATCAACAGTTTTTTAAACCCTAAGCTGCGAATCAACGCCGTAGTGGCCGGTTTCATCGCGAGGTTTCCAGCAAACACCGCCAACACTAATAATCCCGAATGAAAAGCATCCATCCCGAAACCGACCTGAAACAGCAGCGGCAATAAAAACGGCACCGCGCTGATAGAGGTCCGAAATAGTGACCCGCCGTACATCGTCACCCCAAAAGTTTGTACTTTTAAAGCATCAAGACGAATCATCGGGTGTTTCGCGCGTTTAAAATGCCGCAGCGAGAACCAAAGCGCCGCCGCTCCCAGCACCAGCAGGCTCACGGTTGGGAGCACGTTAATTTGCGATTGCCCGAGCATTTCCAGGCCGTAGACCAGGCTAATCATCGCTACTGCCGTTGCGGCAAAACCGATGGCATCAAACGGGCGACGCTCGTCATCATGTATATCGGGTATCAGGCGCCATGCCAAAGCCATCGCAATCAGGCCAAGCGGCAGATTGATGTAAAAAATCCAGCGCCAGGAGGCGTAACTGGTGATAAATCCCCCCAGCGGCGGGCCGATGATGGGCGCAACCAACGCAGGCCAGGTGAGCGTGGCAATCGCGGTAATCAGCAAATGTTTGGGTGTCGTACGTAACACCGCAAGGCGACCAACGGGCACCATCAGTGCGCCGCCAATCCCTTGTAAAACGCGCATCGCAACAAACTGTTCCAGCGTGTTAGCCATGCCGCACAATACCGAAGCGAAAGTGAATATCCCGAGTGCCAGGGTAAAAACTTTGCGAGCGCCAAATCGGTCAGCAATCCAACCGCTTGCGGGAATTAACACGGCAAGTGTGAGCAAATAGGCGCTCATGCCGATGTTCAAATCAACGGCTTCAATACCGAAGGTGCGTGCCATTTCAGGCAGGGCGGTAGCGATAACCGTACCGTCGAGAAACTCCATGAAAAATGCGCCAGCAACCAGTAATGCCATTCCGGAGATGCCACGTTTTGCTGCCGGAGAAGGGGTGTCATTCATGAGCGAAACTCAAAATTAAAATTATGTTTTAAAAAAAAGTTGAGTCAATTAACCAGTTAAGTCGTGGATATGCAAGCCATTTTGTGTGACGAACATGTAAAATCCACACTCAAAATGTGTGATGCACATCACAAAACTATTGATTTGTGTGACGGATGTCATATTATTAGCCACATAACGAGCAACACCTGAAAAAATAAAAACTGGAGCACACAATGAAACTGCGCAAAATCCTGAAAAGCATGTTTGAAAACTACTGCAAAACCTTTAAAGATGTACCTCCTGGCGGCATGTTCTAATCTGCCAGCCGATAAAAAACCTGCTGCGGCAGGTTTTTTTATGCCCCAAATTTGCCGTCTAACCCCCAATATACCTCTATTTTTTTCATTAGCACTTTTTCGCATAAGGTTATGCACTTTACACTCATTTACAATGTGGGTATGGCTGGTGCACTATGCGGGCTCTAATTGAGACGGAGTCCGTGAATAAATGCGTAAACCCCTGTTATTTTCTGCGCTGTTTGCCTCTTTGGCCCTGGCACTTTCTGGCTGTGATAATGCGAAAAGTGATACTGCAGCAACGCCTGCCCCGGCAAAACAAGCCTCTCAGGATGGCGGTAATTTGATTATCGGTGTCACCACCGGCGATCCGTTGGCGATGAACCCATTGTATGCCAGCGACCGTACCACGCTCACCATCATGCAAGCGCTTTACGCCCCGCTTTACAGCTTCAACGGCGACAAAATCGAATGGGGCCTGGCAGAAAGCCTGACGCCTTCAGAAGATAACCTCTCATACATTTTAAAACTCAAACCGAATCTGAAATGGCAAGATGGGCAGGCTATTACCGCAGACGACGTGGTGTTTACCTTCAACAAATTGCTCGATGAAAAGCAGCACAGCTTCTTCCGCAGCATGTTCGTTTATGGCGGCAAACCGATTCAGGTCAGCAAAGTCGATGAGCAAACCGTGAAATTCACCCTTCCACAGGTGAGCGCAGCCTTCGTCGGTTCGCTGGTGCAGATTTACCCGATTCCGCAGCACGTGTTTGCCAGCGAAAGCGGCGATATGGAAAAGAGCACCAAAAACGATGCGCCAGTGGGTTCAGGGCCGTTTAAATTCAAAGAGTATCGCGCCGGTCAGTATTATGCGCTGACCCGTTTTGATGATTACTGGAACGGTAAACCTAAGCTCGATGCGGTGACTTACCGTTTCGCTAAAGACAGCAACTCAGCAAACCTTGCGCTGCAAAACGGCGAGATCAACATGAAGATGATTGATCCGCAGGATGTCACCCGCCTGAAATCCAGCGGTAAATTCGACTTCGTGATTTACCCGGAAGGGCGTCTGGCATACATGACGTTTAACCAGAACATCGACAGCATGAAGAACAAGGCGCTTCGTCAGGCCATCGCTTATGCCATCAATAAAGACGAACTGGTTCAGGCTGCGTTCTCCTCCCTGGATTATGCTCAGCCAGCCGCCTCTATTCTGACGCCAGATACGCTTTACCAGACTAGCGACGTTGAACCTTATAAATACGACGTTGAAAAAGCAAAAGCGCTGCTGAAAGAATCGGCTGCACCGGCGAATTTGAAACTGCGTCTTGCTTATATTAACACCAATAAAACCCAGGAAAGCATGGGGCTGTATATCCAGCAGCAGTTGAAAAACATCGGTATTACGGTCGAACTGATGCCAATGGATGCCAACGCGATGTCTCAGCGCAGCCTGGATATGAAAAATACTGATTATGAATTAAGCCTGGGCGGCTACATCATGGGCATGGAACCTGATGGCTATAAGTCTTTGTACATGAGTAACGAAGCTTATAACTATGCCCATTATAAGAACCCGGCGTTTGATGCGCTGTGGGAACAGGGTGCCACTGAGACAGACAAAACCAAACGCGCTGAGATTTACAAGCAAATCCAGCAAACGGTAGCCAACGATATGGCGTGGTATCCGATTGCCTACACCAATGCGGTTGTTGCCGTGGATAAGCGCTTTGCTGGAACCAAAGAGGCAGAACCTAAGCCTGTTTATATGTTCCAGGACTTGTCGAAAATCTATCAAAAATAATTAACTTTATCTTTAAGGGTCTCGTTTAAGAGGCCCTTATTGTAGGTCGGATAAGCGTAGCGTCATCCGACATTGATTGAGTCAATTTTGAGGCAGTATGAACAATCTGTTAGTACGACGCCTGGCACAGTTAGTGCCGATGTTGTTCTTTATCTCGCTGGTGTCGTTTTTGCTGGTCAAACTGGCGCCGGGCGACCCGGTGCAGGCGTACATTACGCCACGTATGAACCCTGAAGATATTGAACGTATCCGTCACAGTCTCGGGCTTGATAAACCGATGTTTATGCAATACCTGTTGTGGCTAAAAAACGTGCTGCAAGGGGATTTGGGCTATTCGCTCATTTACCACCGCCCGGTGTTAACCATGATTGCCGAGCGTATTCCGGCCACCCTGGGTTTGATGGGCGCCTCACTGATTCTGGCGATGGTGCTGGCTATTCCATTGGGGCTGCTGGCGGGCGCGTATAAACACCGCTGGCTCGATCACTTCCTGAATATGTTTGCCTACATCGGCATTTCCATCCCTATTTTCTGGTTTGGTATCTTACTGATTACTGTGTTTTCGGTGCAGCTAAACTGGCTGCCGAGCATGGGCATGCGCACCATCGGCGTAGAAGATTCGTGGCTGGATGTGGTTCGCCACGGCATTTTGCCGTGCATTGCGCTGAGCTTTTATAACTTGTCCAACTACGTGCGCTACATCCGCTCCAACACCATCACACAGCTTTCGGCGGATTACGTGCAAACGCAGCTCGCGTATGGCGCGACGCGCCGTTCAATCTTATTCCGTCATGTTCTCAAAAACGTGCTGCTGCCGGTGATCACCCTGTTTGGGATCTCTTTTGGCGAGCTGGTGGTCGGGGCGTATGTCACTGAAAGCGTGTTCTCCTGGCCGGGAATGGGGCTGCTCGGGATTCAGTCGATAACCTCTCTGGATTACCCGCTGATCATGGCGATGATCATGCTTTCTTCATTGATGCTTATCGTCGGCAATTTACTGGCAGATTTGTTATATCGCGTGGCTGACCCGCGCATTAAGGCGTTGAGGTAAGACGATGAGTAGACGTTGGCAACAAGTTAAACATGGCCTGAAACGTAATCGTCCCGCTCAATTCGCGTTACTGGTATTGGTTATTTTCAGCATTGCGGCGTTACTGGCGGCACTCAGCCCCTGGGATCCGAATCAGATGTCGCTGACGGCCCGATTGCAACCACCCGATGCCACGCACTGGTTTGGCACGGATGACTATGGGCGCGACTATTTCACTCGTGCCTTGTACGGCGGCCAAATTTCCCTGATGGTCGGTTTCCTGGCGATGCTCTTTTCAACGCTAATTGGCACGCTGGTGGGTACCGTTAGCGGCTATTTTGGTGGGCGAATTGATAACATCATGATGCGCATCGTCGATATTTTGATGTCAATTCCGGCGTTCTTTTTGCTGCTGGTTTTGAACGCGTATCTGAAACCCGGTATCGCCAATATTATCCTGATAATCAGCGCCCTGACCTGGATGAGTATGTCACGACTGATACGCGCGGAAACTTTATCGGTGAAAGAGCGTGAATATGTGATTTACGCTCGGGCCTGCGGTGAGCACCCGTTAATTATTATTGCGCGCCATATTATTCCTAATATTTTGCCGACCATTATGGTGGCGGCGACGCTGAATATTGCCTCTGCGATACTGATGGAATCGACGCTCAGTTTCTTAGGCCTGGGCGTGCAACAGCCCAATGCGTCATGGGGAAGTATGCTGAATAATGCGCAATCCTTTATTGGCGAAGCCACGTGGCTTGCGATGTTCCCTGGCGTGCTTATTTTACTGACGGTACTGAGTTTTAACGTGTTGGGCGATGTGTTGCGTACCGCCTTTGAGCCGGGAGCAAACCGCGATGAATAACTTACTCGAACTCGACAACCTGCAAACCTCATTCTTCACCCGCGAAGGGGAAGTGAAAGCGGTGCGCGGCGTAAGTTTTGCGGTAAAACGCGGCGAAGTGGTGGGGATCGTGGGTGAATCCGGCTGTGGCAAAAGTGTCACCTGTAAATCAGTGCTGAAATTGCTCGGCAGCAACGGCAAAGTAGTGGGCGGTCACGTCCATTTTATGGGGGAAGATCTCGCCCGTAAAACGCCGGAGCAGATGCGCCATATTCGCGGGAATAACATTGCGATGATTTTCCAGGACCCGATGACCGCGCTGAATCCGGTGCTGACCATTGGCAAGCAGATGAGCGAAATTCTGATCCGTAATCAAAATCTCAGCAAAAAAGCGGCCAAAGAAAAAGCCATTGCCATGCTGCAACAGGTGGGAATTGGCAACGCCGAGAACCGTTACAGCCAGTATCCGCACGAGTTTAGCGGCGGTATGCGCCAGCGCGTGATGATTGCCATCGCTCTGTCTTGCCATCCGAAATTATTGATTGCCGACGAGCCCACCACCGCGCTGGACGTCACGATTCAGGCACAAATTTTACGCCTGCTAAAACAACTCCAGCAGCAAACTGACACCGCTATTATGCTGATCACCCACGATCTCGGCGTCGTCGCTCAGGTTTGTTCGCGCGTTGTGGTGATGTATGGCGGGCTGGTGATGGAGCAGGGGAGCGTAGAAGATATTTTCTATCGCCCCGCGCATCCCTACACCCGTGGTCTGCTGGCGTCGCTGCCACGGCCTGGCGAAGTGAGTGAACGTTTGTCTCCCATTGAAGGTTCCCCTCCAGGTTTACTTAATCCACCGCCGGGTTGCCCGTTTGCCGAGCGTTGCCCGCAGCGCATGGCGCGTTGCAGCACGCTGCCGCCGGTGTACCAAACGGGGGAAGGGCACGAGGCCATGTGCTGGTTATGGGATTCGGAGGTGAACAATGCAGGACGTTAAGCCACTCATTCGTGTGAACGGGTTACGTAAATATTTCCACAGCCAGCAAGGCTGGTTTAGCAAAACCGCGCCGGTAAAAGCCGTTGATGGTGTGAGCTTCGAAATCTATCCCGGTGAAACCTACGGGCTGGTGGGGGAGTCTGGCTGCGGGAAGTCAACCTTAGGGCGTAGTGTGTTAAGGCTGTTTGAGATCACCGACGGTGAAATTGAATTTGCAGGCCAGGACATCGCCAAAATGAGCGATAAGCAACTGAAACCGTTGCGCCGCCGCATGCAGGCAATTTTCCAGGACCCGTACTCATCGCTTAATCCGGGTATGACGGTCGCGCAGTTAATTGCCGAACCGATGAAAATCCACGGTTATGGCAAACAACAGCGTGAATCTCGCACGCTTGAACTGTTGGAAAAAGTGGGGTTGAAAGCGGAGCATTTAAATCGCTTCCCGTATGAATTCAGCGGCGGCCAGCGCCAGCGTATCAGCATCGCCAGGGCGTTGTCGGTCAATCCTGAATTTGTATTATGCGATGAGCCGTTATCCGCGCTGGATGTTTCCGTGCAGGCGCAGGTCGTGAATATTTTGCAGGATTTACAGCAGGCGTTGGGGCTTACATACCTGTTTATCGCGCATGATTTATCGATGGTTCGCCATATTTCAGACCGCATTGGTGTGATGTATCTGGGCGCACTGGTTGAAGAGGGCCCCGCCGAAACGTTATATACCGAACCGGCGCACCCTTATACCCGCGCGCTGCTGGCCTCCATTCCGGTTGCCGATCCGCATGTCCAAATGCTGGACCAGGGCGGCATCAAAGGTGAGTTAGCGGGTGCGATGAGCGATTGGACGGGCTGTAAATTTTGCACACGCTGCCCAAGAGCGATGGAGAAATGCAAGACGCAATCGCCAGCCATGCAGGAAATTTCGTCGGGGCATCGGGTCGCATGTTGGTTGTTTGACGGTCAGTAACCTCATTTCTGCATCTCAAACCGAGGTGCAGAAATCAACATGTTCAGCGTGGCGCCAGAGCGAGAATGACATGCTCGGGATCGTTCTCAATCGCCCGTAACAGCGCTTTAGCTGGGCCTGTCGGTTCGCGTCGGCCTTGTTCCCAGTTTTTTAGGGTATCTACACTGACGGAAATGAGCCGGGCAAACCCGGCCTGCGAAAGTCCGGTTGCCTGGCGAATGTTTTTGACCTGAGTCGCCGTCACTTCCGTTACGCGAGACGGCTCGCGTTTGCCTTCTACAATCTCGCTCATCTGCGCCATGCTTTCTGACAGACGCGCGAACAGTTGCTTATCCATTTACCACCTCTCTTTCCTTTGTTTTTCGCCAGCCAGCGCACTTTGCGCAGACCACCGGTATGAGGAATGACATCGCCGCTTTCCGGTGACATTGCGAGAAATAACTGAAACAGCCGGTATTCCTCGTCCGTAAGCAGTGCGTTGACATCCTCTGTGAAAATGGGCGTTTCAATAAAGAGCATAATATCCGCCATTGGCTTATAGCCACAATCAGGTTAACAGGAAATTAAGGTAAGTCAATGGCGTACTTAAATAACATACAACGTTATGTCGGATAAACGAATTTGCAAAGTTGTCAGGCGTTTTACGAGATGTATTCCAGATTGGCTTATTGCCTGATGCGCCGTGGCGCGAGTACTATGACGCCCATTGCAAAACAGGAGAAGAATGATGTCTGAACAATTATCTGCCGACCAGGAACTGGTGTCTGATGTGGTGGCATGCCAGCTGGTGATTAAGCAAATTCTGGATGTGATTGATGTGATTGCGCCGGTTGAAGTGCGTGAAAAAATGGCTAATCAATTAAAGACCATTGATTTCGCCACACATCCGGCAGCGGCAGATCCTGTAACTCGCCGTGCGATTCAGAAAGCGATTACGTTGATTGAGCTGAAGTTCACGCCCCAGGGCGAAGCGCATTAAGAAAAAATACCCCTCCCTTGTCAGGGGAAGGAGCAGTGAGCTCCTCCACCTGGCAAGGGGGAGGTCGGGAGGGGGTTCTGAAACTAACAGTTAAAAGAACGTCATCACCAGCAAATAACTCGCCGCACAAGCACAGCTCACGCCAATCAACCCCGGCAAAATGAAACTGTGGTTAATAATGAATTTGCCAATTTTGGTGGTCCCGGAACGGTCAAAGCCGATACAGGCCAAATCGCTCGGATAAGTCGGCAGAACAAAATAACCGTAGGACGCAGGGAAAAAGGCAATCAGCATTTTCGGCTCAACGCCTAGCATCAAGCCCATCGGTGCCACCGCCGTTAACGCCGCGGCCTGGCTGTTCACCAGTTTAGAAACCAAAAACAGCACAATGGCATAGGTCCACGGATGGCTTTTAACCACGCCCTCGAGTGCCATTTTTAGCTCTTCAAGATGCGCCTGAAAGAAAGTGTCACTCATCCATGCCACACCGAATACCGAGAATATCGCCACCATCCCGGCTTTAAATACCGCGCCATTAGAAATGGCTGAAGCGTTAACTTTGCAGACAATCAGCATCACGGCACCGGCAATCAACATCATCATCTGGATAACCAGATTCATCGACAGCGGTTTTAGTGCGCCCTTAATCTCAAAAGAAGGGCGCAGCGCCGGAATGGCCCCCAATAACACCACCACCAGAATCCCGGTGAAAAAAATCCAGGTCGACCAGTAAGCCTGTTTCGGAAACACCTGGTTCATCAGCGTTTCGCTACTGCCGTAAATAAATTCACGCTGTTTAGGATCTTTAAGCCTGGCCTGAAACTCCGGGTCGTCCTGCAACTCTTTGCCACGGCGCAAACTCCAGAGTGCTGCAATCAACACGCCAAACAACGAGGCAGGAACCGAAATACAGAGAATATCCAGTATGCCCCACGCCCGGCCAATGCCATGGTTTGCCGCCAGAATAGAGATGAGCGACACCACGGCAACGGAGACAGGCGAGGCGGTGATCGCCATCTGTGAAGCAATCGATGCCACCGCCATCGGGCGCTCTGGGCGAATCCCTTTTTTCAGCGCGATGTCGGCGATAATCGGAAACATGGTGTACACCACATGGCCGGTGCCGCACAAGAAAGTCAGCATCCAGGTGGTGAAAGGGGCGAGCAGAGTAATATGCTGAGGATGTTTACGCAGCAGGCGCTCGGCGAACTGCATCATCACGTTCAGGCCACCCGCGGTTTGCAACGTGGCGGCACAACCAATTACCGCCAGAATGGTAAGCATGACATCAACCGGTGGTTTTCCCGGTTCAAGGCCGAATATAAAAGTGAGAATAAATAGCCCAATTCCGCTTATCAGGCCGAGCCCCATTCCACCGAAACGCGTTCCCACCAGCAGGCACAAAATAATGACAATGAACTCTATGGTTATCATGGCAATCCCTTAATGTGACATTTCGCAATAGCATTACAGAATGTAGGGGCTGCCTTTGAGACAGAGATCTTAATTGTTAAAATTCAAATAAAACAGAAGGTTAATAACATTTCATTAACACGACGAAAATGAACTAATTATTACCTCAGACCTTTAATTTCATCGTTTCAAATATAATGATCAAAGTTATGATTTATCACCGGGAGCTTACTCCAGTAAGTGACTGGGGTGAGCGAGGAAAGCCAACGCACATGCAACTTGAAGTATGACGGGTATAGATCATATTGTTTGCCCGTCAGCCAGATGCGCACGCGCTTGCTTGCGGTACTGCAACGGTGTCTGGCTCATCATTTTCTTAAAACAGGTAATAAAGTAAGTCACCTCAATAAAACCGACTTCCTGAGCGATGGCATCGATGCTTAACGGCGATGTGCGTAATAGATCGCAACCTTTCTTGATTCGCCTCGTAAGCAAATATTCATGAATGCTGCCGCCGGTCTGCTGGCGAAAAATGCGCGAGGTATAACTGCGTGACAATCCGATCGCCTGGGCCAGTTCATCCAGAGAAAACTTCTCGCTGTAGTTGTTTTCAACCCACTGCATGATGCGTGCGGAAACGGTTTGCTGCTGGGGCATAAAAGCCTGCGGCTGCTCAGGGAGGAAAGCCATAATTTGCATCACCATAAGCGCCACATCGCTGGCCGTGGAATGACCGCTCGGGTCCAGTTTGTCGAACTTCTCAAGGATGACTTCCATAAATCCTGCCTGGTCACTCAAATCGTAAACCTGCGCCGGGGCGTGGCTCGCGGCGAGCGCGGAAAACTGCGCCTGCTGGCGCGGGAAGGCATGCAGGGTACCGATCACCGATGAATGTTCGATATGCATGGTGGTGCGGTGGTACTGATTTTTGTCGCAGGCGTCAACGTGAACTTTATGCAGACGAAACGGCGGGAAGATAAAAAGCCGCCCTGGCCGCGCGGTGTAATGCTGATTATCCACGACGACGATGCCGTAGCCTTTTGAAATATAGAGAAACTCAACGCACTGGTGCCAGTGATAATACTTGGCACTTGAGGCCCACAGGCGATGAAATGAGATAACCTGGCTGTCGAGCGTAATCCGCTCCATCAATTGTGGTTCACTCATTTCCCCTCCAGGACAATAAATTTAAAATTTTACGCCATCATTTGTAATTTATTGCCCCGCAAAATAGAAAAATCCAGTGAAACTGAAATAACGGTTTATTTTTGTGATGGGGTTCACTCTGAGCCTGGAATAAAAGCGACTACTCTTGGCGTTAACGCGCAGAATGAGCGTGCACAAAATATGAATAACAACGACTTATATTATTCTCGTGTCTGACGGGAGGACATTGTGCAACCTGAAAACATTACCCTAAATAACCCTCTTAAAAGCAGGGCCGACCTTCAAAAACTGGTTAATGAATTATTGAATGCCGTTTCGCCATTCTTTAAAAAAGACGCCAGCCGAATTGACCTGGCTAATTTCACCGCTCATTACGGGCAACAGATCGCCAATATGGAAACCTTCTCGCGGTTACTGTGGGGCGTTACACCCCTGCTGGCAGGCGGGCAAGAGCCTGAACAATTCTCTTTTTATATTCAGGCCATAAAAAACGGCACTCATCCCGCGCATGCAGATTATTGGGGGGAAGTCGCCCCTTACGATCAGCGTATCGTAGAAATGGCGGCCTACGGATTATTACTGGCTGTCGCGCACCAGCCGCTGTTGGCGCATTTTAATGAACAAGAAAAAGACCATCTCTGGCAATGGCTAAAACAGAGTGAAACCCAGGATATCCCTGACAATAACTGGCATTTCTTCCCGATTCTGGTGCAGGTAGGGTTTCATCATGCCGGGATGGTAAAAAATGCCGGGGCGCTGGAAAAGCATTTCACGGTGATGGAACAGTATTACCTGGGCGACGGCTGGTATTCAGACGGCCCTGGTCGCCCGCGTGATTACTATATTTCGATGGGATTTCATTTCTACGGTCTGATTTACGCCAAATTAATGCAGGACGTCGATCCGCAACGCTGCGAAAAAATGCGTGAACGCGCGACGCTTTTTGCGGCTGATTTTATCCATTTCTTTGCCGATGATGGAGCGGCGATTCCCTTTGGCCGCAGCCTGACCTATCGCTTCGCGCAGGCCGCGTTCTGGAGTGCGGTGGCGTTTGCCGGGTTGGACGTTTATGAGCCAGGCGTGGTTAAAGGGATTGTTCTGCGCCATTTGCGCTGGTGGCTCAAACAGCCAATGCTCGATCGTGATGGCATTCTGAGCGTCGGGTATAGCTACCCCAACCTTATTATGGCGGAAGATTACAACGGGCCCGGTTCGCCGTACTGGGGGCTGAAAACCATGCTGGTGCTCTCGCTGGGTGAACAAGATGCCTTCTGGCAGGCACAAGAGCTGCCGCTACCTGGACGCGAAACGCATCACAGCATTCCTCATGCTTCGCAAATTTTGGTTCATCAGGCTAACCATTTATGGATGCTGACGTCCGGTCAGCTAGAGCTTAATAACTTCGTCAATACCGAAGCTAAATACTGCAAATTTGCCTACTCCACCCGCTTTGGGTTCAACATTGAACGCGGGCGTTTTGGGCTTAATCATGCTGCGCCAGATTCTATGCTGTTGCTGTGTGAGAAAGATGATTACTGGCGCGGGCGTCGTGATTGCCAGGATGTCACCACTGCTGATGGCATGATTTTCAGCCGCTGGCAGCCCTGGCACGATGTGACGATCAACACCTGGCTGTTGCCGCTGGGCGACTGGCAAATACGGGTGCATTTCCTTAAAACCGCGCGTGAACTGGATTGTGCTGAAGGTGGTTTCAGCCTGCCCAATCGCCCGCAGCTACAACTTCAGCAGGCATCCGCAAAATCCCAGCTCAGCACCGCGAGCGATACCAGCGTTATTCATTGTTTAAGCCCGCAGCCGCGAAGGGGCGAGCTGGTGTTAACCCCGCCAAACAGTAACTTGCTGTTTGCTGAACGTGCGGCGGTTCCGCTCCTGCGTGGCGAGCTGAATGCAGGAACACATCTGTTAATCAGCGCCGTTTGGGCGGGGGAGACAGGCGCGTTTGATGAACTGACTTGCCCTAAAGCCATTGTCAGCGAGGACGCGGTACGCCTGGTGATAGGCCACCACGAAAAACAAGTCATTCTGGAGAATCTCCAATGAATATGTCGACACCTACGCGCACCGCGCAGATAAAAATGAGCAGTTTTATCTTTCTCTACTTTTTCACCTGGTCATCAAGTTTTGGATTATATGCCCTGTGGTTGAGCCAAAAAGTCGGTCTAGACAGCGTCACCATCGGCAGCGTTTTTGCCATTAACGGCGTTTTCGCCGTGGTGATGAAACCGGTTTACGGCTACATCATGGACAAAATAGGGATGAGCAAATGGCTGCTCTATTTTGTGTGCGCTATTTCGGCGTTGATGGCCCCGTTTTTCGTCACCGTTTATCAGCCACTTTTGCTTACGCACACCACGGTGGGGATTATTATCGGTGCGTTTTATCTGAGCCTCGGCTGGTATGCAGGCGTTGCGGCGTCTGAATCCTATGCCGACCGCTTTAGCCGCTTGTATGGCCTGGAATTTGGGCGCATTCGTATGTGGGGCTCGCTTGGCTGGGCGATGGCAGCGTCGGTTTCTGGCCTGCTATTTAATTATACGCCGCTGGCAAACTTCCTCGTCAGCAGCACGACCTCCGTCTTAATGCTGCTGGTGCTCATTAGTCTCAAAATCGGCGATGAGCAACTGCGCAATAACAATGTGATTTCAGCGAATAAAATTGTCTTTGCCGACGTCATTATGCTGCTGAAAAACCGTAAATTCTGGATGTTCAGCCTCTATGTGGCGGGCGTTGCGTGGATGATGTTTGTCGCCGAGCAGCAATTCCCCCGCTACTTCGTCTCGTTCTTTGATACCAAAGAGCAGGGCAATGCGTGGTACGGCTACCTGAGCACCGTGCAGTCCGGCATGGAATTTGTGATGATGATGTTTATCCCGCTGCTGGTGAATCATTACGGGGCGAAAAAAGGCCTGCTGTTCTGCGGCTGCGTGGTAGGCCTGCGTCTGATTGCTTCGGGCCTGACAACCGACCCGCTGATTATCTCGATTATCAAACCGTTTTACGGGGTGGAAATCGCGCTGCTGCTGATCTCCGTCTTTAAATATATTGCCGAGCATTTCCACAAAAAAATCAACGCCACCATGTACCTGTTGGGCTATCAGGCGATGATTTATGTCGGTTCGGTCGTTGTGGCACCGCCTGCGGGTTACCTGTACGACAAAATTGGCTTCGAACATACCTACTTAATGATGGGCTGTTGCGCGCTGGTCTTCACACTTATTTCAGCGTTCACCCTCTCCCGTTGCCAGGCGAAACGTGATGAATCCCGCACTTTCTCACCCGCTTTAGAAACCTCACCGGTTGAGCCGGTAAAACATTAATTAAAGGAAACGTTATGACCCGTAATCTAGTCACTGAAAATGTGGTGACCGAGCCACTGCGCCCTATTGAATTGCATCAGGTGGACCGTCTGGCACTGAAACGCAAGCTGGATGCGGCCTTGCAAAGCGTAACCAAAAAGCTCGATAAAACCATTGCCATCGTCGGGGATAAATTCCCTAACGAGGCCTGCGAAAACGGCAAGTGGATCCCCGCCGATAATGTGGAATGGACAACCAGTTTTTGGCCGGGCCAGCTTTGGCTCGCCTGGGAGATGACCGGCGAAGATAAATATCGTCAGGCGGCGGAGCATTATCTGCCCTCATTTGCCGAACGGTTAGATAAACGCATTGAAACCGCCACGCACGATCTTGGCTTCTTATATACCCTTTCTTGCGTTAATGCCTGGCGTTTAACCGGCAATGAAACGGCCCGCCAGACCGCACTAAAAGCGGCAGATATTTTGATGGAGCGTTTTAATCCGGTGGCGAAAATCATCCAGGCCTGGGGGGATTTGAATGATCCAGAACAACAGGGGCGGATGATTATTGATTGTAATATGAACCTTCCGCTGCTTTATTGGGCAAGTCAGCAAACGGGCGATGCCCGCTACGCGCAGGCAGCGACAGCTCACGCAGAGCAGGCCGCGAAATATATCGTTCGCCCGGATGCCTCTACTTTCCATACCTTCTATATGGATGTGGAAACCGGCGAGCCGAGATTTGGTAATACGCACCAGGGTTATAGTGACACATCATGCTGGTCGCGCGGGCAGGCGTGGGGCATTTATGGTTTCTTGCTCACGTATCTGTATACCGGCGACAAAAGCATGGTGGATCTCACCCGTAGCCTGGCGCATTACTTTATCAACCGCCTGCCGGAAGATGACGTTTGCCATTGGGATCTGGCGCTATTGGGAACGGATGCAGTGCGCGACAGTTCGGCGGCGGCGATTACCGCCTGCGGTTTGTTAGAACTGGTGAAAGCGTTGCCGGTGCTGGATGAACATCGTGCGCACTATGAAGAGATGGCGCTGCGCATTATTCAGTCGCTTACCGATAACTATCTGGCGCGTGATGACGAAGCCTGTGAAGGCTTGCTCAAACATTCCGTCTACCACATGGCGAGCGGGAAAGGTGTGGATGAATGCTGTAGTTGGGGAGACTATTTCTACCTTGAAGCACTTACGCGCGTGCGTCAGGTATGGAGTCTCTACTGGTAAGTCTTTCGCCCCCGCAACGCCGTGGGGGCTATATGGAGAGTCGAGATGAAAACCGTTGCAGTTCTACTGGCCCCAGGTTTTGAAGAAGGGGAAGCCATTGTTACCATTGATATTTTACGCCGCCTGAAAATTAACGTGCGCACGCTTTCCTGCGTGAATACCCGTGCGGTTTTGAGCTATCACGAGATTCCTATGGTTGCGGATGCCACGTTAAGCGAATGTTTTGACGAAACTTTTGACGCCGTGGTATTACCCGGCGGCCCGGAAGGCAGCGTGTTTCTGGCGGGCAACGCTAACGTGATCGCGTTTGTACGCCGCCATGATGAGCAGGGCAAATTCATTTGCCCGATTTGCTCCGCAGCAGCGCGTGTGCTGGGTGGCAACGGTTTACTGAAAGGCCGTCGCTATGTTTGTTCCGGTGATTTATGGCAGCAGGTGACAGACGGGGTGTATGTCGATGCTGATGTTGTTGAGGACGGAAACCTGATAAGCGGCAAAGGGCTGGGGAAAGTATTTGATTTTGCACTTACCCTGGCGGCTCGTCTGGAAGGGGATGAAGCTCCGGCCCGTGACCACGCGGATCATATTTATTATCCGTGGTGATGGCGAATACTCAGGGGGAATATTCTCTCCTGAGTATTCTTGTTAACGGAGAATATAAAAATTTCACTAATCTAAACATTCAATTCTACACTATAAATCTCTTCATTATTTTCTACCGACGATGGAAAGTTTGATTTCAGCCATTATTAATTTCTATGTTGTCATTCATTTTATTCGGCAGTTTAATTCTCTGTAATATTAATCATTATGGAGAGATTGAAATGGCAAATGTTATTTACATGACGATTAAAGGGGAAAAGCAAGGCATGATTTCCCAGGGGTGTGGCACAGCTGACTCTATTGGCAATAAATACCAGTTCGGGCATAAGGACCAGATTTTAATCTATGAGTTGTCGAACGTCATATCGCGAGAGCAAAATGCCATTCACCACCCACTCGAAATAAGAAAACCAATCGATAAATCAACACCGCTATTAGGTGTGGCTATTTCTAATAATGAAAAAGTCGAGTGTGAATTTTTCATGTATAGAACGTCTATCGCGGGCGGTATGGAGCTTTTTTTCAAAGTTAAACTTACCGGTGCGACCTTGAGTCAAATGCGGTTTTTCTATCCTAACTCTCTGACCCATAATGACGTGCAACCCCAAGAAAGTATTTCCATTCGCTATGAAACGATAACCTGGGAACATGTTGCATCAGGAACAAGCGGTTGGAGTTTATGGAATGATCGGGTGCTCTGATGGGAACTTCAGCCATTTCTCATTTGAAATACGATCTGGACAATTATGCTATTGCATTAAAAAGAGTCGCCAACCTTGCTGCCAGCTTCTTCCTGGAAGATGCCATAATCAGGATGAAATATATCAAAGAAATCGATGATTATATAAATGAAATGAATTATCGGTTTCAACAGACGTTTGATCCTAATGAAAGGATGCGAATAGTCAATGACGTGAAAGCCGAAGCTGATATGGCAGAACGGGAATATCAACTATTAAGGCAGGGCGACTATACAAAATACTTTTCGACTGAGATATTTGAGGACCAAGGTGTATTGAAATATGCAAAAATCGGTGGCGGGGTGGTTGCGGGTGGGGCACAGATTTACTCAGGTAGCGTATTAGTTAATGTGGGGAGACGTCTAAATAGTAAGTCATTTAAATCCATTGGAGTGATGTTAATTGCCCATGGTGCGAATAATATGTATGAATCAATATCTCCAATACTATTTGAACATTCAAAAGCAGGTTATTTGAGAAGGTTTTACAGAAAAAGTGCTAACGTTTTGGGTTACGATAATAATACTGGTGATTGGATTTATAGTGCAGCGGATCTTGCTGTGACAATAATAGCAGCCGTTGATACTCCGGTTTTGGTGCAAAACCGCAATCGACTGATCCCAAAGGGGTGGTTTGAAAAGCCAGGAACTGGCCGTTTATTCAATAGCATAAACCAAGATTATATCCCTAAATTGCAGAAAATGAATAAAGCAATGAAATTTTTCCAGATCGGTAATTCAGGGTATAAAGTTACAACTGAGCTCATATTGGGAGGGTATAAATATCAGGATGAGTAAATTGTATACTTCATTCTAAAATTTATGGCTATGTTATTATTTTAATGAAAACTTGCTGATGCAGGTTTTCATTTTTATTTTATAGTGAAGTGCAATTAATTTAACGATTGTAACCATTTTTAAACCGGTACTGTTTTTTTGAGAATAAATTATAATGAAAAACATTATTAAATAAATAACTAATGCTACAGCAAGGCTTTTGATATCATGATGTTCTAATCTAAGATAGATGGCTTGAATTAAAGAAATAATAGATATGATCAAAGTACAGCATGATGCACTTTCAGCAGTAGTCACAATATATTTTTGAAAACTTTCAGGCTCAGTCGCCGGGACTGGTTTTTTTTCCAGACGGTACCATTTTCTCATTGCGTGAAAATTATTTTTCATTGTAAGGAGTTCTTGATAGGAAAAACCGCTATTTAATATTATTTCTTTAGTATTCATTTGCTCTGACATCCTGTTTGATATAATTAGTATTTTCAATAACTACGCTAAACCTGCCATCCTGGCCCGTACCCGCAATATCATCAATTTAATTATAGTTAGATACCTAACATTGAATATTCTTGCATTATCTTGAATGCCTAAAATAAAGCCATAGGCGGTAGTTATAAAAATCGGCACGATAATGGATATATTGTCAGTTAACATTACTGCAGAATAAGTTAATAAAGGGCATAGGATCAGAAAGTTAAAAGGAGACCAGAAACATAACTGTGCCATTATAAGAATAACCTCTTTGAGATTTTCATCTTCCGTCATGGGTTCGTGAGGTTTATAATAATGTCTACGAATGTACTGGAAATAGCCTTTTATCATAAGCAGTTCTTTATAAGTAAAACCACTGCTCAATATTAAATCCTTTTTATTTACCATTCATTTTATATCCATATCAATCAGTGGGTTTTGCATGATGGCGCTATAATACAAGTTAATTTCGAGGGTGCATAGAGAATGTATCATTTTACTTTGAACGCATATATTTTCTGAATTTAATACATGCAAAATATAATCAAATTTAATTAAAGACGGAGCTTTGTTTAACCAGTGCATGTTCATAATACGTAGTATGAATGAGCCCCAACCCGGTTATGGCAAACGCAGCGACAAGCCACCCTTCAACTCAACAAACGAACCTCAGGGATGCGCTGAGTGAACTTATGGACAAATCAGCTAGTGCAGGTTTTATTGGTCCTACATATACATCCGTTTTTATGTGTTTAATTGCTGAATATATGCACAGTTTTACTGTAATTCTGCCGTGTGACTTTGCTCTCCTATGGATTATCAATTACCCGCTACAACTACCTCCAGCGTTGAAAGCGAAAAGCTAATGCTGCTAATGGCTTGTTTTAAATAAACCTTACCCTACAGATAATAAAATCGAGCTGGAGTTAACCATGCACAAATTTACTAAAGCGCTGGCGGCCATTGGTATCGCCGCGGTTATGTCACAATCCGCTATCGCTGAAACTATGAAACTGGGTTTTTTGGTCAAGCAGCCAGAAGAGCCCTGGTTCCAGACGGAATGGAAATTTGCCGATAAAGCCGGGAAAGATCTCGGGTTTGAAGTGATTAAAATCGCCGTACCTGATGGCGAGAAAACGCTCAATGCCATTGACAGCCTCGCGGCCAGCGGTGCGAAAGGCTTCGTTATTTGTACGCCGGACCCAAAACTCGGCTCGGCTATTGTCGCCAAAGCGAAAAGCTACGACATGAAGGTAATTGCCGTTGACGACCAGTTCGTTACCGCAAAAGGTAAACCGATGGAAACCGTGCCGTTGGTGATGATGGCGGCAACAAAAATCGGCGAGCGGCAGGGGCAAGAGCTTTATAAAGAGATGCAAAAACGCGGTTGGGATGTGAAGGAATCAGCGGTGATGGCGATTACCGCTGATGAGCTTGATACCGCTCGCCGCCGCACCACGGGCTCAATGGACGCGTTGAAAGCCGCCGGTTTCCCGGAAAAACAAATCTACAAAGTACCGACCAAATCTAACGATATTCCAGGGGCGTTTGACGCCGCAAACTCCATGCTGGTTCAGCATCCCGAAGTGAAACACTGGCTGGTGGTGGGCATGAACGATAACACCGTGCTGGGTGGCGTGCGTGCAACCGAAGGCCAGGGCTTCAAAGCGCCGGATGTGATTGGGGTGGGTATCAATGGGGTGGATGCGGTGAGCGAACTGTCTAAAGCGCAGGCGACAGGCTTCTATGGCTCACTGCTCCCAAGCCCGGACGTACACGGTTATAAGAGCAGCGAAATGCTCTACAACTGGGTCACCAAAGGCGCTGAACCGCCGAAATTCACCGAAGTGACCGACGTGGTGCTGATCACGCGCGACAACTTTAAAGAAGAACTCGCCAAGAAAGGGTTGGGCGGTAAATAGACATTACGGTGGATGGCGCGGGCGCTTATCCACCCTACAAACTCGGTTTTTGTAGGTTGGGTCAGGCGAAAGCCACCACCCAACATTAATGTACATCATCCGGAACGTAGGTCGGGTCAGGTGCGAGCCGCCACCCGACATTGGGTAAAGGGTAAATCATGCAACAGCACACACCGTATCTCTCTTTTCGCGGTATCGGTAAAACCTTCCCCGGCGTTAAAGCATTGCAGGACATCAGTTTTGACTGTTATGCCGGGCAAGTTCACGCCCTTATGGGAGAGAATGGCGCCGGCAAATCCACGCTGCTGAAAATTCTGAGCGGAAATTACGCCCCGAGTCAGGGCAGCATTGTTTTGCGTGGCGAAGACGTCACTTTTGCCGATACGCCTGCAGCCCTTAATGCAGGCGTGGCGATTATCTATCAGGAACTCCACCTGGTGCCGGAAATGTCGGTGGCAGAGAACATTTACCTCGGCCAACTCCCGCACAAAGCGGGCTTTGTGAACCGCTCTTTACTGAATTACGAAGCGAAACTGCAGCTCGAACACCTCGGTCTGGATATCGACCCCAGTACGCCGCTCAAATATCTCTCCATCGGCCAGTGGCAAATGGTTGAAATTGCCAAAGCGCTGGCACGCAACGCAAAAGTTATCGCCTTTGACGAGCCCACCAGTTCGCTGTCGCGCCGTGAGATAGACAACCTGTTTCGTGTTATCCGCGAATTACGCGCCGAAGGCCGCGTGATCCTCTACGTTTCGCACCGTATGGAAGAAATTTTTGCCCTCAGCGACGCCATCACCGTATTTAAAGATGGGCGCTACGTATGCACGTTCGATGACATGCAGCAGGTCAATCACGATTCACTGGTGCAGGCGATGGTGGGGCGCGATCTCGGAGACATTTACGGCTGGAAACCGCGTGACCACGGCCCAGAGCGTTTGCTCCTGGATGCGGTAAAAGCCCCTGGCGTGCGCACGCCGATTTCCCTTTCGGTACGCAGCGGCGAAATCGTTGGGTTGTTTGGCCTGGTGGGAGCCGGGCGCAGTGAACTGATGAAAGGCATGTTTGGCGGCACGCGCATTACCGATGGCAAGGTGTCGATTGATGGGGAGATTATCAACATCAATAAGCCAGCCGATGCGATTCGGGCGGGCATGATGCTGTGCCCTGAAGATCGCAAAGCGGACGGCATTATTCCGGTGCACTCGGTGCGCGATAACATCAATATCAGCGCGCGGCGTAAACATATTAGCGCAGGCTGCCTGATCAACAACCGCTGGGAAGCCGACAACGCCGCCTCGCATATTCGTTCCCTGAATATCAAAACGCCGTCAGCCGATCAGTTGATTATGAATCTTTCCGGCGGTAACCAGCAAAAAGCGATTCTGGGGCGCTGGCTATCCGAAGAGATGAAGGTGATCTTGCTCGATGAGCCGACGCGCGGCATCGATGTGGGCGCAAAACATGAAATCTACAACGTGATTTATGCCCTGGCGGCACAAGGCGTGGCGGTGCTGTTTGCCTCAAGCGATTTGCCGGAAGTCCTGGGGCTTGCCGACCGCATTATCGTGATGCGCGAAGGGGAAATTGCCGGAGAGTTGCTGCATGGCGAAGCCAATGAGCAACAAGCGTTAAGCCTGGCGATGCCGAAAACTAGCGCGTCTGCCGCATGAGTAAGGAGAGAAAAATGTCTGCATTAACGCCATCATCAACCAATACATCATCGGGCGGCAGTAAGAAAAAGTCGTCTTTGAGTCTCGGGCGTATCTGGGATAACTACGGCATGCTGGTGGTGTTCGCGGTGCTGTTTATCGCCTGCGCTATTTTCGTGCCGAATTTCTCCTCTTTTGTGAATATGAAGGGGTTAGGGCTCGCCATTTCGATGTCCGGTATGGTGGCCTGCGGGATGTTGTTCTGCCTGGCTTCCGGTGATTTCGATTTGTCGGTAGCGTCAGTCATTGCCTGCGCCGGGGTAACCACGGCGGTGGTGATTAACATGACCGAAAGCCTGTGGATTGGCGTGGCGGCAGGGCTATTACTGGGAATGTTAAGCGGCCTGGTGAACGGTTTTGTTATCGCAAAACTGAAAATCAACGCGCTGATAACCACCCTTGCCACCATGCAAATCGTGCGCGGCCTGGCGTACATTATTTCTGATGGTAAAGCGGTGGGTATCGAAGATGAGCGCTTCTTTACCCTGGGTTATGCCAACTGGCTGGGGCTGCCTGCGCCCATCTGGTTGACGGTCGGCTGCCTGATTATCTTTGGTTTTCTGCTCAACAAAACCACCTTCGGGCGCAACACGCTGGCGATTGGTGGGAATGAAGAAGCGGCGCGTCTGGCCGGTGTCCCGGTGGTGCGCACCAAAATTATCATCTTTGTTCTTTCCGGTTTGGTTTCGGCGGCGGCGGGGATCATTCTTGCCTCGCGTATGACCAGCGGCCAGCCGATGACCTCCATCGGTTATGAATTGATCGTCATTTCAGCCTGTGTGCTGGGCGGGGTTTCGCTAAAAGGCGGCATCGGGAAAATTTCCTATGTGATCGCCGGTATTTTGATTTTGGGCACCGTGGAAAATGCGATGAACTTGCTGAATATTTCGCCTTTCTCGCAATATGTTGTGCGCGGTTTGATTCTGTTGGCCGCGGTGATTTTCGACCGCTACAAACAGAAAGCGAAGCGTACGGTATAAATACAAGGGTGGATGTCGCTTGCGCGCCTCCACCCTTTAAAACCAGCCATTCCGTGAATAATTGAATCACTAGGGGCTCAATTATCGCAATGACTCTGTCGTGCCCGCCCTGGCGATTAATCTTAGAAAATTGCGACACCCGTCACCCTGTCTATACTTACATGGCTAATCATAAATTGTCGTTACCGTCACGGTGGCGAAATTAACTATGCAAGGAGGAGCCGCTGGTGGCTGAAGTATCATCTGTACCGCCTCTACTTTCAGGGAATCTGGCCTTTTTCTTCGACCTCGATGGCACACTGGCAGAAATCAAACCGCACCCGGATCAAGTCTATATTCCGGCAGCCGTGCGTACGTTGCTGCAAAAAATGTCGGTGATGAGTGAGGGCGCATTAGCGTTGATTTCCGGGCGTTCAATGTCTGAGCTGGATAAGCTCTCCAATCCCTTTCATTTCCCGCTTGCCGGTGTACACGGGGCAGAGCGCCGCGATATCAATGATAAAACCCACGTCGTGACACTCCCGCCACCCGTAGTCAGCGCGCTGCATCAGCAATTAAGTGAGGCGCTGCTGCTCCTTCCGGGTACCGAGCTTGAACCCAAAGGGATGGCTTTTGCTCTGCATTACCGTCAGGCACCTGAGGCCGCAGACGCTATTTTGCTTCTGGCGCAGCAAATGACGCAGCGTTACCCCGAATTAGCCTTGCAGCCGGGGAAATGCGTTGTGGAGCTGAAACCGCTGGGAATCGACAAAGGTGCGGCGATTCGCGCATTTATGCAGGAAGCACCCTTTATAGGGCGCACGCCGATTTTTATCGGTGACGATTTAACGGATGAAGCAGGATTCAAACAGGTTAATGCCCTTGGCGGGCTAACCATTAAAGTAGGTATGGGCGAGACGCTTGCTAATTATCGACTGGCAAATGTACGCATGGTTTACCACTGGCTAGGCAAATTAACGCAACACATAGAACAACAAAAGTCAGATATTTTAAGGGGAGAAGGTTATGAGTCGCTTAGTCGTAGTCTCTAATCGTATTGCGCCACCGGATGATAAAAAGAGTAGTGCGGGTGGTTTGGCTGTAGGTATTTTGGGTGCGCTAAAAGCGGCGGGCGGACTGTGGTTTGGCTGGAGCGGAGAAGTGGGTGACCCTGACGCTGCATTAAAAAAGACCCGGCGGGGCAATATCACCTGGGCGTCTTTTAATCTTAGCGAGCAAGATTACGAAAACTATTATCTGCAATTTTCCAACGCGGTACTTTGGCCGGCGTTTCACTATCGTCTGGATTTAGTCGATTACCAGCGCGAAGCCTGGGAAGGCTACAGCCGGGTCAATACGCTGCTTGCCAGCAAGCTAGAACCGCTGCTGGAAAAAGACGATATTATTTGGGTGCATGATTACCATTTACTGCCGTTTGCCGCAGAGTGCCGCAAACAAGGACTGAATCAGCGCATCGGTTTTTTCCTGCATATTCCTTTCCCGACGCCGGAAGTTTTTAACGCCTTACCGCCGCATGAAGAGCTGCTCGAAGCGCTGTGTGAATATGATTTATTGGGCTTCCAGACGGAGAACGACCGTCTGGCTTTCCTCGATTGCGTCGCCAGCATTACGCGCCTCGACAGCCACGGCAAAAACGAGCATCAGGCCTTCGGCAATACCTTCCGCACAGAGGTCTACCCGATAGGCATTGAGCCTGAAGAGATCAAAAAGAGTGCCCAGGGCCCGCTCCCGCCAAAACTGGCGCAGCTAAAAGCTGAGTTGGGCAGCATCAAAAATATCTTCTCCGTGGAGCGACTCGATTATTCCAAAGGGCTGCCGGAACGTTTCCTTGCGTTTGAGGCGCTTTTGGAAAATTACCCCCAGCATCACGGCAAAATTCGTTATACCCAAATCGCGCCAACGTCCCGGGGTGATGTGCAAGCCTATCAGGATATTCGTCATCAACTGGAAACCGAAGCGGGGCGCATCAACGGTAAATATGGTCAGTTAGGCTGGACGCCGCTCTACTATTTAAATCAGCATTTTGACCGCAAACTGGTGATGAAAGTCTTCCGTCACGCGGATGTTGGCCTGGTAACGCCGCTGCGAGACGGTATGAATCTGGTGGCAAAAGAGTATGTTGCCGCCCAAGATCCAGCGAATCCTGGCGTGCTGGTGTTGTCGAAATTTGCCGGTGCCGCTAATGAATTGTCATCTGCACTCATCGTCAACCCTTATGACCGGGATGACGTTGCGGCGGCGCTTGACCGGGCACTCACCATGCCGCTGGCCGAGCGTATTTCGCGCCATAGCGAAATGATGGAAGTGATTGAAAAAAATGATATTCATCACTGGCAGCAGAGGTTTATCGACGATCTAAAGCAGGCCGCGCCACGCAGTGAAGCGTTCCACATGGGAAAGAAAGTGGCGACGTTTCCTAAGCTCGCGTGATGAATGATAGCTGACCGTATTCAATAAGAAATATCCCCGTCGTACCACCTGAAGTATGACGGGGATCAATTTAACTAAAATTCTGCTTAACTCAACGGGACTAACAAAACATCAACCTGGCTTGACGCTACCACCGTTTTTGCAGAACACATTATCTTGCTGAAAAAGGTCTGATTGTGATTACCGCAAATCACTAAATCCACCGCACTTTTACTGCATATTGCCAGAATATGTTCACTTAACTCGCCGGTGGCAATAATGGTTTTGGCAATCGGGTAGTTCGCCTTCGCAATTAACTCGTCGATAAAAAGCTGAGTCTCTTCAAGCATTAACTCACGTAAATTCTCCATCATCGGTGCAGCGAACTGATTGTAAAGCTCCGGGTCGGAAGCGAGCGTAATCAGGGTTATTTTCCCGTTTACGGGGCTGGCGATTGAAACGGCTTTTTCCACCAGCCGTTGGCTTTCCGGACTGACGGCGACAGCAACCAAAATGTGTTGGTAACTCATTACAACCTCCTGTTGCCTGATAACCAGACGGTTAACATTTTTCCTACAACAATCTTCATTTTGAGGCAAGGATAGTCACCCCTGGAAATGTGAGTCTGCTCATGAAAAATGATAAGAAATTCTAATGTAAATGACCTGTGTAAATCTCGTAATGCATGAATCGCTTAAATTTCCATCAAACTTTCTTATTATTTTACCTCCGCATAAATATGGCCGGCTTTGACGAAGAGCTTGTTCTTTTTCTAAAGCTAAATTTAATTGTTAAAAGTTAAATGTGCTGATAAAAGGCAATAAAATAGTTCATTAGTTTGAGTTTATAAAAAATCTATATAAATCACATGGCTAAGTAGAGTGGGGTTGCGCTTATTGATGGTTAGTCATGAGATTGTTAGCCAGAAGAAAAGGTTTATCCAGATTAACGTAACGGATAATTCGAATTTGGCTACTAAGTGCTCAATTGAAAAGTCTGGCTGATGTTTGAAGGGGATATATAAAGTAAATATATGTGATCGCCGTCACATAAACTTCAAAATCCACGGGCGATCGCATTGTATGTCTAAATGGCTACGAGTAGAGTTTGCCGGGAATTAGGAAAAATCTTAATTATTTGTAAGATTTGTAAGATTTGTAAGAAATATACACTCGGATAAAAACGCACTAACAAGGAAACCTCCACGGCATCCTATGTCGATGGGATAGTGTGCGTGTTATCAGTCAATTGAATTTGGCTTTTTTGGTTGTTTTAATTTTAACCGGGATTTCCCGGCGACTCACGGGGTGCGGCATCGCCGCATGGTTAAAAGTTAGTTTTTCAGGATGAACACAATGCATACATCCGAGTTGTTAAAACATATCTACGATATCAATCTGTCGTATTTGCTTCTTGCACAGCGCCTTATTAGCAGTGATAAAGCCTCAGCAATGTTTCGTTTGGGCGTGACCGAAGATATGGCCAATTCCCTGAGCGAATTAACCTTGCCACAAATGGTAAAACTGGCGGAAACCAATCAACTGATTTGCCAGTTCCGCTTTAGCGACAACCAAACCATTACCCGATTAACACAAGACTCTCGTGTGGATGATCTACAGCAAATTCATACTGGCATTTTGTTATCCACCCGCTTATTAAATGAGGTGTCCGCGATAGACGAGGCATCTCGCAAAAAAAGGGCGTAACAAAATGAGCGAAAAAAGTATTGTTCAGGAAGCCCGCGATATACAACTGGCGATGGAATTAATTACGCTTGGGGCAAGATTGCAGATGCTGGAAAGCGAAACGCAATTAAGCCGTGGCAGACTGATCAAACTGTATAAAGAGCTCCGTGGTAGCCCCCCGCCCAAAGGTATGCTGCCATTTTCTACCGACTGGTTTATGACGTGGGAGCAAAATATCCACGCTTCCATGTTTTGCAACGCCTGGCAGTTCTTACTGCGTAGCGGACTGTGTTCCGGTGTCGATGCCGTCATTAAGGCTTATCGCTTGTATCTGGAACAGTGCCCAGCCCAGGAGGGCGGCCCGCTGCTGGCGCTGACACGCGCCTGGACGCTGGTGCGTTTTGTTGAAAGTAACATGCTGGAATTGAGCCGTTGCAACTGCTGCGGTGGCAACTTTATTACCCACGCGCACCAGCCCGCAGGCAGCTTTGCCTGTAGTTTGTGCCAGCCGCCGTCGAGAGCGGTAAAAAGACGTAAACTTTCTACGAATACTGCCGATATTATTCCACAACTGCTGGATGAACAGGTCAAACAGGCCGTTTAACAGTTCGGTGTGGATAAACACTCCAGCAGCGATAAGCGATTATCGCTGCTTTTTTTGCTCCGCATCCGCTGTTATCACCTCTGATTTGTGATTCCTCGTCACATTTAACAGCAGAAGGATGTACTCGTGCTGATTGTAATAGGTTATCTGGTCGTAATTGCGACAGTATTCGGCGGCTATATGATGACCGGCGGTCATCTTGGCGCACTCTATCAACCAGCTGAATTTATCATCATTGGTGGAGCGGGCGTGGGGGCCTTTATCGTTGGGAATAACGGCAAGGCGATTAAAGCAACGGTAAAAGCGTTGCCATTACTTTTTCGCCGCTCGAAATACACCAAAAGCCTGTATATGGATCTCATGGCGCTGCTTTATCGCCTGATGGCGAAATCTCGTCAGCAGGGGATGTTTTCCCTTGAGCGTGATATTGAAAACCCAAAAGAGAGCGAAATATTCGCCAGCTACCCGCGTATTTTAGCCGACACCCTGATGCTCGATTTTATTATTGATTATCTGCGCTTGATCATCAGCGGAAATATGAACTCGTTCGAAATTGAAGCGCTCATGGACGAAGAGATTGAAACCCACGAAAGTGAGGCGGAAATACCGGCAAATAGCCTCGCCATTATGGGGGATTCTCTTCCGGCCTTCGGGATAGTCGCCGCGGTAATGGGCGTGGTGCACGCACTTGCCTCAGCCGACAGGCCCGCGGGTGAGCTGGGTGCATTAATTGCGCACGCCATGGTGGGTACCTTCCTGGGTATTTTGCTGGCCTACGGTTTTATCTCGCCGCTGGCGACGGTGCTGCGTCAAAAAAGTGCCGAAACCACCAAAATGATGCAGTGCGTCAAAGTCACCTTGCTCTCCAGCCTGAATGGTTATGCCCCGCCAATCGCCGTTGAGTTTGGTCGTAAAACGCTTTATTCCAGCGAACGTCCTTCGTTTGTCGAACTTGAAGAACATGTGCGTGCCGTTCGTTCCCCGAATGCGCCGCAGCGTGCGACGGAAGAAGAAGTATGAAACACAATGCGCGCCCCATTGTTGTCGTAAAACGACGCAAACACAAAGGCCACGGCGGCGGCGCGCACGGTTCATGGAAAATTGCCTACGCCGACTTCATGACGGCCATGATGGCTTTTTTTCTGGTTATGTGGCTGATTTCCATCTCCAGCCCTAAAGAACTGGCGCAAATTGCCGACTATTTCCGTACGCCACTTTCCGCCGCGATTACCGGTGGGCAGCGCATCGCCGACAGCCAAAGCCCGATACCTGGCGGCGGCGACGATGTGACCCAACAGCAAGGCGAAGTGAAAAAACAGCCGAATATTGAAGAACTCAGGAAACGCATGGAAACCAGTCGCCTGAAACGCCTGGGCGATAAACTCGATCAGTTGATTGAGGCGGATCCGAAATTGCGCGCGTTACGCCCGCATTTGCAGATAGACCTGGTTCAGGAAGGGCTGCGGATCCAAATTATCGACAGCCAGAACCGCCCGATGTTTAAAAATGGCAGCGCTGAAGTGGAGCCCTATATGCGCGATATTTTGCGCAGCATAGCGCCGCTACTGAATGAATTTCCTAACAAAATTAGCTTATCCGGCCACACTGATGATCTGCCTTATGCGATGGGCGAGCGCGGTTACAGCAACTGGGAACTTTCCGCTGACCGGGCAAACGCCTCGCGGCGCGAACTGATGTACGGCGGGCTTATCGACGGCAAAGTTTTGCGCGTGGTGGGGATGTCGTCAACCATGCGCCTGACCAATCGCGGCCCAGGGGATGCCATTAACCGGCGCATTAGTTTGCTGGTACTCAATAAACAAGCTGAAGAGGCCATCGTGCACGAAAACGCAGAAAGTGAAAATCGGCCCCTAAGCATTCTCCAACAACCTGCTGCCGTGGAACCGGCGCAGAACACATTACCGCCACAATCCGGTACGAGGTGATAGCGTGAGTATGGATATCAGCGATTTTTACCAGACTTTTTTTGACGAAGCCGATGAGCTGCTGGCCGATATGGAACAGCATCTGCTCAATCTGCTGCCAGAAGCCCCCGATTCAGAACTGCTCAACGCCATATTTCGCGCCGCGCACTCGATAAAAGGGGGCGCGGGAACATTCGGCTTCTCGATTTTGCAGGAAACCACGCACCTCATGGAAAACCTGCTCGACGAGGCGCGGCGCGGTGAGATGCACCTCAGCACCGATATCATCAACCTGTTTTTGGAAACCAAAGATATTATGCAGGAACAGCTGGACGCTTATAAAAACTCACAGGAACCTGACGCCGAGAGTTTCGAATATATCTGCAAAGCGTTGCGCCAACTGGCTCTGGAAGCCAAAGGCGAAACCGCTGCGCCGCCTGCAAAATTAACGGTTGTTGAAAAAGAGCCCGTTGCGGTTACGCCATCCGGCGACGGTTTTTTACGCATCGTCATCACCGGGCTGAAAGCGACCGAACGCGATCTGCTGCTTGAAGAGCTGGGCAATCTCGGCACATTAAGCGCGATTGAAAAGGGCGAAGGTTCCGTCACCGCGACCATTGAAACGAGCGTCAGCGCCGATGACATTAGCGCGGTACTCTGCTTTGTTATCGAACCCGAACAAATCGAATTCCTGCCGTTACCTGCCAGCGCACAGGTGGAAGAAGTTGTAGAAATCGCAGCGCCGTTAGCGGTTAACGCCCCGCAGCCTGTACTCGCTGAAGTTGCCCCGGCGGCACCGGTTTCACCCCGCGTTGAGCGAGAAAACAAGCCGACGCGCGTCAGCGAATCGAGCAGTATTCGCGTCGCGGTAGAAAAGGTTGATCAGCTAATCAATCTGGTGGGTGAACTGGTAATCACCCAGTCGATGCTGGCGCAGCGATCTAATGAGCTTGACCCGGTTGAGCACGGAGAACTGATTACCAGCATGGGTCAGTTACAACGTAACGCCCGCGATCTGCAAGAATCAGTGATGTCTATCCGCATGATGCCAATGGAATATGTCTTCAGCCGCTTCCCGCGCCTGGTGCGTGACCTGGCGGGCAAACTGGATAAACAGGTGGAGCTTACGCTCCAGGGCAGCTCCACTGAACTGGATAAAAGCTTAATCGAACGCATTATCGACCCGCTTACCCACCTGGTGCGTAACAGCCTGGATCACGGTATCGAATCCCCGGAAAAACGGCTCGCGGCGGGAAAATCCGCGGTCGGTAATTTGATTTTGTCTGCCGAACACCAGGGCGGGAACATCTGCATTGAGGTTTCTGACGATGGTGCGGGCTTGAACCGGGAACGTATTCTGGCGAAAGCGCTGTCGCAGGGCATGGCGGTGCATGAAAACATGTCTGACGAAGAAGTGGGCATGCTGATTTTCGCCCCTGGCTTCTCTACCGCCGAGCAGGTGACGGATGTTTCCGGGCGCGGCGTGGGGATGGACGTGGTGAAACGTAACATTCAGGAAATGGGTGGCCACGTCGAAATCAAATCCCAGGCCAATGTCGGCACCACTATCCGCATTATGCTCCCGCTGACGCTTGCGATCCTTGACGGGATGTCGGTCAAAGTGGCGGATGAAGTATTCATTCTGCCGCTCAACGCGGTGATGGAATCGCTGCAGCCGAAAGAAGATGACCTGCATCCGTTGGCAGGGGGCGAACGCGTGCTTGAAGTGCGCGGTGAGTATCTGCCGCTGGTTGAGTTGTGGAAAGTGTTTGATGTTGCCGGGGCTAAAACGGAAGCGACGCAGGGCATAGTCGTTATCCTGCAAAGCGCCGGACGCCGTTATGCGCTGCTGGTCGATCAGCTTATTGGTCAGCATCAGGTGGTGGTGAAAAACCTCGAAAGTAACTATCGCAAAGTACCGGGTATTTCTGCTGCAACCATCCTCGGCGATGGCAGCGTGGCGCTGATCGTTGATGTTTCAGCGCTGCAAGGTTTGAATCGTGAACAACGTCTGGCAGGCCAGGCCGCCTGATCCTCGGGTTTTGAGAATAGGATAAGTAAATGACTGGATTAACCAATGTGACAAAGCTGACCGGGGAAACGGTAGGGCAAGAGTTCCTCGTCTTCACCCTCGGTGATGAAGAGTACGGCATCGATATTCTTAAAGTGCAGGAGATCCGCGGCTACGACCAGGTGACGCGTATCGCCAACACGCCTGCATTTATCAAGGGCGTGACCAACCTGCGCGGTGTGATTGTGCCGATCCTCGATCTGCGCATTAAGTTTGCGCAAGATGACGTGGAATATAACGATAACACGGTAGTTATCGTGCTGAACTTCGGCCAACGTGTGGTGGGCATTGTGGTGGACGGCGTGTCTGATGTGCTGTCGTTAACCGCAGAACAAATCCGCCCGGCACCGGAGTTTGCCGTGACGCTTTCAACGGAATACCTGACCGGCCTCGGCGCACTGGGCGATCGGATGCTGATTCTGGTGAACATTGAGAAGCTGCTCAATAGCGAAGAGATGGAACTGGTGGATAACGCTGCGCGGGTGGCGTAAAAGTTTAGGGTTAATGTCGGATGGCGCGGCGCTAATCCGACCTACCCAATATACGAAAGAATGTGCGTTTTTGTAGGGCGGATTAGCGTAAGCGCCATCCGCCGCTACTTCAGGCAAATTACGCTTCTACACGCTCGCCTGTTTCAACTTGCTCTTCCATCTCACCTTCGTTCTTCGACAGCATCGCCGTCGCCACACCGTTACCCAGCACGTTAATGGCTGAACGGCCCATATCCAGGAAGTGGTCGATACCCATCAGCAGCAAAATACCTGCCACCGGAATATTGAAGCTTGGAATGGTTGCTGCCAACACCACCAGGGCAGAACGCGGCACGCCTGCAATCCCTTTGGACGCCAGCATCAGCGTCAACATCAACACCACAATCTCAGAAAAAGTCAGGTGAATGTTATAGGCCTGAGCGATAAACATTGATGCAAAAGAGCAGTACACCATTGAACCGACCAGGTTGAACGAATACCCGATTGGCAGAACGAATGACGCGATGTTACGTGAACAGCCAAACTTAGTGAGCTGATCGAGCGTTTTAGGATAAGCCGCTTCGGAGCTGCTGGTGGTAAATGCCACCAGAACCGGGTCTTTCAGCATGGTCAGCAGGCGGAAAACATCACGCTTGAGCACCATGTAACCCACGCCAACCAGCACCATGCAGGTCAATACGATAGCCAGGTAGTAGCCGCCAATGAACGAAGCGTAGTTCAGCAAAATGCCCAGACCTTCGGTCGCCACCACAGAAGAGATGGCGGCAAAAATTGCCAGCGGTGCCACGTACATCACATAGCCCGTCACTTTCAGCATAATGTGGGAAACCACATCCAGGGCTGCCACCAATGGCGTATTAAATTTCTCGCCAAGGGATGCACCCGCGATACCGAAGAACAGAGAGAACACCACAATTTGCAGGATTTCGTTGTTCGACATCGCACCCGCGATGCTGGTTGGAATGGTATGCGAGATAAACGCTTTCAGGTTCATACCGCTAACCGCAAGGCCGGTTTGCACATCACCGGCTGGCACCTGAAGATTCATCCCGGAACCCGGATGCTGCAGGGTCACGATGAACAGACCGACCAGGATAGAGAGGACGGAAGAGGAGACAAACCAGATCATCGCTTTGCCGCCAACGCGGCCGATGGTCGAGGTTTCGCCCATCTTCATGATGCCCACCGTCAGGGTGCTAAACACCAACGGCGCAATCACCATCTTGATCAGGCGTAAAAAGATATCGGTAAACAGCGTGATGTTTTCTGCGTAACTTTTGATGTTGTCCGGTGCAGCATATTCATGAATAGCCGCGCCCGAGAGAATCCCGGCAAACATGAAAAGCAGTATGAAGAGCGTGAGTTTGTTTGAACTAGACAATTACGTTATAACCCCGTCGATTAGTAACATTTATTTAACTTATTGAGCTATATATAATAATTATGATTGCCCAATATATATTCGGCCCATAAATTGAACCAAAGTGAGTCGGGATTCAACTATTTTTTACTATTTGTCATAATTGTTAATTTAGAAACCCTTACGTAACAATGTGATTGTAATCACGAAAATAATATTATTATTTCTCTTAACGCTCAGCGTTATTCCTGCCGCTTACCTATTAATTGATTGATTCAAAAGTAAAATATTTTGCAATCACCCGAGAGGGTGATTCGTTGTTTAGTTTCTGGTCATTTCTGAATACCTAAACTAAATTTCAATTAGTTAGCGTGGTTAGCACCCTGACCGTCGAAGGGTATCGGATATGCAAAATGAGGAGTAAACAATGAAAGTGCACACACTTTTGATGCTTTGTGGCAGTGGTTTACTTTGTGGCATACCCGGAGCGCAGGCTGTCACCAGCAGCGGCACCATTGATGCAACGCTTACCCTGACGAACGGCTGTTTAATAAACGGCTCGCCCGCTCAGAACGGCATTAACTTCGGTACTCTGGATTTCGGGGAGCATCCCGCCACGTTCTCGACATTGACGACGGAACTCACCGGTGCCTCCGGTGGCAACAGCTTTGGCATTCAGTGCACCACCGGTGCGACTTACACTGTACAAGTCACGGGCAGCACCAACGGCGCGCCGGGCACTACCGTCGGTACACCGGGCACGCCCGCTCGTTACCTGGTTAATACCACCGATGCAACACAAGGTGTGGCCTACAGCATCTACAGCGACAGCGCCTTCAATAATGTGATCGCCAATAATACGGCAATTCCTAAAGCTTCCACGACCGATGGGGTAGACAACTACATTGTTTATGGTCGCATACAGGGTGGGGGCGACAGTGTCACCGTCAAGCCGGGGACTTACACTGACATCATTAACGTCAGCGTAACGTACTAACTTCCCACGCGGCGTTAGCCATTCCAGGAATTTAACAGCAGGCAGATGCCACTGCTGAGGGCCGCGCTTTGCATAAAATTCACGTCTGGTTATGGGGAGTGCTGGTGGCGCTCCCGGCAGGGGCCGTCACTCAGCAATCTTTTCAGGTCGGCGCGACGATAACCCCAGGGTGTTCGGTGGCCAGCGGCAGCGGTGGTAATTTCGGCAGCTTAAATTTTGGCAGCCATAGCGGCGTGGAAAACACCGTTGTCAGTAATGCATTTATCCCAAACACCTCCCTTGCGCTGGCCTGCACGCCAGGGGTGGCATTGAACATGACGGTCGATGGCGGCAAACATTACGCCTCGGGGCGCAAAATGGTGCGAAACGGCGGGAGTGACGCAGTGCCGTACCGGCTTTACACCAGCGGCGCGCTCACCGCCAACACGGAAATTATGGTCAATCAGGCGGTGGCGATCACTTATAGCAACAGCAACAACATTACGTTGCCGATTTATGGGGCGGCACAGTTAACCGGGTTTAGCCCCGCAGGCACCTATACCGACCAACTGACCGTGACGCTGTCATGGTAATAAAGGGAGAAAATAATGGCGCAATGGCTCTCGCGTAAATGGCTGATAGCGGCAGGTTTTCTCGCCTGCAATCAGGCCCTGGCGGCTGGAAATATCTTAATTTGGCCCATCGACCCCTATCTTGATGCCGATGCAAAAGCCGCAGAATTGTGGATCCAGAATCAAAGCAATACGGCCACCACTATGCAGGTGCGAGTGGTTGGCTGGCAACAGCAGCAAGGGCATGAAAAATATCAGACACAACAGGACGTCGTCGCCAGCCCGCCGATTGTGCGCATCGAAGGGGGCAGCAAACAACTGATTCGACTGATTAAACAGAACGTCGTGCCGCCGGGTCAGGAACAGGCCTACCGCATTGTGGTGGATGAGATCCCGCAGCCTGCGGATGAACGTAAACCGCAAATGGGGCTGAAATTACAGATGCGCTACTCCATCCCGCTGTTTTCCTATGGCGCGGGAATGAATATCGAAAAAGCGGCGGCTCACCACGCCAATGCTGAACCGGCAAAACTGTCGTGGCGAATTAACAACGAAAATGGCCAGCCCATGCTGCAAGTCACTAACCGCGGCAATATTCATGCCCGGCTAAGTAACGTCACGTTGCGCCAGGGGAGCCAAAAGCGGGTGTTAACCGACGGATTGATGGGCTATGTGCTGCCGAATAGCCAGCGTGAATGGCCGCTGCCTGCCTCATTTACCCGGCCTGATCAGCTATCTGCCACGATCAATGCCCGGGCTGAACAATGGCAATCCGCCCCGGTCAATTGAGTCGATTCCGGATGGCGATGCTGCTTTTTTCTTTGCCGCTGTATAGTTTTGGCGCGCAGGAAGATGACGCCTTGCCTCCGCCACCGGACGCTCAGGCGCTAAATCAACAGGCGCAGTTTCGCTTATCACTGGTTTTTAACCAGTGGGATAGCGGATTGGTGGTACCCGTCACGCAGCGCAACGGGCAATTTTTTGTTAGCCGCGCCGATTTGCAACGCGCGGGGCTGCCTGGGGATAAATTCACGGCGGACGAGGTGAATGTCTCCGCACAAAAAGATGTGCAAACCCAGTACGACAGCGCCGGGCAACGGCTGTTGATGACCGTTCCCAACGAGTGGCTACCGAGTCAGGCGATTATGCTGGGTAAAAATGAGGCGAGTTTTAAACCCCTGAGCGGCACCGGCGCGCTATTCAATTACGATCTCTACGCAAGCCATGCGCAAAACAGCGGCAGCCAGGCGTCGGTCTGGCACGAATTACGGGTTTTTAGCGGCAACCTCAGTCTTTCTTCCACCGGCACATTTCGCCAGGATCTCTCCGGCTACAGTACCTCAAGCGGGGAAGGATACCGCCGCTACGACACAACCCTAACCGGCACCGACGAAGAGGACATTCTCAGTTGGTCAGCGGGGGATGTGGTGAGTGACGCGCTAAGCTGGAGCAACAGCGTGCGCATGGGGGGCATTTCCATTGGCCGCGATTTCTCCCTGCGCCCGGATTTAATCACCTATCCGCTGCCCGCGTTTTCCGGTGAGGCGGCGGTTCCCTCAACCGTGGATGTGTTTATCAATGGCTATCGCAGCGGCAGTACGCAGTTGCAGCCTGGCCCGTTTACGCTCACCAATCTTCCCTATATTAACGGCTCCGGCGATGCGGTTCTGGTCACCACCGATGCGCTGGGCCGCCAGGTTTCCACCACGCTCCCGTTCTATGTCGCCAGCGACTTACTGAAACCCGGTTTGAGCGATGGCGCATTCACCCTCGGCAACCTGCGCCGCGACTACGGCATCGATAATTTTTCCTACGGCCCGGCGGCGGCCAGCGGTTCGTATCGCTATGGCGTCAATGATTTCTGGACGCTGGAAAGCCATGCCGAAGGGGCGCAATCCCTGGCGCTTGTCGGCGTTGGAACCCTGGTAAAACTCGGGCGATTTGGCGTGGTAAACGGAGCCTGGTCGCACAGTGAAATGCGCGGTCAGAGTGGGCAGCAAGTGAACTGGGGTTATCAGTACAACACCAATGTCTTTAATATCGGAACGCAGCACAGCCGACGCGACCGGGGATTTGGTAACCTCGCGCTCTACGACTCCCCGGATAGTTATGACGATAATAATCAGCCCATCGCAAGCCTCAGCCGTAGCACCGATCAATACTCGCTCTCTGTGAATTTGGGGCGTTTCGGTAACCTGGGCGCGGCGTGGATTGACCTGCGTAGTTTTGATGATGACAAAACGCAGTTGCTCAATCTTTCCTGGAGCAAAAATCTATGGGGAAACAGCAGTTTTTATCTGGCGGCAAGCCACGACCCGGCGCAAAACGGCTGGAGCCTGGCGCTATCGCTACAGGTTCCGTTAGGGGCTTCCGACAATGCGGCCTTGAGTGTTGAAAGCACGCCGGATGCGGGCAGCTCGCAGCGGGTGAATTACAACCATGCGATGCCAAGCAACGGCGGTTTTAGCTGGAACATGGCCTATGCCCACCAAAGCAAGGATGATGATTATCAGCAGGCCACGCTCGGCTGGCGCAACAATAAAGTGGAATTGCAGGGCGGGGCGTACGGGCAGCGCGATAACTACACCCAATGGGGGGAAATGGCCGGGTCGCTGGTGTTGATGGATAACACGTTGCTTGCGGCAAACCGCATTAACGATGCGTTTATGGTGGTCAGCACCGATGGCTACCGTGATGTGACGGTTAATTTTGAAAACCAGCCGATAGGCACTACCGACGACGACGGCTACCTGCTGATTAGCGGCGTCTCCTCTTATTACCCCGCTAATTACAGCATCAATACCCTTAATCTCCCGGCTGATACGCGTATAAAAGATACCGAACGCCGTGTGGCATTGCGCCGTCATTCCGGGTATTTACTGGATTTCCCGATGGAGCAGCAGCGCGTCGCCAGCGTGATTTTACACGACAGCCAGGGCCACGCGTTGCCTGTTTCAAGCCAGGTTTATCGTTCCCTTCAACCGCCTGTGCCGGTGGGGTATGACGGCATTGTGTACCTCGAAAATCTCAGTAACGTGAATCCGCTTACCGTCACAATGCCGGATGGCAAACGCTGTAGCGCAACCTTAACCCTCGACGATAACCTCGATCGCAAACTGAAAACGTACGGTCCTTTGCTGTGCCGCGAGGGGGCAAGATGAGGGGTATTTTGCTGGCGCTGCTGCTGTTTATCGCGCAACCGGTGAGCGCCGCCTGTACCCAGGGTGGGCAAAGCGGGGCGTTTGGCACCCAGAGTTCGTTCGTGATTAACTCCACCGTTCAGAACACCAGCACAACCCTGACGCTGGATTGCGACACCGTGCTTAATCTGTTGACCTCTGATTCCATAAAAATGACCTACCTCGGTGCCACGCCTGTGGTGAGCGGAACGCGCGGATTATTGCGTCGCACCGATGTGCCCACCAATCCTGATAATGTGCCGGTAGTGGTTTGCACCCAGGCGGCGTGCGCGGGGAGCAGCGAAGTGCAGGTCGGAGGGACATATACGTGGAGCGGCAACACGCTGCTGAATTTACTCGCCAGCAAACGCTACTCGTTACCGATTTATTTGCGCACCGTGGCCGGGCAGAACGTCAGCGCCGGGCCTTATCGCGTGGTGCTTAATTTGCGCCTCGACTGGAATATTTGCAGCCTCGGGGTGGCGGCGTGTCTGGCTTTTCAGACCGGCAACGGCAGCGTGGATATTGCCATCACCCTGACGATAACCAACGATTGCAGCACGATCTCGGCGCCGGCGGTAAATTTCGACAGCGCCCCGCTGGTGCAAAATTTCAAAAGTATTTCGCAAAGTATTGCCATCACGTGTACCAAAGGCAGCAGCTATACCGTGGGCGTCAGCAATGGCGCGAATGCCTCGGGGAATGTGCGGCGCATGAAAAGCGGCAATAACTATATGAGCTATGAAATCTACAAATCCAACGGGACTGACCGCTGGGGGAGTCTGGGTGCTGAGCGCTGGGCAAGTGCGGCCTCTTCTGGCCTGAGCAGCGATGGGTTATTGCGTAATTACAATTACGTGGCGAAGGTGCTGACCACGCAAACCACACCCCCCGCAGGGAGTTATATTGATACGCTGGTGGTGGATGTGGCGTTTTGAGACAGGAAATGGGGTTTTACCTCTAAAGGTGAGATCTTTAAGCTGCTGAGGTTTTCCGTTCACCCAAGCGTTCGGCTTTTCCATGTAATTATTGCTAACGGTGAACGTGCCAGGGGAATGACGCCATTCCCCTGGCGACCCCGACGCCCGGCAAGTAAATCGCCGCTAAAGCGGTAAACCCCCGTTTTCCCCCAACATTCAGGGTCGTTCGCGACTCGTTCCCGACGGTCGCTCTCTCACGTGGTTCCCGACCACGTGACCCTGACTGAAGGGGAAAAACCGGGGCGATTTAAGCCGGGAACAAGGGCGTTGCTGCAAATTTCAGGAATATTGTCGCGTTGGCTTTGCTGCTAAATCTAAAGCGATGCCGTGCAAAAGTAATAACGCGCAGTGGAAACGAGGGTTTTGAGCCCGGCAAGTAAATCACCGTGCTTCCGGTGAACGGAAAACCTCTGCACTTTACAGATCTCGCCCTAAAAGATTGCCAGAAGGAGAGAGGATCGCCCCCCTAATTTCACGTAAAGTTTCCCAACCCCATGCCGATAACACCCATAAGAAATCATTACAAGGGTGTTATATGTTGAACCGTATTCGCGTTGTCACCATGCTAATGATGGTGCTGGTGGTGTTTGCACTCCTCCAACTCATCTCAGGCGGAATGTTTTTTAACTCTCTCAAGCAAAATAACGACAGCTTTAAAGTCGCAAGAGATCTGCGCATTCAGCAATCTGAACTGGCAAACACCTGGGAACTGATGCTGCAAACGCGCATCAACCTCAGCCGCTCGGCTGCCCGTATGATGATGGATGCCAGCAACGGCCAAAGCTCGGCAAAAACGGAGCTGCTGAGCAACGCGAAGAAAACCCTTTCTGAGGCGCAAAAACATTACGCGCTGTTTAAACAAATTCCCGCCATTAACCCTGAAATTGAAACCGCTGTGCAGGGCATTGATGACGACTACCAGAACTACAATCAGGCGCTGAATGAGCTGGTGGGGTATCTGGAAAGCGGCAATATGGACGCCTATTTTGCGCAGTCCACCCAGAGCCTGCAAAACGCGCTGGAAAAAGAGTTTGCTGGTTACATCGCGCTCAATGACCGCATCTACGAACACTCTTTCACGGCCAGTAACGACGATTACAACTTTGCGAAATGGCAGATTGCTTGCCTTGCGTTGGCGCTGTTCTCCGTGATTTTGCTGGTGTGGTTCGGCATGCGCCGCATTCTGCTCCAGCCGCTGGCGGTGGTTATCGGCCATATCCGTGAAATTGCTAACGGAAATCTGACCGAAAATATCGTCTCCAGCGGTCGCAATGAAATCAGCGAACTGACCTCCAGCGTACGCCACATGCAGCAAGAGCTGATTATTACCGTCGGCAGCGTGCGCGATGGGTCTGATGCCATTTACAGCGGTGCGTCTGAAATTGCCGCCGGAAATAACGACCTTTCTTCCCGTACCGAACAGCAAGCCGCATCGCTTGAAGAGACCGCCGCCAGCATGGAACAACTCACCGCGACGGTGAAACAGAACGCCGAAAATGCCCGTCAGGCTTCGCAACTGGCATTAAGCGCCTCCGAAACGGCCCAGCGCGGCGGCAAAGTGGTGGATGGCGTGGTGAAAACCATGCACGACATCGCCGGTTCCTCGAAAAAAATCGCCGATATTACCGGTGTAATTGACGGCATTGCTTTCCAGACCAACATTCTGGCGCTCAACGCCGCGGTAGAAGCCGCGCGTGCGGGTGAGCAGGGGCGTGGATTCGCGGTGGTTGCGGGAGAAGTGCGAAACCTTGCGCAGCGCAGTGCGCAGGCCGCCAAAGAGATCAAATCCCTGATTGAAGATTCTGTTTCTCGCGTCGATACCGGCTCGGTGCTGGTAGAAAGCGCGGGGGAAACCATGAGCGACATCGTGAATGCGGTCACCCGCGTCACCGACATTATGGGCGAAATCGCCTCTGCCTCCGACGAGCAAAGCCGGGGCATCGACCAGGTGGCGCTGGCGGTGTCAGAGATGGACCGCGTCACCCAGCAGAACGCTTCGCTTGTGGAAGAGTCTGCCTCTGCCGCGGCGGCGCTGGAAGAACAAGCCAGCATGCTGAACCAACTGGTTGCCGCCTTCCGTTTAACCACAGAACCTGCGCTAACGCCTGCCGTAACGGCAAAGACTTCATCTGCTCCGGCGCTCAAACCGAGTAAACCAGCCGCGAGCGGGCATGACGATAACTGGGAAACTTTCTAAGAATCATTAATGAATGGCCGGCAGACGTGTCGGCTCGAGGGGCTGTGATGTTCAACCGTATCCGAATTTCGACCACTCTGTTGTTAATCTTAATCGTCTGCGGCTTATTGCAGATTGGGAGTAATGGACTCTCCTTTTGGGCATTCAGGGATGACTTTCAGAATCTAAAAATGGTTGAAGTCGGGAACCAACAGCGCGACACCTTGACCCAAAGCCGCGCGGCGCTTCTACAGGCCAGCACCGCGTTAAGTCGTGCCGGTACGCTGACGGCGCTCAGTTATCCACCCGAAGATATTAAACGCCTGATGGCCAGCGCGCGCGGCAGCCTGAAACAGGCTGATATGCTGTTTAACCAGTTTCTGGAAATCCCACTGCTGACCAAAGACAGCGAAGAGATGATGGCGTCGACCAAAAAGAGCTACGCCACTTATCGCGATGATTTGCAGCACCAGGCGACCTGGCTTGAAAGCAATCAGCTTTCTGATTTCCTCAGCGCGCCGATTCAAAAGTCGCAGGATATTTTTGATGCGAATTTCAACGCCTGGCAGCAGAGCATTAACGACACGGTGGCGGCTTCCAGCGAAGACAGCAAACTCAATTACCAGATCTCGGCGATTATTTTTGCCAGCGTCACGGTGATTGCCATTCTGATGCTGATTGGTTCGATTATCTGGTCGCGCAGAATGCTGGTGCAGCCGCTGGAAATCGTCCGCAATCACTTCGAACACATCGCTACTGGCGACCTGGCGCACCCGATTCACGTCTACGGCCGCAATGAAATTTCAGAGATTTTCCGCAGCCTGAAAAACATGCAGCAGGCGTTGAAAGAGACGGTGCACCAAGTCCGCCAGGGTAGCAGCGCGATGCATACGGGTATCGCCGAAATTGCCGCAGGCAATAACGATCTCTCGTCGCGCACCGAACAGCAGGCCGCATCGCTGGCTGAAACGGCCGCCAGTATGGAGCAGCTCACCGCCACGGTTAGCCAGAATGCCGATAACGCCCGCCAGGCGGCACAGCTTTCACGCACTGCGGCAGACACCGCGCAGCAAGGCGGTCAGCAGGCGGCAAATGTGGCGCGCACCATGCATGACATCGCCGGAAGTTCGAAGAAGATCGGCGATATCACCAGCGTCATCGACGGCATTGCTTTCCAGACCAACATTCTGGCGCTCAACGCTGCGGTAGAAGCCGCGCGTGCCGGTGAGCAAGGGCGCGGATTTGCGGTGGTGGCAGGCGAGGTGCGCAATCTGGCGCAACGCAGTGCGCAGGCGGCAAAAGAGATCAAAGTGCTGATTGAAGAGTCGGTGAACCGCGTGCAGCAAGGCTCGCAACTGGTGGATACCGCCGCAACCACCATGGCGGAAATTGTCCGTTCGGTCACTCAGGTCAACGACATCATGGGGGAAATTGCTTCCGCATCTGATGAACAACGCCGGGGGATCGAGCAGGTGGCGCAAGCCGTCAGCCAGATGGATCAGGTGACACAACAAAACGCCGCGCTGGTGGAAGAAGCGGCGGCAGCAACCGATGCCCTGGCAAACCAGGCCGAACACCTTAGCGGTGTGGTAGCGGTATTTAATCTGGAAAATGTCGCTGATGAAGAGGCAAGCCAAGATTTAGTAACCAACGGGGTGCTCGTCACCTCCTGATTGTGATTATGAATGTGATTGAGAAGGCGCTATGACATCACCCCTGTCCAACGGACAAACGTCATTAATGTTACAGATGACACAGCGTCTACCGCTATCCGATACCCATTTTCGTCGGATATGCCAGTTGATTTACCAGCGCGCAGGTATTGTGCTGGCCGATCACAAGCGCGACATGGTTTACAACCGTCTGGTGCGCCGTCTGCGCACCCTGGGACTGGAGGATTTTGGGCATTACTTGAACATGCTGGAAGCCAACGGCAGCAATGCCGAATGGCAGGCGTTTATTAATTCCCTGACCACCAATCTGACGGCGTTTTTTCGCGAAGGTCACCACTTTCCCATTCTTGCTGAGCATGCACGAAAACGCAGTGGGGAATACAAAGTCTGGAGCGCTGCGGCGTCCACGGGAGAGGAGCCGTACTCCATCGCTATTACGCTTGCCGATGTTTTGGGTATGGCGCCTGGCCGCTGGAAAGTGTTCGCCAGCGATATTGACACCCAGGTGCTGGAGAAAGCCCAGAGCGCTATTTATCGTCAGGATGAGCTGAAAACGCTGGCTCCGCTCCAGATGCAGCGCTATTTCATGCGCGGCACCGGGCCGCACGAAGGGCTGGTGCGGGTGCGTAGTGATTTGGTCAGCCATATGGAATTTGCGCCGATTAACCTGCTGGATAAGCAAGCACCCATTCCGGGGCCGTTTGATGCCATTTTCTGTCGCAATGTGATGATTTATTTCGACAAAGCAACGCAGCAGCAAATCTTGCAGCGCTTTGTGCCGCTGCTAAAACCGGGCGGATTGCTGTTTGCCGGGCATTCGGAGAATTTTAGCAACCTCAGCCGCGAGTTTTTACTGCGTGGGCAGACCGTGTATGGGCTGAGTAAGGAAAGGTCATGACAAAAATAACCGTCCTGTGTGTCGATGATTCCGCCCTGATGCGCCAGATCATGACAGAAATCGTCAATAGTCACGATGACATGGAAATGGTGGCGACAGCCCCGGACCCGCTGGTGGCGCGTGATTTAATTAAGAAATTCAACCCGGACGTGCTGACCCTGGATGTGGAAATGCCGCGTATGGACGGGCTGGATTTTCTCGAAAAACTGATGCGCCTGCGCCCCATGCCGGTGGTGATGGTTTCCTCCCTGACCGGAAAAGGCTCGGAAGTGACGTTGCGTGCCCTGGAGCTGGGCGCGATTGATTTTGTCACTAAACCGCAACTGGGTATTCGCGAAGGGATGCTCGCCTACAGCGAAACCATCGCGGAAAAAGTGCGCACTGCGGCGAAGGCCAAACTGGCTGCCCGTGCGCCAAGTGCGGCCCCCATGCTGCTGAAAGCCGGGCCGCTTCTGAGTTCGGAAAAGCTGATTGCGATTGGGGCGTCCACCGGCGGCACCGAGGCGATTCGCCATGTGCTCCAGCCGCTGCCGCTTTCAAGCCCGGCGGTGCTAATCACGCAGCATATGCCGCCAGGGTTTACGCGCTCGTTTGCTGACCGGCTCAATAAACTTTGCCAGATAACGGTGAAAGAGGCCGAGGATGGCGAGCGTGTACTCCCGGGGCACGCCTATATCGCCCCTGGCGATAAACATATGGAGCTTGCCCGCAGCGGGGCGAACTACCAAATCAAGATTCATGACGGCCCGCCCGTAAACCGGCATCGTCCGGCAGTGGATGTGCTGTTCCATTCGGTTGCGAAGTTCGCCGGGCGAAATGCCGTGGGCGTGATTCTGACGGGAATGGGGAGTGACGGCGCGGCGGGGATGCTGGCGATGCATAAAGCCGGGGCATGGACCATCGCCCAAAACGAAGCAAGTTGTGTGGTGTTCGGCATGCCGCGTGAGGCCATTAACAGCGGTGGCGTCAGCGAAGTGGTCGATTTAAGTCAAATCAGCCAGCAGATGCTGGCGAAAATTAGTGCCGGACAGGCAATACGTATTTAACAGAGGAGCCGTAGTAAATGGCAGATAAAGAGATGAAGTTCCTGGTGGTTGATGATTTTTCCACCATGCGTCGCATTGTGCGTAACCTTTTGAAAGAGCTGGGTTTCAACAACGTTGAAGAAGCGGAAGATGGCGTGGATGCGCTAAACAAACTGAACGCGGGCGGCTTTGGTTTCGTTATCTCTGACTGGAACATGCCGAACATGGATGGCCTGGAGTTGCTTAAAACCATTCGTGCCAGTGGCACCATGGCGGCGATGCCCGTTCTGATGGTGACCGCTGAGGCGAAGAAAGAGAACATTATTGCCGCAGCGCAAGCGGGAGCGAGCGGCTATGTGGTGAAACCGTTTACCGCCGCAACGCTTGAAGAGAAGCTGAACAAAATCTTCGAAAAGCTCGGCATGTAAGGAGAGGCTCATGCACTCATCTACTAATCCCGCGTCAGAGTTACATTCAACCGGCGATATTATCGTTCGGATAGGCAGCCTGACCCGTATGCTGCGCGACAGCTTACGCGAGCTGGGCCTTGATCAAGCGATTGCCGAAGCGGCGGAAGCAATTCCCGATGCCCGTGACCGTCTGGACTATGTGGTGCAGATGACCGCGCAGGCGGCGGAACGTGCGCTGAACTGTGTGGAGTTATCGCAGCCGCATCAGAACAAACTGGAATCCGACGCCAAAGCCTTAACCGGCCGCTGGGATGCCTGGTTTGAAAATCCTATCGAGCTTGGGGACGCCCGTGAGCTGGTCACCGATACGCGCAGCTATCTTTCCGGCGTGCCGTCTCACACCAGTTTTACTAACGCCCAGCTTCTGGAAATTATGATGGCGCAAGATTTCCAGGATCTCACCGGCCAGGTGATCAAACGTATGATGGACGTTATCCAGGAAATTGAACGCCAGTTGTTAATGGTGTTGATGGAAAACATGCCGGAGCTGGATGCGCGTGCGAAGCGTCCTGCCGATAGCCTGCTCAATGGCCCACAAATGAACGCCAGTGCGGCGGGCGTGGTGGCAAGCCAGGATCAGGTTGATGATTTGCTGGATAGTTTAGGGTTTTAATTATTGCTACTGTGCCCCATGCGGGGCACAGTGTGATGAGTATTTTAAATATCACTTTTTAATACACTCATTATTTTATTAATTAGCTCATTGTTTTTGTTTTTCTTATTAATATGAGCCTTAACAGGGATTCTTTCATTCGGCATAATATCGCATTTCACTTCTCTTATATTGATGGTTTCTTTTAATAGTTGAAAGTAGATTTGAGGTATAAATATCACAAAGTCATGATTAAGAAGACTCAATATCATCGAGGTTGCAGACTCGCTTCTGAAGGCGGGTTCTGCCGTTCTGAGAGAGACAAACTCATTGTAGTTATTAAGTGAAATTGCCCCAGAAAACCGCGTGCTGTATGCGAAGTAGGGCTCGCTAATGAATTGTTTTTCCGTCATTTTATCGCCTAATGTTGAGTGATTATGACGACATATTAATATATATATCCAATCAAAAAGTGTATGTGAAACAATATTTATATCCCCTGTCAAAAACAAACCTACATCTATATCAATTTCCTGAGTACGTAGCTTATGAATACGCTCTTCAGTATCAGCGACTGCGTACTTGAATTCAACATTACACTCATCAGGAACAATTCTACTTTTCAGTAATCGGTCCATAATCCAAAACTGAGTGAGCGCATCCGCCCGCATATAAATTGTTTGTGTTGTATTAACGGTTAAAGATTCGATGTTCAGGGCAGCGTTAATATCATCGTGTATGAGTTTGAACCGATCATAAAGATTGAGTGCAAGAGTGGTGGGTTTTACGCCGTGGAGGCTGCGCACAAAGAGCGGATCTTTATAGTGCTCACGAAGTTTCTTCACCGCATAGCTCACAGCAGACGGCGCGACATTAAGCATCTCAGCGGCATTGACCATGCTTCGGGTATCGACAATCACAACCAGATAGCGAATCAAATTAAAATCAAACTTTTCAGAAGAAAGGGCCATCAGGTAAATCCAGAAAAATGCAGGTAGGTTTAGTGTAGTTCAGTGAATTTTTACGTGAATATGTTTCTATTCATTCATTTCTCTTGTGAATGTATCCGTGTTTGAATACTCCCCAGTTGAGCAAGACTTGCAGATACCTCTTTTACCTTGATCAAGGTGATTTACACCAGATGTGATGGAGGTAGCAATAAAGCCAGTTTCCAATGCTGTTTGTAACAATAAGTTAACTTATGTTTACTACTGGAGGAGTGTGACAAATAAAACATCATTAAAAGTGATGTTTTTCCGATAGACCATAATGCTGGAAAGTTTAATTGATTGGACGATAAATCATTTGGTTAGGTGGTTGAGTAGTGTTTTCTTCTTTTCTATGCTCAAAAACAAAATTATCCGTTAAGTCGAAATGTCGCTTATAGCGTAGCGTTAAATGCTGTTCTTTATAATATTTATAGACACATGCACTAAAAGTTGTGGTGAATTAACATTTTTTGATCTGTGCTTAACATGATTTTAACGTTTCTCATCAGTACTTTCTATTGGATTACTGATTTTTTGACTTTATATAGAATGCCTCCAGGTTAAATGGATGCAAGAAGCGATGGTAAGGACATTCAATATGTTTAGGACTACTTTTGGTTTCTTAATAAACGACAATATTCAGGTTGATATCCATCACCGCAGAATTATCAAACTGTATATGGATGAAGCGCGTAAATCGTATGCACTTAATGTGAGTGTTATTGCGGTGAAAGACCTGCATATGATGCTTTTAGCCTATTTACTGGCAAATGGTCGTGAACGTCCGGTTAAACGTGATGATATTTTGAAGAATGTCTGGGATGACAGAAATCTTAAATCATCGAGCCAGATACTTTGGGCAACTCTAAAAGAGTTGAAAACCGAACTGTCTCTGGTTGGACTGGGTATGGATTTTATCACTACGGAAAAAGGCGCACATTACAGTATTAATGCGCAAAAAGTGCAGGCGCTCTACGTCAGTACTTAAAAACCAGGGAATGACTCATATGGTAATGGATTACTGGATAACGAACTACTTTTTAGCACAGCAATAAAAATCAGCTTTTAGAGATTTACTGCATTACCCACATTTCTGTGGTGGCTTGGCTATGCATTAAATTAACTGATTTTGTCTTAGGGCGTTATTTAAATTTTCATTGTATTCAACATACAACACTCTCATTTAAGCATGGTCAGGTATTTATATGAATAAGTTCTATAATGTTATATGGAATGCAACACTTGGACGTTTTGTCGTTGCGTCTGAGTTAGCCCAGGGAAAGAAAAAAAGTAAATCGTCTTCAGTAGGTTCAACCTTCAGTGATGTGCTTTTTTCTAAGAAAGTTTTATTGACCTGTATACTGTCAGCCCTTGCGGCGGAAAAAAGTTCTGCGGCAGACAGTGAAATTGGTTTCTTTACACCACAGGATTCATCCTATTCTATTCTTTCTGGTCAGGTAAATCTTATTACCGGAGGGAGTAATGGTTTTGCTAATATTTCAACGGGCGCAGCCGGTTTCACCAATACAACGCTGCAACAAGCGCTGGATGCGGGCGTGGTCGTCACAGGGGCTGATTATATTTCCGGGGATATATTCCGGATAGGTAATAAAGGGTCAACAATTACTTATGAAGATCCTATTACTCATAATCAGACATCGGTCTCTGTGTATGATAATGCACAAATGAGCGTCGCCCCTGCTAGAGATTTTATCTTCCCTATGTCATATGCTGTTGGGGAACATGGTCAGTATGTTGATACGTCAATTTATTCCATTCAGCCGGGAGCCGTTGTTGATGTTAATGTTGGGGTGACCGATGCTAACTGGATGAATACCGCGTCGAATCAACTATCTGTGATCATGAAAGGCAGCCAGGCGGACGTGACGACTTCTGCGGTATTTAACGTCGCAGATACCGGTACGCTGAATTATAACTCCAAAACCGTTGCTGAATTGGGGTACATTAGTAATAACAACTCTGACTCTAAATACGCGGCTTCCTTTAGTGGTGGATTCAAAGGCCAGGTAACAAGTAAAATTGGTGACTTTATTGTTGACGATCTCGCGAGCTTCCAAAGTTATAATACGGCTTTGCAGCAGGCTATTAGTGGCGGGCGTTTGCTGAGTACAGATTATGATGCGCAACTAGAATTAGCCTACGATAAAACATTAAAACAAGTGTATGTGAATACGGCTATTCCAGACAACGATGCAACAAATATGAATGCAGACCGTGGACGAATTGCATTTATCAAAGCTGACGGGGCAGGGGCGAATGTCAATATTAGCCAGGAGGCTAATATTCAAATGTTCAGGTCTGACGCATCGTTAGTGCGTTTGCTTAACGGGGCAACATTAACCAACCTCGGAACACTGGGTACGGTCTATAACACACTGCGTGGTGCATACGTTATCTTTGCAAAAGACAGTACCATCAATAACGAAGGTGTTATTGATGCGGGCACTTACTCGGATATGACGGATTTTAATAAGTATACCAAAACTGGATTTAATACCGGGAGGGGAGATCAGGTTGCCATTAATGCTTCGGGTACTAGTACCATTTTAAACAATGGTGTGATTAATGTTGCACCTCGCCAGGATAATGCTGGGTCGAATGGTATTGTGACTAACGATACGACTCAGTTGACCAACAATGGTTCTATTAACCTGGCAGCCTTAGCGCAACCCGCATCTGTAAATGGAAACTATAAAGCGACGGGCGTTATTTTACAGAAGAAATCTGTCTTCGAAAATAATGGTGAACTCTATATTGGACGACTGGCACAGCGTAACATAAATGATGTGACGAGCGATGTGGCTGTGACCTCTTTGGGAACGTTGGGGGTTAGCCTGTTAAATGGCGGGACATTAAATAACAACGTGGGTGGGACGATGACTATTGGCTCCCAGACCCAGGGCGCTACCGCTATTTCAGCCACCGGGAGTGCCTCTGTCGTTAATCAAAAAGGTACCGTAAACGTTAATGGCCGCCTGGGAACCGCATCCAATGCCAGCAGCAAAAATATCGGTATCAGTTCTTCATCAGGTGCCAAACAGATTACTAACAGCGGAACCATCAACCTTAATGGGATCAACTCCGTAGGTCTGCAAGTTCTCGCCGGTAGCGCCGCAACAAATAGTGGCAATATCGTGGTCAACCAGGGGGTGGATCCCGCGACGAAAACGGCTAACTACGGTATCTGGTCTGAAGGTGTAGGGGCTAACGTGACACATTCTGGCACCGTGGAACTTAAAGGCGATCGTGCGATTGGTATCCATGCCCGTAGCCAGGGCATCGTCACACTCGGCGGTACGGGAAAGGTTGCATTTGAATCGGGTGAAAATCAAATAGGTTATTACGTCTATGGCCCTGGTTCGTCTATCAAAGACAACAGTACCGGCGAGCAGAATGTTTCGACCAAAGGTTCGACGCTTTACCGCATTGATGGCGGCTCTTCATTTACCGGGAGTGCGGATAACACCTCAACGATGAAAGCCAGTGGTGTAAACAGCACTATTTTGCTGGTCACCGGGAAAAGTGACGACGGGAAAACCATCAGTAAGTTAAATACCGGGAAAGTGGTGCTGAATGTTGATGCTGCTGGCGCGACGGCTGTCAAAGTTGAAGGCGGGGCACAGGGCGTTCTGGATCAAGGTGTATTGCTGGCGTTAACGGCTAAAAATGCGACTGCAGGTATTGTTGACGGTAATTCAACGACTATCACTGGCGCCGCAGGAGCGACTGGAGCTTCACAATTAACCTCCTATGCGACGCTTGATAACTCCAACGCAGCCAGCGATGCCATGGGCTATATCGCACGCAATAAAGGTACGCTTATCCATAAAGGCTCCCTGAACTTTACTTCGGATAATAGCACCGGTGTATTAGTCGACGGCGGAAACCTGGAAAATAGTAGCGATATCGCTGTCAACGGGATTGCCGTTGATATTGTTGGCGGAGACTCTAAGGTCGCCAACACCGGTACCGTTAAAGCGACAGGTGGAACAGCCGCTTACCGTCTGAAAGATGGCGCCTCTCTGGCTCTTAGCGGGCAGGGTACCACTATCGCCCAGAACGGTGCGCATGGCGTGTTGATCGAAGCACCAGCAAAATCAACGCTGCTCAAAGCGACCGCAACGTCTCAGTTGACCGTAACAGATGCCACGATCAGCGTGACAGGTACGGGAAATGCGATTGAGAACGGGGCGGAAGTTGCTGGCATCCGTCTTAACAATGCCAAACTGAATGTTGATCAGGGCGCGGGAATTCGTACCGGTGCTGAACTGGGAACGTCCAACAGTGGCGTGATCACAGTCAGTGGGTCTGGGGCAGGTATTGCGCTCAAACATGCTGATGGTTCGTCCACCACGGCGGATCTGAATCTGCTGGATTCGGATGGTCTGACGATTAATGTCACGGGTGCAAGCGGTTCGGGCATTGTCACCAATACCAGTGGTGAGGTGCAAAACGGTACCGTCATTAACGTAACGGCAACGGACGGCGGATCGGCTCTGGTGGTCGGTGGCACAACGGCTAACGTGATTCAGTCCGGGGCGCTCACGTCAAAATCACTGACCAAAGAAGTGGTCAATCTGGATAACGGTAAGGTCAGCACCTTCACTAATAATGGCTCTATCAAAGCGAACAGTGCCAATCAGGTCGCGGTGGCAAGTCAGTCCGGCGCAGGGATGACTTTCACGAACAATGCGGGCTCCAGTATCGTCGGTAAAGTTAACCTCCTGACAGGCAATAACAGCGTAAATCTTCTCAGTGGCAGTACGGGTACAGATTTCTTTACCGGCACAGGGAATGATGAATTCAATCTTAAGAATGTTAAGTCTGATGAAACCTCTCTCTTCACCTCATTAAATGGTGGCGCGGGTGCGGATACACTGAATCTGGATAACTCAGCGTATGTGCTGAAAAACGTCAATGTGCTGACCGGCTTTGAAACCGTGAACCTTAAAAATGGTTCTACCTTTACTGAAGAGAACACGTTGCTGGCGTTGGGTGATGACACTAATGACGCCACCGGCACCGTATTTAACATTGATAACAATAGCACCCTGGCTCTGACAAATACCGCTGATGTGGCTTTCAAAAGCCATCTGAAAGGGACGGGAACGGTCAAAGCAGACCTTTCCAATAAAGCGTTCAGCTTTACGGACAATAACAAAGGTGATGCTTTTGCCGGCACGCTTGAACTGTTAAACAGCACCTTTGAACTGGGCGGTATAAACACTCGGGCACTCAATTCCGCAAATCTGAAACTGAGCAGCGGCAGTGAGGCAACGGTTGGACAAGGCCAGCAGAACGTGGGTGGCCTGAGTTTCAATGGGGGTACGGCAGATTTTGGCGAGCTTAATCCTGGTATCAAACAAGCCAGCAATACAGTACACACAGCCAATACGCTGGATATCAGCGGGCAGGGCGTGGTTAAAGTTGCGCTGAATGGTGTCATTAATGACAACCCATTACCGGCAGAAAATCTGAGCCTGATGGAGCAAGACGATGCCCAGACGTTGGTGAAACTGGCCGATAGTTCAGGCGCAGTGGCCGGCAGCGGTGGCAACCTGAGGCTTAAAGATCAGAACGGCGAAACAATCACTGATGCGGTAGTAGAAAATATTACTCAGTCTGGTGAGACTGTTGCAAAAGGAACCTGGGACTACCGTTTGACGGGCGGTGATAACGCCGATGGTCTGTATATCAACTATGGCCTCAAGCAGGTTGAGCTTCTGGCGCAGGGAGACAACGCCTTAATACTTAATGGCAATAACGCCACAGGGGTTGCCAGCGATCTTAGTGCAAAAGTTACCGGTGCGGGTGATTTACATATCGATACCGGAACCAGCAGCGTTTCGCTCTCAAATCTGGATAACGATTATCTCGGCGAGACAATTGTGGCAAGCGGGACGCTGGCGCTGGCGAATGACAATGTACTCGGCAAAACGAGCAATTTACAGGTAGACGCCCAGAGCAAAGTCGATATGCAAGGCCACAGCCAACAGGTTGGGGCGTTGAATACTGCGATGGGTAGCCAGATTCTGCTGGCAGAAGGGAGTGAGCTGACCATTAGCGATTCCCAGAGAAGCGCAGGCATTCTTGATGGCGGGACAATTAATGCCGATACATTAGCGGGTAGCGGTAAGTTAATTATTGATCCAAGTGTGGTGACAGTGACCGGTGCGAATAGCGCTTATACCGGTGATACTCTCATTGAAGGTGGTTCACAGGCACTGCTGAATAATGTTTCAGGTCTGGGTGATTCAGGTACGGTGACACTTGCAGGTAAAGAAGATCGCCTGATATTTGCCAAACAATTAGCCTCTGATGCTGCAACTGTCGGTAACCTTGGTAAGCAGTTGGCGGGTACCGGTAGCATTGCGTTTAAGGACAACGCAGACATCACCTTAACCGCTGATAACCGGGCATTTGCAGGTGAATTCTCTGTAGAAGATGCGAGCCATTTACGTGCTTCAAGCGCCGAAAATCTTGGAAGCGCTGCAATAACAAATAGCGGCGATTTACATCTGACTGCCGATCAACGCTGGGAGCTGACAAATATTGTTACGGGTAGCGGTAATCTGGAGAAACTGGGCACCCAAACGCTAATTGTTAACCGTGACCTCGCTTACACAGGTGAGACCCATATTAACGCCGGGCAACTGATCCTGGGCGATAATGCCTCTGCCAGCGGGATGCTTTCCGGTAATGGCGCGGTGAATATTGCCTCAGGCGCAACCCTGGGTGGTAACGGTGTCGTGACGGGAACGGTAAACAACCTGGGAACTTTGGCGGCATTGAACGCCTTACCTGGCTACGCAAGTGATCGTGCCAGTACTCTGAACGTTGGCAGTTTGGTCAATCAGGGTGAAATTAAGTTGGCAGGCACGAGCGCAGGTAACACGTTGGTAGTGAATGGTAATTATGCTGGTGATAACGGTTTGCTTTCCCTTAATACTGTGCTGGGGGATGACAATTCTCTAACCGATAAACTGGTCGTAAAAGGTGATACCTCGGGTTCCACTCGCGTGCAAGTGAATAATCTGGGGGGGAATGGTGACCTGACGAACAAAGGGATTGAAGTTGTACAAGTCGCAGGCCAGTCTGACGGTAGCTTTACGTTACAAGGGCGCGCGGTTGCGGGAGCATATGACTACTTCCTGAATAAAGGGCAAGCGACTGACGGAAACTGGTATCTGCAATCCCAGTTGCCGACTCCGTTAGACCCGGTTAACCCAGTTGACCCTGCTAATAATGTGGATCCCGTAGACCCGGTTAATCCAGATAAACCTTCCGACCCGATTATTCGTCCGGAAGCCGGTGCCTACACTGCTAACATCGCTGCGGCCAACACCATGTTTGTGACTACCCTGCACGATCGTTTGGGTGAAACAAACTATGTTGATGCCCTTACCGGTGAAGAGAAAGTCACCAGTATGTGGATGCGAAATCTCGGTGGTCATACAAGGTTCCGTGATGACAGCGGTCAGTTGAAGACACAAAGCAATCGTTATGTCCTGCAAATGGGGGGAGACATTGCGCAGTGGGGTGCTGAAGATAGCAACCGTACCCACCTTGGTGTGATGGCGGGTTACGGTAATAACCAGAGTAACACTCGATCTTCAGTCACTCATTATGGTGCGGATGGTTCAGTGAACGGTTACAGCGTCGGTGTTTACGGTACGTGGTTTGCTAATGAAGCAGAACATACCGGGGCATATGTCGATACCTGGGCCCAGTACAGTTGGTTTAACAACAGTGTGAAAGGTGAAGACCTGGCCTCTGAATCGTATAAGTCTGACGGTTTTACCGGGTCAATTGAGACCGGGTATACCTTTAAAACCGGTGAGTTCAAAGGCAGTAAAGGCACGACAAACGCTGTTTATGTGCAACCTCAAGCTCAGGCTGTCTGGATGGGCGTTAAGGCTGATTCTCATACCGAAGCAAATGGAACGCATGTGGAATCTCAGGGGGATGGCAATCTGATGACTCGCTTGGGTGCGAGAGCTTATCTGAAAGGCCATAGCCAAATTGACGAGGGTAAACAACGTGAATTTGAACCGTTTATTGAAGCAAACTGGATCCATAATACCAATAACTTTGGTACTTCAATGAATGGTGTGACTTCATCTATGGCCGGAGCAAAAAATATAGCTGAAGTGAAAGTGGGTGTTGAGGGGCAAATTAACAACAACCTCAACATTTGGGGAAATATTGGTAACCAGGTCGGCGATAAGGGGTACAGTGATGCCTCTGCAATGATTGGCATTAAATATAACTTCAAATAACACCAGCAATGAAAAGGGGAGTTTCTCCCCTTTTTTCAAAGAGTAATGAAATGGACAATATCTCTGTGTTTTGTGATGACTGCTATGTCAGGGAAGCAATAAGTTCAATTCTTAAAGGTATTAAACGTAACGCATTAAATAGTAGTGAGTTATCTGTTTTTTTGTTCGAGAAAACATGGCTGAATGAAACAGAACTCTCTATGATATTAAATTGTCAATCAGAAAGGATTATTATATTTGCCAGAGAGTCTCTGCTAGGTTTTTTCTCTTCTCTCATGCTTCCTGAACATATATCCTTCGGGCGATATGATATGCCTATAAACAACCTGCGCAAGATGATGGATGACTTTATAAATCCACCTGTAAAAGAATTTTCAGTGCTCCGACGAAAGGTTATCCCGGAGAAACAATTGAGTCCAAGTGAGCGAAAAATAACATCGCTATATGTACAGGGGCTATCCGTTGTACATATCGCTGAATCAATGAATAAAAGTTTTAAAACCGTCAGTAGTCACAAGCGTAGCGCGATGAAAAAAATGGGTATCTCAAGTAATATAGAGTTAATGCAAAAGGGGCGCGTATTTTTAATGATGAATAGAGAGTACTTGCTGGCATCGTAATATTCGGAAAGGGTACCTGTATTGTGATCGCTGTTGGCTGTCTGCCAACAGCGATCTTTATGTCTTAGTAGTATGAAGCCTGTATCGAAACGAATTCTGTAAATACTCTCCGCTATCAACACCCCGCGGCCTATCGAGAACTATTTTACCGTAAACTGCACTGATTGGCGCAATCAGCGCAGTTCCATTTTTACCGTAACATTACCTTCAAATTTTCCTGGCTGTGGTCTCTGTGATTTCGTACTTACCGGTGCCGCTTTCATGACTATTTTGCCATTACCTTGCTCATCTAGCGTAACGGGCATATCGAGTGAGCCATCCAGTACGACGTTATTGTCATTGTCATCAAACATACGCACCCCGATGTCATCACGATCAAGCATTTTAGCAATCATACTATTGCTACCGGGAACTACGCCCTGGTCGGCGTTTAGGCTGAATTTGATTTTCCCCGAATTGCCTGCCGCGGGATCATCACAGTGATAAGAGATATCGACATCTTTTAACGTGTAATTTGCTGGTGGCTCGCCTTGCGTGACAAACTGCGATGTCACAATATTCCCCAGCTCCACTTCAATGGTACTTCCCTCGTTTATTGTGCAAGTGAGTGGGGCGGTGATTTTGCCCATTAGTTGGATATTGGAGACCAACTTTGTGTCGGCGACAGAACAACTGCCACCGAAAGAGAGGCAGGCATAATTTTGGGCGATAATTGTTGGGGGGATAATCTCTTCGCCCAAAATAGCTTTCTTAATGTAGTATTTTAAGACGACGACATTCCATTTAAATTCCCTCTTTGTATTACTTCCGTCGGTGGGTCGTGTCGCATCATTACAAACGTCACTGGTTGATTCTTTGATCGTCCTTTTTGTTTCACGAATACTCGCCATGCTTGAAAACGGTGTCGGGTAGGTATTTATATATATAGCTTGCAGACCCGAACCATCGGGTGAGTTTATTGCATCGGCGTAGGCTGTGACATTGATATCTAAATGATCAGTCAGGTAGCCGTAACCACTGACACCTGCTGGCAATGGACTCCCGGCGGCGGATACTTCATACACATCGGTGTTTGAATAGAAATTACCCTTCGGACAAGCACAGTCAGCGACAATGGATGAACCTTCAGCAACGAAATGTTCAGCGAGGCTTCCGGAGTTCCCGTCTTTATTTTGATTGGATGGCAATTCGACATTGGTATTAATGGTGTAATTACCGGGTGCCGGGAAGCAATCTTGTAAAACGGTTGTTGCCGCCCGCGTAATGAATGGCGAAACAATGAGTACCAGCAGCAGCGAGAGTTTCAATAGCTTATTATTTATGAAATTTTTGTGTTGTTTATTTTGCATGTTTTGTCTCCGGTTTACAGATCGCGTCGACCTGACGAATTCCCCCTGGTAAGGTTTCAGGGGAAGGGGATAGCACGATATCGGCATGGCATTGCTGTTGTGCAGAATCCCCCCACTTAACCGTCAAAGGAATATTTTCGCTAACTCCCGCGAGATACAGCACGCCGTGATCGTCGACAATTCCATTGAGAGACAAGCCATCCACATTCGCGACCGCGCCAAATGGGATGATGCGACCATCCGGGCGAGTTAGTGAGATGAGTGCGCGATAACCAACATGCGCCCTAAATTGCGTGCTGACTGCGGCGCTGCGGCTTGGGACAAGGGTCATCGAGGTTTCATCGGTATCCACATCATCTGGAAGGCTGGTGGTATCGATGCGAATGATATTTTCCTGATAAGGTGTGAGAGAAGGGATAATGGCGTTGCCAAAGATATCCGTCTGAACACCGCGCTGATTGGCAAAACGAACACCTGATGCACCGTTAGCGCTGACGATGGCAAACTGGTCGCCTAATGGTTGTGAAAGTGTCACACCTGCGGGATGAGCTACCACAGCGCCGCTCAGACCATAAGTCAATTGCCGCGAGTTATCAGAGGCATAATAGTAACCTGTACTAAGATTGGCATACTGCGATCGATAGCTGCCATAAACGCTACTGTTATCCTCACCATCGTGGTTAGTGCGGCTTTGCCGTAATGAATAGCTAAGTCGGTTATCATCCAGAAGTGTACCGTTAAGACCAACGCTATGGTTGGTATCGCCATGTTTACTGGTGCTGAGGTTGTAACTGGCCCAGCTTTTGGGCAGCCATTGCGATAAGGGGATGCTAAAACCTAACGACACCATCTGATCGCTTGGTTCATCGCTGATTTTGCTGTAGGTATAGGCAACGCTGACGCTGATCCCACCGATCGTCCTATTAATGCCCGATGTAATGCTTCGCTCTTTATGGTCGGTTTGCCAATAATCTTGTTGGTAGCCGGAGAGATATAAATTGCTGTCCAGTATGGTTTGGCTGAGGTTTAGCTGAATTCTGCTGCGCTTGTTGTAGCGATATGACCAGTCGCTATCATTGGCATCATAGTTTTCGTTAGCATCGGCAAAATTGTAATAACCACTTGTCGAATATCGATAGCTTGCCAGCGTAAAGTTTGTGTCTGTTGTTTCTATATTCTTAGTGTACATCAGCCGCCATGACTGCCCATCATGCTGCTCACCGCTATCCAGTTGCGCGCGGGCCCAGGTCAGATCTGTGGATATTGAGCCAAAATCGCCGAGCACAACGCCAGTACCGCTATTAAGAGCTTGATAATCTTGGGAGGCTGTTATGCCTCCAAAAACGGTAAGGTTGTTATTAAGGCCATAAATGGCAGTTCCTTGCGCGAAAAGCGGTTCATTGGCTGCGTGATTACCATTGGCCCGATAGCGTGCGAGGGTCATTTCGTAGCGAATATTTCCCGGACGCTGCATTACGGCAACACTGGAATAAGGTTGCGTATAATGATGTTCGCTTCCGTCCGCTTCTTTGATAGTGATGTCCAGATCCGCACTGTTGGTCGTGGAGTAAAGATCTGTTATTTCAAACGCTCCGGGGGCAACGTTTGCCTGATAAATGATATAGCCATTTTGGCGAACAGTGACTTCCGCATTGGAACTGGCTGTGCCGCGAATCACTGGGGCAAAACCGCGCTGGTTATAGGGCAGCATTTCGTCATCCGACGCGATATTTACACCGCGATATCGCAGGCTATCAAAAACCTCACCGCGGGTACTGTTTTCACCTGCGATAAACTGTGCTTTTAATCGATGGATATCATGCTGGATCCAAGTGTTAATTGTCTGCCAGGAACTGATGTCATCGGTTTGGCTCCAGGTTGAATAATTCCGCAGCCGCCAACCACCCAAATTGATGCCGCTGCGTAGGTTGAGATACTGATTGGCATTATTGGTATGATCTGATTCTTCACGCTGTGAACCTGAGAAGGCGTAATCGGCAAAAAAAACCGGCACTCCATCATTCCAGCGGGAAGGTTCAATGTTGTCATTGTGGTGCATCTCAACTGCCGCTTGCGGCATGCTTATACGCAATGTCATGGCATTAAAGTCTAAGGTCGCTGATGCAAAAGGAATGTAGTTGCCAATGGTTTTGGGTATTGGCTCGGTTGTAGGAAGGTTCGCCAGTTCCGGATAGGAATCGACACGAATGCCCCATTGGCGTAAGAGCTGAGGTGTCAACTGTGGTATTAATAATCCGTTTTTGTCATTGACGTAGACAATTGATTCATCTTTAGTCAATCGTTTATTAATATTAATTTTCGTGAGATACGTACCTGGTAATTGCCCATTTTCCTTTGAAAATAAGGACAGATTGATATCCTGATTTGACAGGCCATCGCCTTCAAGTGTTGAAGGTGCAAAATAATATTCCCGGGCGTTGACGTTGCTGGCGGTCACGAGAAGCAGACCGCTCAAGGCTTTCAATATGGGATTTATCCGCCTCAAGAAACGAGGCGAGCACAGGTGCAATTTATTAGCCGCCATTAGCACCACTATTCCTGGGTTAAAATGGAATTAAATTCATTCGTTGGATTCCCGTAATCAGTAATGCAACGCCAGGTCACCTCTTTGCCGCTCGCGGTCTTGGGTACCGTAAATTGTGCAGTTGCTTTCGGCGCGACGATCTCGGCATCTTTTATTGATGTGCTTCCGAGTTTCAGGTTATCGAAAACGCTGTAATAGTCGCCGTCGTTTGTAATAACCAACTGACTAGCACGTCGGCTAAAGCGCAGGCTTTTACAGGTATCAACGGGATTGTTGTGTAATCCTTTCGGTCGCCAGAATAATTTCAACCGGGTTTTGTAAATAAGTCGCAGAACATTTTTGTTATCATCGTCTTTTGCCATCGCAGGTATTGTGCGAATGTTCATATAAAATAAAGACTCTCGATCGGTTGGCAATGCCTGCCCAGACCAGGTAATACGAAGGTTTTGTTCCTTTTGCGGATCAAGTCTAAACAGTGGTGGTGTAATAATAAATGGCCCGCGAGTTTTTTCATCGCCAGTATCTATCCATGATTGGATAAGCCAAGGTAATTCTTTATCTTTATTTGTCAGTGGTAATGCTACCTCTCTTGTATTTGCATCATAAATAATACGCGTTCTTCCCACCTGAACTCCTGTGGCATGGGTGAACATGGTGAAAGTGCAAGTCATAAAACAGATAAATAGCAGAAGAATACGCATCCTGGCATCCCTTAATAAAAACGTGTTTTGCAGTGCAGGGTAAATCTACCGTTGCGTCTGACCAACTATGTAATACATGACTGACGTATTATTAGCTGTAATAGTAATAATACGTCAGATGAGGTGGTCGAAGTGTTAGCGGTAAAGGATATTAACCGTTAAGTCAGCATCTGCCGGGCCTGGGGTTACGGTTGAGGTAAAAGATTTATAGCGCGCGTTAAATGATGCGGTAATGGTATCGCCGGCTGTCGTTGGTAACTGAACATAAACTTGACTATCAGATCCATCAAATTTGATAAAAGTCGTGCTATCACCGATTGGGCTCATGGCAATACCAACACCCGTTGCAGCAATTGTTCCATCGGTAGTGATTTTACTCACATCCAATAAGGTCGAGCTAGCCGTTGCCGTAGTTGTACCGTTAAAGGTTAACTGAATAGCAGCAAGTCCATCACTTTTTAATGGGCAGTCCTTCAGGGTGATATCTACAGGCACGAGAGTGGACTCTTTACCCACTCCTGCATCGTTGAATAGCGAAGTAGGAAAAGTGCCTAGTGGCACGGTAGAGTCTGTGCCGTCAGTACCATCTATTACGCAACTTGGCTCAATAATTTCACCAGTAAAATGAATTTTTCCCGCATTCATTTCTGCAGCCAATGCATTATAACTGATCAGGGCAATAAGAGCGCCTGATAGAAATTTGTAACGAAATCTCATGATTTATTTACTCCATGTATTGATTAAATGCTTAATTGAAAACCTTTAAATACAGCATTCAATCACTGTGAAAATGTTTGCCGATGTAAACATATTAATCTTCAATGATTAATCTGAATTTAATTGAAGGCTCGCCATTTTATTGTTTAGTTCTTATGGCGTCATCATGTATTAAGGAATTTCATTGTTATAGCTTCCGAAAATTACCTTAATTGAGATAAATTGCCAATAATAATTTGAAATGATTCTACATCTATCCTTTTTAATTATATTTGACTGCGAATGTATATATAAAACAGATCGGTCATTAATTCTCTGCTTGTATATTAACCTGTGAGTGTAAGTGTTGAGTTAAATAAATATTTAATTCCGCTAAATACATATCAGTGAGACTTGGGTTCATCGCCAGCAGGAGATAAACAGCTTAATAGGCCCTGTTTCACGCGGCTTTTCTCCCCATTAGCCTGAAGGGGGTCTGGCATGATACCTCCAGGTAAAAAGCATCATGAGTAGCTGGCGTGTCAGAAGAGAGCGACGACGACAAAACAGAAGCCCCCACACCCCATCGGCTTGAAAAGGCGCGTGAAGATGGGCAGATCCCCCGTTCCCGCGAATTAACCTCGCTGCTGATGTTGTTGGTCGGGATAAGCATTATTTGGCTGGGCGGCGAACCGTTGGCTCGACAGTTAGCGGCTATGCTCTCTGCCGGTTTGCACTTCGATCACAGCATCATCAACGACCCAAATCTTATCGTCAGCCAAATCAGTTTGCTAATAAAGCAGGCCGTCTGGGCGCTGTTGCCGCTGATTTTAGGGCTGGTGGTTGTGGCGATTGCCGCCCCCATGCTGCTTGGTGGCCTGTTGTTTAGCGGCAAATCGATGCAGTTTAAGTTCAGCAAATTGAACCCCATTGCCGGATTAGGGCGCATGTTTTCCGCGCAGGCGGGTGCGGAATTGCTGAAAGCGCTTTTGAAAGCCGTTTTGGTGGGCAGCGTAACGGTCTGGTATCTGCTGCATAACTGGCCGGAGATGATGCGGCTTATCAGCGAACCACCTCTTGCAGCACTCGGGCATGCGCTCAATATGGTGGCGGTGTGCGGCTTGCTGATTGTGTTGGGGTTAACGCCGATGGTCGGCTTTGACGTCTTTTTCCAGATTCTCAGCAACCTTAAAAAACTGCGCATGAGTCGCCAGGATATCCGCGACGAATTTAAGCAACAAGAAGGCGACCCCCACGTAAAAAACCGCATACGTCAACAGCAGCGGGCGGTAGCTCGCCGCCGCATGATGGCTGATGTGCCGAAAGCGGATGTGATTGTCACGAACCCGACGCACTACTCGGTCGCCCTGCAGTACGACGAAAACAAAATGAGTGCGCCAAAGGTGCTTGCGAAAGGCGCGGGGCTTGTGGCGCTACGCATTCGTGAGATTGGCAACGAGCACCGCATTCCGATGCTGGAAGCCCCGCCGCTGGCGCGTGCGTTATACCGCCACGCCGAAATTGGGCAGCAAATTCCCGGGCAATTATATTCCGCCGTGGCTGAAGTCCTGGCATGGGTATGGCAACTGCGTCGCTGGCGCGTGGCGGGCGGTTTAATCCCGAAAAAACCTGAAAATCTACCGGTGCCTGAAGCACTGGACTTTGCAAACGAGAAGGACTCCGATGGCTAACCTCCTGGCGCAGTTGCGCCTGCCGAGCTCGATGAAATCCGGACAATGGCAGATTCTAGCCGGGCCGGTACTTATCTTGCTTATTTTGTCGATGATGGTGCTACCGCTGCCGGCGTTTGTACTGGATTTACTCTTCACCTTTAACATTGCGCTGTCGATTATGGTGCTGCTGGTGGCGATGTTCACCCAGCGCACGCTGGAGTTCGCAGCCTTCCCGACCATTTTGCTGTTTACCACGTTATTGCGTCTGGCGCTGAACGTGGCTTCAACCCGTATCATTTTGATGGAAGGCCATACCGGCGGCGCGGCGGCGGGTAAAGTAGTTGAGGCTTTCGGTCACTTTCTGGTTGGCGGCAACTTTGCGATCGGTATCGTGGTGTTCATCATCCTCGTTATCATCAACTTTATGGTTATCACCAAAGGTGCCGGGCGTATTGCCGAAGTGGGCGCGCGCTTTGTGTTGGACGGGATGCCGGGCAAACAGATGGCGATTGACGCCGATCTCAACGCTGGGTTGATTGGCGAAGACGAAGCGAAAAAACGCCGTTCGGAAGTAACCCAGGAAGCAGATTTTTACGGCTCGATGGACGGTGCCAGTAAATTCGTGCGCGGCGATGCGGTTGCCGGTCTGATGATCATGGCCATCAACGTAATTGGCGGCCTGTTAGTGGGCGTGTTGCAACATGATATGGCGGTGGGTGCGGCGGCGGAAACGTACACGTTGCTGACAATTGGTGACGGCCTAGTGGCGCAGATCCCGGCGCTCGTTATCTCGACGGCGGCGGGGGTTATCGTGACCCGCGTGGCGACCGACCAGGACGTCGGCGAACAGATGGTCACCCAACTGTTTAACAATCCGCGCGTTATGCTCCTTAGCGCCGGTGTGCTTGGTTTGCTCGGGATGGTGCCGGGCATGCCGAACTTTGTTTTCCTGCTGTTTACCGCAGCGTTGCTTGCGCTGGCATGGTGGATGCGTGGCCGTCAGATGGAATCCCCTGCGGCGCCAGCAGCACCTGTGAAACCGCAGGAAAATCCGCAGGCCGTGGAAGCGACGTGGAATGATGTGCAGCTTGAAGATTCGCTCGGTATGGAAGTGGGTTATCGCCTGATTCCGATGGTGGACTTCCAGCAAGACGGTGAACTGTTAGGGCGCATTCGCAGCATCCGTAAAAAATTTGCGCAGGATATGGGGTTCTTACCGCCGGTGGTGCATATTCGCGACAATATGGATTTGCCACCTGCACGTTACCGCATTCTGATGAAAGGCGTGGAAATTGGCAGTGGCGATGCCTATCCCGGGCGCTGGCTGGCCATTAACCCAGGCACGGCGGCGGGTACGCTGCCCGGCGAAACGACCACCGATCCGGCGTTTGGTTTAGCTGCCACCTGGATTGAAAGCGCGCTCAAAGAACAGGCGCAAATTCAGGGCTTCACCGTGGTCGAAGCCAGTACCGTGGTGGCGACCCATCTGAACCATCTGATTGGGCAGTTCGCACCGGAACTGTTTGGCCGCCAGGAAGCGCAACAGCTTCTCGATCGTGTTTCTCAGGAAATGCCGAAGCTGACCGAAGATCTTGTGCCGGGCGTGGTGACCTTAACTACGCTGCATAAAGTGCTGCAAAACCTGCTGGCCGAAAAAGTGCCGATTCGCGATATGCGTACCATTCTGGAAACGCTGGCGGAGCATGCGCCAGTTCAAAACGATCCTCATGAATTAACGGCGGTGGTGCGTGTGGCGCTGGGGCGTGCCATAACGCAGCAATGGTTCCCTGGTAATGGCGAAGTGCAGGTGATTGGCCTGGATGCTGCGCTGGAGCGCTTGTTGTTGCAGGCCCTGCAGGGCGGAGGAGGTTTAGAACCCGGCCTTGCAGACCGTTTGCTTGAGCAGGCGCAGGAAGCATTGAAACGCCAGGAAATGCTCGGAGCGCCGCCGGTGCTGCTGGTCAACCATGCTTTGCGTCCGCTGCTTGCGCGCTTCTTACGCCGCAGCCTGCCGCAATTAATGGTGCTCTCAAGCCTTGAGCTTTCAGAAAATCGTAACATTCGCATGACTGCGACGATTGGAGCGAAATAATGAGCCGCTTGTTATTGTTGATTCTTTTGCCTTTTATCGCTCAGGCAAATGGCGAGGGGGCATGGCAGGCAAGTGGGATGGGGGCGACGCTCAGCCATCGCGGCGTGGCCGCATCGTCCCGCGCGCTGGCACCTTCGCAGCCGGTTAGCGGCGTTATGACGCTGGTTGCCTGGCGTTACGAATTGATCGGTCCAACGCCCGCTGGATTAAACGTAAGATTGTGCTCGGTTACGCGCTGCGTAGAAATAGAAGGGCAGAACGGAACGACGCGTGGATTTACGAATGTTGCGGCCAGCGAGCCGTTGCGTTTTGTCTGGCAAGTACCAGGCGGGGGTAAGCTTTTCCCCGTACTTAAAGTAAGAAGTAATCAAGTGATTGTGAACTATCGCTAAACTCAAAGCCGCATGTCAGATGCGGCTTTTTCACTCCCATATCTCATTTTCAGCCTGTGCTTTTGATAAAAGCAAACCACTGTTTTATAAATCAGTGATGCGGGTGCAGGAACTCTTTGTAATTTTGCCAGCATTCGCCAGCCGGTGGCAAAAATGGAAAGGTATCAATAGCCCCGTCCTTCTACCTTAGCCTTGTAAGATTCTCGCAGGCCCGATAACAAGCATGGGACGTGCAATCTCGAATAACAAAAGCAACGGGGTTTGACGGCAATGAAAACACGTAAGATTGGACTGGCAAATTATCTTGCCTACGGTTCCGGGGATTTCCTCGGGGCGGGCACCACGGCGCTCACCGCGGCCTGGTTACTCTACTTCTACACCACCTTCTGCGGTCTGACACCCATTGAAGCCACATTTATTTTTGCGATGGCAAGAGTGCTTGATGCGGTGGTGAGCCCGCTGATGGGCTTCCTGACCGATAACTTTGGTTCAACGTGGCTGGGTAAACGCTTCGGCCGGCGTAAGTTCTTTATCCTGCTCGGTATTCCTCTCGTCTTCAGCTACAGCTTCATGTGGGTGGGCGAGATGAGCTATTGGTACTACCTGGTCACGTATCTGATTTTTGATGTGGTCTATACCATGATTCTGGTGCCGTATGAGACGCTGGTTCCAGAAATGACCGATGATTTCAAACAGAAAACCAAGTTCTCCGGCGCACGTATCTCAATGGCGCAGCTCTCTGCGATTCTTGCCGCCTTCCTGCCAGGCATTCTGTTGAATCACTTCGGTAAAGACAACGCTATCTCCTTCTTCTATTCAAGCCTGGTCTTTGCCACGCTGTGCGCTATTGTGCTGACACTCGTCTGGTTCTTTACCTGGGAGCGTCCGCGTTCTGAATGGACTGAAGCTGCATTACGTGCAGAAGAAGAGAAGAAAACGCTGACCTTTGCGCAGAGCATGAAGCGCCTGAACGTGGAGCTGACCTCAACGCTGCGCGTGAAAATTTTCCGCCAGCATCTCGGTATGTATCTGGGCGGTTATATCGCGCAGGACGTCTTCAACGCCGTGTTTACCTATTACGTGGTGTTTGTACTGATGCAAAGTGCGAGCATGGCATCCAGCCTGCTTGGTACCATGGCAATCCTGCAGTTTATTGCGGTTATCGGCATGATTCCTTTATGTATCAAATTTGGCCCGGCACCGTCTTATCGCATGGTCGTGGTGCTATTTGGTCTGAGTTCAATCTCCTATGCGGTGCTCTATTACGCGGGATTGAGCGATGTGTTCTCGCTGCTGATGCTGGTTTCTGCAATCGCGGGTCTGGGGCGCGGTGGTATCAACTATGTACCGTGGAATACTTACACCTACATTGCGGACGTTGATGAAGTGATCACCGGCCAGCGTCGGGAAGGGATTTTCGCGGGGATCATGACGCTTACGCGTAAAGCCTCCCAGGCGGGCGCCGTGATGCTGGTGGGTATCGTGATGCAGCTTTCCGGTTTTGTTTCCGGGCAGACCACGCAGCCGCCTGCGGTTAGCCATACCATTCTGATGATTTTAAGCTTCGGTACCGTTGCGGTTCTGGCATGTGGTTTCCTGGTTTCTCTGCGCTTTAAACTGAATTTGCAAACTCACAGCGTGTTACGCGAAGAGACGGCGAAGATGCGCGCTGCGGGTCGTCCGGTACCAGAAGCGACCACGCCGCAGGCTCGCGCAACGGTCGAAATGCTGGCCGGTATCCCTTACGAGAATCTTTGGGGTAATAACAATATTGGTTACCTCAACCACAACAAACCTGCTGCGCCCTCGCTGAAACAGGCAGCTGCAATGAATTCGAATGCTACTCAGAGGTTAAGTTAATGATTATTTATCCCGTCAAACACAGCCCATTACTGTGCCAGCCGGAGCATTTTATTGCCCGGGATGAACTGAAAACCCTGATCCACAAGGTAACGGACAATCTGATTAATATTAAGGACGAAACGGGCCAATTCTTGCTGCGACTGGATGACGGACGAGTCATTGATACCAAAGGGTGGGCGGGCTGGGAGTGGACGCACGGCGTCGGTTTGTACGGCATGTATCAGTATTATCGCCAGACCGGCGATAAGAAAATGTGTGAGATTATCGATGGCTGGTTTGCGGATCGTTTCGCCGAAGGGGCGACCACCAAAAACGTCAACACGATGGCACCGTTCCTGACGCTGGCTTATCGCTACGAAGAAACGCGTGATCCTTCGTACTTGCCATGGCTGGAAAGCTGGGCTGAATGGGCGATGTACGAGATGCCGCGCACCGAGCACGGCGGTATGCAACACATTACCCTGGCAGAGGAAAACCATCAGCAGATGTGGGACGACACGCTGATGATGACCGTGTTGCCGCTGGCGAAAATCGGCAAATTGCTCAATCGCCCGGAGTATGTGGAAGAAGCCACTTACCAGTTCCTGCTGCACGTTCAGAACCTGATGGACCGGGAAACCGGGCTGTGGTTCCACGGCTGGAATTATGAAGGTAACCATAATTTTGCGCAGGCGCGTTGGGCACGCGGTAATAGCTGGCTGACAATCGTGATCCCTGATTTCCTTGAGCTGGTGGATCTGCCAGAAAATAACGCCGTGCGCCGGTATCTGGTGCAGGTTCTGGAAAGTCAGGTGGCTGCGCTGGCGAAATGCCAGGACGACAGCGGTTTGTGGCATACGTTGTTGGACGATCCGCATTCATATCTGGAAGCGTCCGCGACGGCGGGCTTTGCCTACGGAATTTTAAAAGGCATTCGTAAACGTTATCTCGGCAAAGAGTATGCGCAAGTTGCTGAGAGAGCGATGAAGGGCATCGTAAAAAACATCTCGCCAGAAGGGGAGTTGTTGCAGGTTTCGTTTGGCACCGGAATGGGCAGCAATCTGGAGTTCTATCGCCAGATTCCGCTGACGTCGATGCCATACGGCCAGGCGATGGCGATTCTTTGTCTGGGTGAGTATCTGCGGATTTATTTGTAACCTTCTCGGTGGATGGGTGCTTGCGCCCGTCCACCCGACATTTTCTCTTCCCCGTTTAGTTCAAAAAATAGAGTAAATATAAAAGGCGTAATGTACCGGGCAATTCATTATGCTCCATACTGTTATTAGCCTTCCCATCAGGAATACCTTTTGTCCATCTCTCCCTTGTCCCGTATCGCCGCCAGCAGTCTGGTTGAGGCGGGTGCCGTCATTGGTGCGCATGTCACCGTCGGCCCTTTTTGTATCATTTCCGCAGGCGTTGTGATTGGGGAAGGTACCGTTGTTGGCGCTTTTTCGGTGATTAATGGGCTGACAACCATCGGTCGCGATAATCATTTTGGGCAATATGCATCCGTAGGGGATGTTAACCAGGATCTTAAATATGCGAATGAGCCGACGACGCTGGTTATCGGCGACCGTAATCACATTGGCAAAAACAGTACTATTCATCGCGGCACCGTTGAGGGGCTCAGTACCACCGTCATTGGTGACGACAACCATTTTCTCGATAGCGTCCATATCGGGCATGACTGCATTGTCGGGAATGGCACGCGGATTGGCGATAACAGTGGCCTTGCCGGGCACGTAGAGCTGGATGACGATGCGCAAATTGGCTATATGTGCGCCGTTCACCAGTTTTGCATGTTGGGCAGCGGAGTGAAAATCCTCGACCAGTCGGCTGTGGTTCAGGATGTTCCGCCATTTGTCATGGCAGGGGGCAACCATGCCGTGCCGCTAGGCGTTAATACTCAGTCGCGCGCGTTTATGGCACTGGATAAAGATCAGCAGGATTTGGTTCATGAACTCTACGAAAGGTTTTATAACCAGGCGCTATCGATTGAGGAAGTGAAAAGGTCACTAAAAGTGCTGGAGAGTGATTTTCCGGTGATTGGCTTATATGACCGATTTTTTGCGCGATCTGCGCGGGGCATTGTTCGTTAATCTTCATTATTGAAAAAAGGCTCGTTGCTGGAAGCAACGAGCCTTTTACGATTACATACGCTCTACGGTTTCAATACCCAGCGTATCCAGACCCAGCTTCAGCGTTTTCGCCGTCAGCAGCGCCAGTTTCAGGCGGCTGTTACGCGCTTCAACGCTATCCGCAGTCAGAATCGGGCAATGTTCATAGAAGCCAGAGAACAGGCCAGCCAGATCGTACAGGTAAGAACACATCACGTGTGGCGTACCGTCACGCGCAACAACAGTCAGCGTTTCTTCAAATTGCAGCAGGCGCGCAGCCAGTTGCGCTTCACGGTCTTCACTAATCACCACTGGCGCTTTCAGCAGCTCAGCTTCATTGATGTCGGCTTTACGGAACACTGACAGCACGCGGGTATAAGCATATTGCATGTACGGCGCGGTGTTGCCTTCGAAGGCGAGCATGTTGTCCCAGTCGAAGATGTAATCCGTGGTGCGGCTTTTCGACAAATCGGCATATTTCACCGCGCCAATACCCACGGATTTCGCCAGTTGCTCCAGCTCTGCCGCAGGCATGTCCGGGTTTTTCTCGGCAACCAGATTACGTGCGCGCTCCATGGCTTCGTCCAGCAAGTCGGTCAGTTTTACCGTGCCGCCTGAACGGGTTTTGAACGGCTTGCCGTCTTTGCCCAGCATCATGCCAAACATCTGGTGTTCCAGCGTCACGGATTCCGGAACGTAACCGGCTTTACGCACGATGGTCCAGGCCTGCATCAGGTGCTGGTGCTGGCGGGAGTCGATGAAATACAGAACGCGATCGGCGTGCAGGGTTTCATAACGATATTTCGCGCAGGCGATATCGGTGGTGGTGTACAGGTAGCCGCCATCCTTTTTCTGGATAATAACGCCCATTGGGTCGCCGTCTTTGTTCTTGAACTCGTCCAGGAACACCACGGTTGCGCCTTCACTTTCGACCGCCAGACCTTTTGCTTTTAGATCGGCCACGATGCCCGGCAGCATTGGGTTATAGAGGCTTTCACCCATTACGTCATCGCGGGTCAGCGTGACGTTCAGACGGTCATAGGTTTGCTGGTTCTGCGTCATGGTGATGTCGACCAGCTTGCGCCACATTTCACGGCAGTATTCGTCGCCGCCTTGCAGTTTTACGACGTAGGCACGGGCGCGTTCTGCAAACTCAGCGTCTTCATCGTAGTGTTTCTTAGCGGCGCGATAGAACTCTTCGAGGTCGGCAAGCGCCATTTCACCTGCGTTTTCTTGCTGTTGCTTTTCGAGATAAGCGATCAGCATACCAAACTGCGTGCCCCAGTCACCAACGTGGTTGGCGCGAATAACTTTGTGACCGAGGAACTCCAGGGTGCGCACCGCTGCGTCACCAATGATGGTGGAGCGGATGTGACCCACGTGCATTTCTTTAGCAACGTTAGGTGCGGAGTAATCGACAACGATGGTTTGCGGCGCAACGGTATTCACACCAACACGCTCGGAAGCCACCGCTTCGTCGACATTTTTTGCAAGGAAGGCAGGGTCGAGGAAAATGTTGATAAACCCAGGTCCGGCGATTTCAACTTTGCGGGCAATTCCGGTCAAATCCAGATTGGCAATCACCAACTCTGCGACTTGTCGTGGCGGCTTGCCCAGTAATTTCGCAACTGACATCACGCCATTGGCCTGATAGTCGCCGAACTGAACTTTTGCTGACTGACGAACCTGTGGTTCGCAATCCGCAGGCGCACCTGCGGCAATCAGTGCCTGACTGACTTTATCTGAGAGAAGAGCCTGAATATTCACCTGGATACCTTACATTTTGCTAAGGGCTGCCGTGACGTTACAGCAGCCGTATCGTTGGGGATAAAATTAGGGCGTAAGTATAACTGTATTTAATCCCCTTAGTCAGCAAAAGCCGTGCCCTGCGCGCCCTGAACTAATATTAACGGTATAGTGAATAACCATTCAGTGACTAAACGCGTAGCGGATGTTGGTGGCGGCCGGAAGAAAAGGTAGATTAGCCTCCATTCGTGACTTTCGAGGATATGTCGATGGCCAACTGGCAGACAATTGCAGAACTGAATGATATTTCAGCGGATCTCCCGCGTTTTACACAAGCGTTAACAGAACTTGCCGCGCGGCTGGATCTGGAGATCGCACAACTCGATGCCGATCACATTTCGCTGCGCTGCCACCAGAATACGACGGCAGAACGCTGGCGTGCGGGGCTGGAAAAATGCGGGACGCTGCTGTCAGAAAATATTATTAACGATCGCCCGATTTGCCTGTTCAAACTCGATGAACCCGTGTGCGTGGCGCACTGGAAATTTAGCGTGGTTGAGCTGCCGTGGCCGGGTGAAAAACGTTATCCGCATGAAGGTTGGGAGCACGTAGAAATTGTGTTGCCCGGCGCGCCTGAAACACTGAATGCCCGCGCGCTGGATTTAATGTCCGATGCGGGTTTGCGCCAGACGGGGATTTCTGTGAAAACCAGCTCACCGAAAGGGGAGCGTGAAAGATTACCCAACCCGACGCTTGCGGTTACCGATGGCAAAGTGACTATCAAATTCCATCCCTGGAGCATTGAAGCGATCGTTGCCAGCGAAAGTTAAGCGAACTGCTCAACGGCTGCATTCATTCGGCGAATCGCTTCTTCAAGCGTTGCCGATGTGCAGCCGAAATTAATACGTACGAATTTCGCTTCACCAAAGTCAGCGCCCGGTGAGAACCCGAGCCCGGTTTTCTGGAAGAACAGCGTTGGGTTTTCAACGGGTAAGGCCGTCGCATCTACCCATCCCAGATATGTCGCCTGCGGCGATGCCATCGTCAGTCCTGGCATCGCGTTCACGGCACTCACCAGTCTGTCGCGGTGGCGGCGCAAATAGGGCAGCAATTCCTGCAACCACGGTTCTCCATCACGCCATGCGGCGGTGGCCGCCGTAAGCGCCAGCACATCGACACTCGGCACAATTCCATCGCGCACTGTATTAAATTGCTTACGCAAGCTGGCATCCGGAATTATCGCCAGTGAGGCCCCGAGCCCGGCAATATTAAACGTTTTGGACGGGGAGAGCAGAGTGATTGAGCGCTGTTCCGCGTCTGCGCTCAGTGTGGCAAAAGGAATATGTTTCGCACCGGTTTCGAGCAGTAAATCACAGTGGATTTCATCTGAGCAGACAATCAAATCGTGGCGCTGGGAGAAGGCAAGCTGCTGCTGTAACTCCTCGCGGGTATAAATTGTACCGCCAGGGTTTTGTGGGTTACACAGCATCAACAACTTTTCTTTGCCGGTGAGCTGTGATTCGAGCGCCGCTAAATCCATCACCCAGCGCCCATTTTCAAGACGCAGCGGCGCATTCAACTGGGCTCGGTGGGCAAAAGCCGAAGATTTTCTAAAAGGAGGATAAATAGGTGTGGGGGCAATGGTTGTTTCATTCGGCGCGGTGAAGGCGCGAACGCTTAAATTCAGCCCGGCTACAACGCCCGGCAAAATGACTATCCATTCAGGTTTAATGTACCACTGATAACGGCGGGCCATTCTTTCTACCACCACATCCAGCAACTCTTTTGGCCGGACACCGTAGCCAAACACTCCGTGCTCAACGCGTTGGTGAAGGGCATCAATAATGCAGGGCGGCGAGCGGAAATCCATATCCGCGACCCACATAGGTAATACCTCATTACCATATTTATTCCACTTCGAACTGTCGCTGTGACGGCGGTCGATGCCTTCCTCAAAATTGAATGTCATAGTACGGCTACCTTTGTGTGATCGTGGATTCAGATTATCATTCTGACCCAGTGGCACAACCGCCAGGCTAAAGATTTTTAAGGAGTAATCAATGCCTTTGCTTGAGATATGTTGTTATGGAATTGACTGCGCAGTCACTGCACAACAAGCTGGAGCGGACCGAATTGAACTGTGTTCCGCACCGAAGGAAGGGGGCTTAACACCGTCAGCGGGTGTCTTACGCAAAGTGAAAGAGCGCATTTCGATTCCCGTGCATCCGATTATTCGCCCACGCGGCGGTGATTTTTGCTACACCGACGCCGAGTTCGACACCATGCTGGAAGATATCGCCTTCGTGCGTGAACTCGGGTACCCAGGGCTTGTGATTGGTATGCTAGACGGCGACGGGCATATTGATCTTCCCCGCATGAAACGTGTTATGGAACAAGCTCAGGGCATGGCGGTCACGTTCCACCGCGCGTTTGATATGTGCCATAACCCCCACCAGGCGCTGGAACAATTAACGGATTTGGGTGTGGCGCGCATCCTGACTTCAGGCCAGCAACAGAGCGCTGAATTAGGACTTTCATTACTTAGGGAACTAAAACAGCATTCCCGTGCTCCAATCATTATGGCGGGTGCGGGGGTAAGACTGAGCAACCTCGAAAAGTTTGTCGAGCAAGGCATTGATGAGATGCACAGCTCAGCCGGGCAAACCGTTCCTTCACCGATGCGTTACCGCAAAGCGGGCGTTTCGATGAGTGCGGATGCCGAAGCCGATGAGTTTAATCGTTACTGCGTTGATGGCGACGTGGTGGCCGCAATGAAAGCTGTGTTAGTTGCCAGCCAAACGGCAGCGTGACACAAGACCGTTTTTAACCGCGCATCATGTCGCCCATGTGATGTTGCTCGTACCAGGCCCCGGTGTTTTATCGGGGCTTTTTTTATGCAAATTGTGTACGAATTGTTCTCAGGGCTTATTTAAAATAGTGTTGGGATGTGCCGAAAATATTTGGTGACTTATTTGTGGTGAAATTGTTAATGCATTGATGCGGCTATTGCGTTGCAGACGTGCCGTACATTAGGTTACATACGGATACTAATCACCTAAGGAATAACTCGCTCCACTTCTTTAATATTAAAATCCTTTTAAAATATGTTGATAGAATTGGCTTTTCTATTTTTATTTAGCAGCCTGAAAAGTAGTGTTAATTATGAATATAAACAAAACTCTCTTTTTGCATATTGCTATGGCTGTCCTTGCAGCTTTGGTTTTAACACTGCCTCCGTATATTAACAGTCGGAAACCTACATTAAAGTTTCAACCATTAATTAAAACCATGGAAGGGACGCGCAAAGTTCAGGCCGAAAAAATTGCAACCATTTCACATGCGCTGGATGGGAATGCGATCTTTTTTCTGGGGGCATCAGAAGTTTCAACCTCAGAAAAGGAGCATTTTGCGGTTTATAATTTTTTTAATACCAAACTGCATCACCCGACCGTGGCCTATGGTGACAGCTTTGTCGATAATATGACGCAGCTTGCTTTGTTGACGCGCTTTAAAGAGGATTTGTCGCCAAAAACGAAACTAGTGTTACTTCTGTCACCGGATAGCTTCTATTTTGATGGTATTCCACCGACAATTTTTGCCGATCATTTCCCAGATTCGATATTTAAACCATTAATGTCGGATGCAACAATGCATCCTATCTTGGCCCATTATTTAACCCATATGGATCCGCAAGACGTCGACCATTTGACGTTTAGCCAGATGCGTATTTTTGGTTGGCATTTCAGTATTGTCTGGCGAGAAATTAACTATCAGTTCTCTTCATTTTGTGAATTGATCAGAAATTATTTTTTATCATTCATCCATTTTGGTCAATCGAATACACAATCGTGGCCTGCGTCCCCCGATAACTGGTCAAATATTGACTGGAGCGCTGAACTTCAGCAGGCACAGCAACTTAATCTTGCTCGTCATGAAAGTGCTGCAACTTTATGGATGGATAAAGAGATTTTTGCAGACGATAAAACGGTGGAAGACTGGTATACCGCACCTCCATCGCGCCCAGAAAGAGAAGCGTTTATAGCGATGATGAAACTGCTACATGAGCGTCAGGTCAATGTAGTCGTGATTATTGACCCGCTTAACCCGTGGGCGCTCAAGAATACGGAAAAATTCCAGCCGACCGATCGCTTCATCCAACAGACGCTGAAAAAATATAATACCCCATATTTTGATATGTACGACCAAAGCTATCAACCTGGGTGGAACTGGGATCGTCTTCATCCAACCGAAGTGGCCTGGGTGGCGATGGATCGTTATATCGCAGAGGCGTTTAAAAAATGAAAAAAGCAATCAGACTCTTTTTCCTCTATTTGTTTTTGCTGACAACGGTCATTGCCTGGTCATCTATTGATAACAGTATGAATCTGAAGCTGCATTTCGAATATCAGCAGTTTTAAGGGCTAAAATAATGTATACAAGCGCACCTTTTTTCGCTGTGTTGTTTGCCAGTTCGCTACTTTTCGCCGGGCTTAATCGCCTTGTGGGGAATCGGTTAACCTATGCGTCACTGTTTTCAGCTTTTGCGATGTTTGCTGTTTGGGGATACATATTCAAAAGCCAGGTAACCATCCCATTACTGATGTTTGTTTATTTGTACGGTATTGCCACGTTAAAAGACAAATCCTGGATAAAAACCTGGCAATCTGTAATTCTGAGTTTGCTGCCTCTTATTCTGGTGAAGTTGCATCTTAATAATCATTGGGGCATGTTAGGGCTGTCGTTTATGACCTTCAGAGCGGTGGATGTTTTACTCTATCGCAACAAAAAGGACTCCCGGAACTTTTTCATTTATTTCAGCTATCTTTTTTTGCCGTTTATTATCCTGGCAGGGCCGATGTATCGCTGGAGAAGTTGGATTCAGGATATTAGCAAAGCTAACTTTCGTTTAACGACGGGGGTGTTCCTGCAGTCTATGGAACAGATCTTTTATGGAATTGTGCAAAAATTCCTGTTTGCGATGTTGATTGATAACGTCATTATTAGCCACTGGAGTCACCGTCCTTTTACTCTGACCGTGGGTGTGGTGATGTCCCTGGCCTACAGTTTTTATCTTTATTTCGACTTTGCTGGCTACAGCAATATGGCTATTGGTGCCGGGCGCTTATTTGGCCTTAATTTACCTGCCAATTTCAACTTGCCAATCCTTGCAAAAAATCCACAGGATTTCTGGCGTAGATTTCATATTAGCCTGTCGGAGTGGCTGCGTGATGTGGTCTTTATGCCAATTTATATGAATTTGATGAAGATTGAATTTTTCAGAGGGCACAAAGCCACTGCACAAAATATCGGTGTTTTTTGTACTCTATTTTGTATGGGCGCATGGAACGGTCTGGAATTGAATTACGTTGTCAGCGGTGCTCTGTTTGGCGCAATTTCAGTTGTTCATAATATGATTCTTTGGCTGGCAAAGCGCAGCCCGGAAATGATGCTCTGGTTAAATAACCCAATTGTTTCATTAGTCGGGCGAGTTTTAACGCTGGCGAGTGCCGCAGTCTCTCTTTATATTTTTAGCGGGATGTCACCTGTATGACTACTAATTCTGAACTACAGCAACTCAATGATTATCTGCGGGCCATGTTGCTCGACCCGCAAAATGGCCACCAACCCGCGATCACGGGTAGTGACAAGAGTCTGACCTGGGCGCAACTTGGGGCTGGTGTTTTTAATTGGTCGGCGCGTTTTTCAACGTTAAAATTGGCAGCTAACGTTCCAGTGGTACTTTACGGTCACCAGCAGGCGGAGTTTGCTTGTGCAATTTATAGCTGCTTATTGCATAACATTCCTTATATACCGGTCGATAATATCTATCCGGTAGAACGCCTGAAAGAGATCTGCGAATTATCCAGCGCACCTTTCTATTATGACGCTCAGCAATGCTGTTTTGTGGCAACGGGTCTTCCTGCGCAAGAACTGGAACAACGTGATTTGGCTTACATTATGTTTACTTCTGGCAGCACCGGTAAACCTAAAGGTGTGCAAATTGGTCGGGAAAGCGTGTGGAATTTCATGCAATGGCTACGTTCTGATTTTTCTCTTCCTGCTAATCCCGTATTGATGAACCATGCCGTATTTAGTTTCGACTTATCCTTAATTCCACTGCTTGGGAACCTTGCTACAGCAGGGCACCTTGTACTAAATGCAAAAGAAGATATTGCAGGCGAAAACTGGTTAGCAAGTCTTAAGCAAGAAAAGGTGTCAGTATGGGTTTCTACACCTTCATTTGCTTATCAAAAATTATTGCTTCCTGAATTTCGCGCTGATTATTTGTCCGATCTTAAAGTGTTTATTTTTATCGGCGAAGTACTGAGTAAAGCGCTGGTCAAGCATTTGCGCCGTCTGTTCCCTGAGGCAAAAATACTCAACTCCTATGGCCCAACCGAAGCGACAGTCGCCACCACGGTGGTAGAAATTAGCGATGAAATGCTGAAAGAGTCGTGCGATCTCTTGCCGATAGGCCACATGATGCCGCATTCGGAAATGGAAATTACCGCAGATAACGAATTAATTATCTGGGGAAAAAACGTGATGCGCGGCTATCTCGGTTTGCCTGATGAGAATGCCCAAAAACTTTTATGGAATGGAAATAAACAATGGCGCGGCTATAAAACCGGCGATTTGGGGCATGTCAGGAATAATTACCTCTATTGCCAGGGACGTAACGACAGCCAGATTAAAATGAATGGCTACCGTATTGAAATCCATGAAATCGAAAACCGTCTGTTGGCACTTTCGGGTATTAGCGAAGCGGTGGTGTTACCCCTGACTAAAAAAGATGGTGCTGTCTTACGCCTTGCCGCTTTTTGCACCTCAAAGCTTTCTGAAAAAGAGATCAAAGCGACTCTCGCACAAACTTTACCGTCTTATATGGTGCCATCTCAGATTGTCATCATGGACGCATTACCTCTCAACCCTAACGGGAAGATTGACCGCAAATTACTCGATGCACAGGCTCGCACCTGTTAATCATCTAAGGGCAGAAAATGGAACAGAAAGTTTTAGCATTATTTGAAAGTGTTTTATCGCGTAAAGTCGCTTTTCACGATGAGCTGATTGAATCCGATATTCTCGATTCTATTACCGCCGTTGACGTGGTTCTGGAAGTGCAAGCGGAATTCGGATGCGCCATTCCACCGACCGAAGTGGCAAGTGTCCTGAAAACGCCTGCAATATTAGCGGCATGGCTTGAAGAAAACGCTTAAATAAAATATAACCCCGGTTTTTTGCCGGGGTTAGTCAACGGATGTAGCTATTTGCGTTTTGCGCAAACTAGCCCATTTGTCTAACCGTGACGACGGAACTCCTGCGTCTGGCTTATCAGCACTTTTCCATAGATATAAAAGCGGTGCTCATTGCTTTTTTCTATCGCCCATTCGCGGTACTTAGTGTTGTCGGAAAGAACCAGAATGCGGTCCGGCACCATTTGCAGCCGCTTGACGTGAATTTTATCGTCAAAGCCAAAAACATAAATTCCGTCGCCGTCAAACTGACGAACCGCCACGTCGACAAAGATCAAATCGCCAGGCTCCAGAGTGCCGGACATACTGTCGCCGCGTACGTTGATGACTTTTACCGCCGATTCGGGCCGGCCGCCGAATAGCGCTGCGGCGTGTTCGGCGTTGTAGACAATAGAGTGGATGATATCAACCACATCGCTCCCGCTTACGTACCCCTCACCAGCACTGGCGCTGACATCCAGTATTTCTACACGAAACACATTTCCATCCTTCTGTTCACTTTCAACAGGGCTACTGGTTTTATGTACAGTATAGTCAGTTTCGTTGTGAGTAAACAGATCGTTGACGTTGATGGCAAGCGCCTCGGCGATACGCCCAAGCAGGTCTTCAGTGAAGGACTTTTGTTTACCGGTTTCCAGGCGCGAGATATTGCCAGCATCGCTCCCAATAGCTTCAGCCAGATCGGTAATGGTCATGTCTCGCCGCTGGCGAATTTCACGAATGCGTTTTCCAATATTCATAGCGTCATTAAAAGTCATTTTTGCGTTATGTGCAAATTTATTTGCATGAAGTGATAAATATGCCTAGTATGCAAATAACGCAAATTTACAGGTATCCATACGCAATGTGAGCACCTTGTTTTGCGTTAAACGCATATTTTGACACTATCGGGCCCGGTTCTGTCATCATCCTGAGCTATCTCGAGGAGATAAACATGAAATTATTACTGACCACCCTGGCGCTGGTTGGCGGATTGATGGGATGCCATGCAGCTATGGCTGAAGATACTCTGCCCGATGGGTCTGTAAACGTTGTTTGCAGCTATTCCCACACTCTGCCGGACGATCCGATTCTTTATCCCGGAAAACCCGGCGTTGCGATGTCTCACGATTTCTTTGGCAACACCACCGCCAATGGTAATTCAACGGGCACCAGCCTGCTGGCTAATCCAACCAGCACCTGTGAAAACGTGGCTGATGCGACATCCTATTGGGTGCCGTCGCTGCGTCTTGCGAATGGCACTATTGTGAAACCCGCATATCAGAAAACCTACTATACCAACGAGGCTATTCCGAGTAGCAACCGCTATCCTATCAACGCTTTCCCGTCTGGCATTCAGATGCTGGCGGGTAACCATATGGGTACGGGGCCAAATCCGAACGTCTCGTTTTTGTGCACCGGCAGGGGGTATAGCAGCACAGTGCCGACGAATTGTGTCCCCGACCCGGAGAAGGGAACGCAGTTTAATATCGGCATCAGTTTCCCTACCTGCTGGGATGGGCAAAATCTGGCTCCGATGGTGATGATGGGCGGGCCGAACAATATTGCTTATCCGAACAGCAGCGGGGCCTGTCCTGCCGGGTATCCGGTGCGCCTGCCGCATATCAGCCTGAACGTGGCTTACATGATCGGCAACGTGACGGATTTAAGCCACGCGCAGCTTTCCATGGATCCAACGCTGGATGCCCAGGGGAACGTGACTCAGCTTAACTGGGGCTCGATGTATACGGCTCACGCTGACTTTTTCAACGCCTGGAAAGCCACTGCCGCGCAGTTTATGGCGGACTACTGCCTGAACAAAGGCAGAGTCTGTAGCAAAGAAATTGCCTATAACTACTCTGAACCGACGGCGGATGCGACGGTGCGGGGCGGGGATGCTCATGCGACTAACTTTGGCAGCGACCCGACGCTGGTGGCCCAAAATGCCGGAGCAGGGTATCCGCAGTCAAATAGCTACATGCGTTTCACCATCCCCACCGGGGCGAGTAATTTCCCGGCTAACTTTAAGCCTACCTATAAGCTGATGATGTACGGCGGCAATAGCATTAATACTAACGCTCAAATGCTCTATTTCACCCCGGTTAGCAATACATGGGATGAGAACAGCATCACGATGGATAATGCTCCAGCCTGTAGCGGCTCATCGTCTTCACTTTATTTGGATAACGTGCAGCAATATCGCACTGTGGATGTGACTGATGCGGTGAACAATGCGCTGAAGGCGGGGCAAACCTCAATCTCCTTCTGCATGCGCGATGGCACCAATAACAACGATGCCTTCACGTTCAGCAGTAAGGAAGGGGCGAATAAACCGGTTCTGTATGTGATCTCAGTGAATCCACTGGGGGTTTAAACGTAAAGCAGGGCAGCGGCTAAGCAGGCTGCCCTGTTTTTTCTTCTTATGGCTTACGCGCCACTAAAACGGCACGCAGTGGGGCAGGGTAGCCTTCAATTGTTTTGCTGCTGTCGTTCGGGTCGAGGAAATCGGCCAGTGATTCGGTCGTCAACCAACTGGTGCGACGCTGTTCATCGCTTGTGGTGTAGCAATGGTCGACGATCTTCACATCCACAAAGCCACATTTCTCCAGCCAATTTTTTAACGCCAGCGCCGACGGAATAAAGTAGACGTTGCGCATCTGCGCGTAACGCTCGCCTGGTACCAGAACGGTGTTTTCATCGCCTTCAACCACCAGCGTTTCCAGAACCAGTTCGCCGTCTTTCGCCAGTTGGTTTTTCAACTGGTAGAGGTGATCGAGCGGAGAACGGCGGTGGTAAAGCACACCCATCGAAAATACGGTATCGAAGATATTCAGCTCTGGAAGCTGTTCAATGCCAAGCGGCAGCACATGCGCACGCTGGTCGTTACCCAGCAGTTTGCGCACCGCTTCGAACTGGCAAACGAACAGTTGCATCGGGTCGATACCCACTGCCAGATGCGCGCCCGCGCCAATCATACGCCACAGGTGGTAGCCGCTTCCGCAGCCAACATCAAGAATGGTACGCCCGGCGAGCGGGGAGATATGCGGTAGCACACGATCCCACTTCAGGTCAGAGCGCCACTCGGTGTCGATATCTACACCGTAAAGTGAATAGGGGCCTTTGCGCCACGGCATCAGGTTACGCAGTAATTTTTCGATCCCTAAACGTTGGCCATCGCTAAGCGGTGTCAGAGATTGGGCGGTCACGCTGTGCAATAAATCAAGGCGGTGCGGTTGAAGCTCCGGAAGGTATTCAACCGTGTTGTACCAGTGCTTAAACTGGCCGTGCAGGTTTTCACGCTGCCAGGTCGCAATTTGCGCGGGCAGAGTTTCCAGCCACGGAGCCAGCGGGCTTTTAGCAATAAGCTGATAAAAATTACCAAAGTCGATCATGCGGGAGTTCCTGATTTCAGTGCAACTAAAGAGCCAAAGTTAAAGCACTGGAACCATAATTCTGCGTGGTCAAATCCGGCTTGCTTGAGGCGTTTTTTATGTGTTTCGACGGAGTCGGTGAGCATGACATTTTCAAGCATGCTGCGTTTCTGGCTGATTTCTAATTCGCTGTAACCGTTCGCACGTTTAAAATCGTGGTGCATATTGAACAGCAATTCGCCCACGTCGCCATCTTCGAAGCTGAATTTTTCAGACAGCACTAATGCCCCGCCTGGGTTCAGGCCTTTGTAGATTTTTTCGAGCAGCAACTGACGGTCATCAGGCTCAAGAAACTGCAGGGTGAAATTCAGCACCACCATCGAGGCATTTTCAATAACGATATCGCGGATATCGCCTTCAATAACGTCGACCGGGGTTTGTGCTTTAAACGCATCAAGATGACGGCGGCAGCGTTCGACCATAGCCGGAGAGTTATCGACCGCGATAATTTTGCAGTTGTCATGATGAATATTGCGACGCACCGATAATGTTGCCGCGCCAAGTGAACAGCCAAGGTCATAAACCTGGCTACCCGGTGCGACAAAACGTTCTGCCAGCATGCCAATCATCGAGATGATATTGGAATAGCCAGGCACCGATCGTTGAATCATATCGGGGAACACTTCAGCCACGCGTTCATCAAAGGTCCAGTCACCTAATTTGGCGATCGGGGCGGAAAACAGCGTATCGCGGTCAGACATAACGTTAAATCCGGAAATTCGAAAGGGGCATATTTTGCGTTAATGCAGCGAGAAAACCAACTCCCATGGCATATACCACAGGTTAGCCAGCACCATAAGTATCAATGAACACCAGGTCGCGCTCATACCAGAGCGACGCCAGCGGATTAAACGGTGATGAAAACCGTAGGCATGCACCAGGCGCCCGACAATCAGCAGCAGCCCACAAATATGCACCATCCAGGTTTCGGCACCGTTCATTTCCATCAATAACAAAAGCAGTAATGCGATGGGAATATACTCCACCGCATTACCGTGAATTCGAATCGCACTCTGTAGTTCGCTAAAACCGCCGTCACCATACGAGACGCGGTACTGCAAACGCATACGAACAACATCAAACGAGAACTTAATCAGTAACAAAGCACCCAAAACGGCGTAGAGCGCGCTTACCATACTCACATCCTTTAGAGATAGTTCCAGCACCGCCTATGATAGCAGTGCAACCTGTAAGCTGTCGCTACTCCTAAAATAGGGTGTCTTGTTTGGGGATAGCCGGTTCGTTACCGAGCGCCGGGAAAGCCTGTTGCAGCGCGGGCCAAAGAGTGTGGACTAAATCATAAACTTGCCCAATATCCGGCGTATGTAAAAACAGATAGGGCGTGGAGTTTTGCTCCCATTTGGGCAATGTTTTTAACCAGGCATCAAAAAACGCCTGGTTTTGCTGCATATCGTTGCTGCCGATAAAACGCACCATGGGGTGACTGGCGGTGAGAAGGGCATGAACAGGGACTATAGGTTTTTTACGTTGGGCTTCGCGAATAGCTTCGTTGTCGGGCTTTGCGCTATGAACCGGACGGCTATCAAGAATCACGCGGTTGACGCCGCGCTCATGTAGACCGCGATTCAAGGCTTGTTCGTCCGGCCCTTTATCGAAAAATAGCGGGTGCCTGACTTCGACGCCATAGGTGAAAACTTTCGGCAAGGTATCGAGGAAACTCCAGAGCGCGGGCAAATCCGTTGGGCCAAAACTTGCCGGAAGCTGAAGCCAGTATTGCCCGATGCGATTTGCCAGGGGCGACATACGGTCGAGAAATTCCGCGGTTAAATCACCGCACTGGCGCAAAGAAGCCTGATGCGAAATCGTGGCAGGAAATTTAAAGCAGAAACGGAAATCGTCGCGGGTCATCTCGCGCCAGCGCTGCACCGTTTCCGCTTTAGGTAGCGCATAGAGCGTAGTGTTGCCTTCCACACAGTTAAAGTGGCGAGCGTAATCTTCAAGAGACGTTATGCCCAGTCGCCCCCATTTGGGGTGTGACCATTGTGGAAGGCCGACATAAATCACAGCGCTGCGAGGACCTCTTCAGTGCTACGAACGCGGGCGATACGCGGGAAGATATTCGTCATGCTGCCCTGATGTTGGTCGCTGCTGGCGGCACTACAGGCATCTTCTGCAATCACCAGATTAAAGCCCAATTCCCAGGCGTTACGCGCGGTGGATTCCACGCCAATATTGGTAGAAATACCGCACAGCACGATGGTGTCAATGCCGCGACGGCGTAACTGGAGTTCCAAATCCGTGCCGTAAAATGCGCCCCACTGGCGTTTGGTCACTTCGATATCGCTCTCTTGTTTACCCAGTGCCTGCGGGTATAACCACCAGTTTTCAGGTAAAGCATGCGCGCCTGCTTGCGCATCGACGGGTTGTTTCAGGGCTTCTGCAAAGTCTTTTGACCAGCCAACGCGCACCATAATCACTGGCGCATTGTTTGCGCGGAATTTTTCAGCGAGTTTGGCTGAGCGAGCCACCACATCCTGTGCGCTGTGCGGGCCGCCCGCAAACGGCAGGATCCCTTCCTGCAAATCAATCACAACCAGCGCGGTTCGGGAAGTATTCAGTTCTAACATTCGGTGACTCCGATTCAAAATGAGGTTTGCGCTTAATACCTTACGATGGAACGAGGGCGCGATCGTTTACAAATTTTGTTAATTTTTGTGAGTTTTGCCCAAACAGGCGCTTTGAAACGCGCCAGTCAGTTGTATCGGACTTATCGCCGGGCATTATTTCCAGTATAATGGCCCCCTTTTTTCATCTATTACTGACATACAAAATAGCGGCCACCATGTAGCCTGTAAGCGCAGGTCACAAACAGCGAGCGGCTAATTTAAGGGATATCTCATGCGTACAGTATATTGCGGGCAGCTCAATCAATCTCATGTGGGACAACAAGTAACACTGTGTGGTTGGGTAAATCGTCGTCGTGACCTCGGTAGCCTTATCTTTATTGATATGCGCGATCGCGAAGGCATCGTGCAGGTGTTTTTCGACCCGGATCGCCAGGACGCATTCCAGCTTGCCTCCGAACTGCGTAATGAGTTCTGCATTCAAATCACCGGCACCGTTCGTCCGCGTGATGAGAAAAATATCAACAAAGATATGGCTACCGGTGCGGTAGAGGTTTTCGCCACCGATTTAACCATCATCAACCGTTCAGAAGCGCTGCCGCTTGACTCCAACCACGTCAACACTGAAGAAGCGCGTCTGAAATTCCGCTACCTGGATTTACGTCGCCCGGAAATGGCAAACCGCCTGAAGACGCGTGCGAAAATCACCAGCTTCGTGCGCCGCTTTATGGACGATCACGGCTTCCTGGACATCGAAACCCCAATGCTGACCAAAGCCACGCCAGAAGGTGCGCGTGACTATCTGGTTCCAAGCCGCGTGCATAAAGGTAAATTCTACGCGCTGCCGCAGTCTCCACAGCTCTTCAAACAGCTGCTGATGATGTCCGGCTTCGATCGCTACTACCAGATCGTGAAATGCTTCCGTGATGAAGACTTGCGTGCTGACCGCCAGCCTGAATTTACCCAGATCGACGTTGAAACCTCCTTCATGACCGCACCGCAAGTGCGTGAAGTGATGGAAAAACTGGTTCGCGATCTGTGGCTGGATGTGAAAAGCGTCGATTTGGGCGATTTCCCGATCATGACCTTCGCCGAAGCCGAGCGTCGTTACGGTTCTGATAAACCAGACTTGCGTAACCCGATGGAGCTGGTTGACGTTGCCGATCTGGTAAAAGACGTTGAGTTCAAAGTGTTCTCTGGCCCGGCAAATGACGCGAAAGGTCGCGTTGCAGCGCTGCGTGTGCCAGGCGGCGCACAGTTAAGCCGTAAACAAATTGACGAATACGGCAAGTTCATTGAGATTTACGGCGCGAAAGGGTTGGCTTATATCAAAGTCAACGAGCGCGCTAAAGGCATCGAAGGTATTACTAGCCCGGTTGCTAAGTTCCTGAATGCGGAAATCGTTGAAGCGATTCTGGCTCGCACCGGTGCGCAAGATGGCGACATGATCTTCTTCGGCGCAGACAGTAAAAAAGTGGTTGCCGATGCGCTTGGCGCACTGCGTTTGAAAATTGGTAAAGACCTGAGCATTACCGATGAAAACGCATGGGCACCGCTGTGGGTTATCGATTTCCCAATGTTTGAAGACAACGGTGAAGGCGGCCTGACCGCGATGCACCATCCGTTCACCGCACCGAAAGATATGACGCCAGAAGAGTTAGCGGCAGATCCAGAAGCGGCTGTAGCGAACGCTTACGATATGGTGATCAACGGTTACGAAGTGGGTGGCGGTTCCGTACGTATTCACAATGGTCAGATGCAGCAGACCGTGTTTGGCATTCTGGGAATTACCGAAGAAGATCAGCGTGAGAAGTTCGGCTTCCTGCTCGATGCACTGAAATACGGTACTCCTCCGCATGCGGGCCTGGCTTTTGGCCTGGACCGTCTGACCATGCTGTTGACCGGCACTGACAACATCCGTGATGTTATCGCGTTCCCGAAAACAACTGCAGCAGCGTGTCTGATGACCGAAGCGCCAAGTTTCGCGAACCCAACGGCTCTGGCTGAACTGGGTGTAGCCGTCATTAAAAAGGCTGAGAAAGAATAACATGGCCTATAAGCGTCCCGTCTCGGTGTTGGTAGTGATTTTCGCGAAGGATACCGGACGGGTGCTCATGTTACAGCGGCGCGACGATCCTGAATTCTGGCAGTCGGTTACCGGCAGCATAGAAGAGGGTGAAACCGCGCTGGAAGCCGCACAGCGTGAAGTAAAGGAAGAGGTCGATGTTGATGTTGTCTCAGAACAACTGGCCTTGAATGACTGCCAACGCTGTGTGGAGTTTGAGATTTTTACACATTTGCGTCATCGCTATGCGCCGGGCATTACGCGCAACACAGAATATTGGTTCTGTCTTGCGCTGCCAAACGAAAGGCCGATTACCATTTCGGAACATCTGGCCTGGGAGTGGACAGACGCACACGCTGCGGCTGCTATGACTAAGTCGTGGAGCAACCGGCAAGCGATTGAAGAGTTTGTAATTAACGCGGCCTGAGAAGGCGCGCTCTTTGAGGAAATATGTATGGCAGGTCACAGTAAGTGGGCCAACACGAAACACCGCAAAGCGGCACAAGATGCCAAGCGCGGTAAAATTTTTACCAAAATCATTCGTGAGCTGGTAACCGCAGCTCGTCTGGGCGGTGGTGATGCAGGTTCTAACCCGCGTCTGCGCGCAGCGATTGATAAAGCGTTATCCAACAATATGACGCGTGACACGCTAAACCGTGCGATTGCACGTGGCGTTGGCGGTGACGAAGACGCGAACATGGAAACCATCATTTATGAAGGTTACGGTCCTGGCGGTTCTGCGGTCATGGTTGAGTGCCTGAGCGACAACCGTAACCGTACCGTGGCGGAAGTGCGTCATGCGTTCAATAAATGTGGCGGTAACCTGGGAACTGACGGCTCTGTAGCGTACCTGTTCACCAAAAAAGGCATCATCTCCTACGCACCGGGCAAAGATGAAGATACCGTGATGGAAGCCGCGCTTGAAGCGGGTGCTGAAGACGTCGTTTCTTACGATGACGGTGCAATCGACGTGTTCACAGCCTGGGAAGAAATGGGCGCAGTACGTGACGCGCTGGAAGCCGCTGGCCTGAAAGCTGACGAAGCAGAAGTTTCCATGATCCCATCCACGAAAGCGGATATGGATGCGGAAACGGCACCGAAACTGATGCGCCTGATCGACATGTTGGAAGACTGTGACGACGTGCAAGAGGTTTATCACAACGGTGAGATCTCTGACGAGGTGGCGGCGACGCTGTAATGGCGTTGTCTGAATCCGTCCTGCTGTTTATGAGGAACGCGTGATGGCGATTATTCTCGGCATCGACCCGGGGTCACGCGTTACCGGCTATGGCGTTATTCGTCAGACCGGTCGGCAGCTAACCTATCTGGGTAGCGGCTGTATTCGTACTCAGGTGACCGACTTACCCTCGCGTTTGAAGCTTATATACGCGGGGGTGAGCGAAATTATTACCCAGTTTCAGCCTGAATATTTTGCCATCGAATCCGTTTTTATGGCGAAGAATGCCGATTCTGCACTTAAACTCGGCCAGGCACGTGGCGCGGCGATTGTCGCGGCGGTAAACCACGACTTACCCGTGTTTGAGTATGCGGCCCGTCAGGTAAAACAGACGGTAGTTGGCATCGGGAGCGCCGAGAAAAGCCAGGTGCAACATATGGTGCGCACCTTACTAAAACTCTCCGCAAATCCGCAGGCCGATGCGGCCGATGCGCTGGCAATAGCGATCACCCATTGCCACGTTACGCAGAACTCAATGCAGATGAGTGACACGCGGCTTAATTTGTCGCGGGGCCGGTTAAAATAGATATAAAATAAAAGGCTGGATATCTATCCAGCCTTTTTAATATGATAAGCAAAATTTTTTGCATAAGCTCAGGAGCAGCATTGTGATTGGACGACTCAGAGGCATCATCCTGGAAAAACAGCCCCCGCTGGTATTAATGGAAGTGGGTGGCGTAGGGTATGAAGTGCATATGCCGATGACCTGCTTCTATGAATTACCGGAAATCGGTAAAGAAGCGGTGGTGTTTACCCAGTTTGTGGTGCGTGAAGACGCGCAATTGCTCTACGGTTTTAACAATAAACAAGAACGTACTCTGTTCCGTGAGCTTATCAAAGTGAATGGCGTAGGCCCAAAACTGGCGCTGGCAATCCTTTCCGGCATGTCGGCACAGCAGTTTGTGAATGCCGTCGAGCGTGAAGAAATTGGCTCGTTGGTCAAACTACCTGGGGTCGGTAAAAAAACCGCAGAGCGCTTAATTGTCGAAATGAAAGACCGCTTTAAAGGCATGCATGGCGATCTGTTTACGCCGGCAGCTGACTTGGTCCTTACCGCGCCAGACAGCGGAGCAACGGATGACGCAGAAGCGGAAGCGGTTGCCGCGCTGGTATCTCTGGGCTATAAACCACAAGAAGCCAGCCGCATGATCAGTAAAGTCGGCCGAGCCGGTGCCGATTGTGAAACTCTGATTCGTGAAGCATTACGCGCTGCACTTTGAAGCCCCTTGAGGTAGATGAAGGATGATTGAAGCAGACCGTCTGGTATCGCCAGACACTATCACCCCTGACGAGTTAATTGACCGCGCGATACGCCCGCGGTTTCTGGCGGACTATGTCGGCCAGCCGCAGGTACGCTCGCAAATGGAGATTTTCATCCAGGCGGCAAAACTGCGTGGGGATGCGCTCGATCATCTCTTGATTTTTGGCCCGCCCGGCCTTGGCAAAACGACGCTTGCGAATATCGTCGCCAATGAAATGGGCGTCAATCTGCGTACCACATCGGGCCCCGTGCTTGAAAAAGCAGGGGATTTGGCGGCAATGCTCACCAATCTTGAACCTCACGATGTGTTGTTCATTGATGAAATCCATCGCCTTTCGCCGGTGGTCGAAGAAGTACTGTATCCGGCAATGGAAGATTACCAGCTCGATATTATGATTGGTGAAGGCCCGGCTGCGCGTTCGATCAAAATTGATTTACCGCCGTTTACCCTGATTGGCGCGACCACGCGCGCGGGTTCACTCACATCGCCACTGCGTGATCGCTTCGGCATCGTGCAGCGTCTGGAGTTTTACCAGGTTGCCGATTTGCAGCATATTGTAGGCCGCAGCGCGAGTGTACTAGGGCTTGAGATGAGCGAAGAGGGTGCCCTGGAAGTGGCGCGTCGTGCTCGGGGAACACCACGTATAGCTAACCGTTTACTGCGGCGTGTGCGTGATTTTGCGGAAGTGCGTCACGACGGCACAATCAGTGCAGACATCGCCTCGCAGGCGCTGGATATGCTGAATGTAGATACCGAAGGTTTCGACTATATGGACCGCAAACTCTTGCTGGCGGTGATAGACAAATTCCTCGGTGGGCCAGTCGGGCTCGATAACCTCGCGGCTGCCATTGGCGAAGAACGTGAAACTATTGAGGATGTACTGGAACCTTTCCTGATACAGCAGGGTTTCTTGCAGCGGACCCCTCGTGGACGCATTGCAACCCCAAGAGCATGGACTCACTTTGGCATAGTGCCGCCTGCACAGCCTTAATGTCTTTTAGCTCCTCCCCCTGGCAAGGGGGAGGTTGGGTAAGGGTGGTTTTAAGCCCCTTGCTTCTTCGCCATACTCAATACAAACAGTACCGCCGAACTCAGCACCACTGATGGGCCGGCTGGCGTGTCATAGAACGCGGAGAACGTCAGCCCGCCGGTGACAGAAATCATCCCAATAATCACCGCAAAACCTGCCATTTGCTCTGGCGTGCGGGCGAAGCGACGCGCGGTTGCCGCAGGGATAATCAGCAGGGAGGTGATTATCAGCGCCCCGACGAATTTCATCGCAACACCAATCGTCAATGCCGTCACCAGCATCAGCAACATTTTCACGCGTTGCAGATTTACTCCATCAACATGGGCAAGATCCGGGCTAATGGTCATCGACAATAAATTACGCCACTGCCAGAGCAGCACACCGACCACAACCCCAACGCCAAGCGCGATAGAGATAATATCGGGCATCGTCACGGAGAGCAGATCGCCAAACAGATACGCCATTAAATCGACACGCACGTTGGACATTAAACTTACGACGACCAAACCCAGCGAGAGTGCGCTGTGAGCCATAATTCCGAGTAATGTATCTAATGCCAGATGTGGGCGCTTCTCAAGCCAGACCAGCCCTAATGCCAGCATTAGCGTAACGGCAATGACGGCGTAAAACGGATTAACATTAAGCAGCAAGCCGAAGGCCACGCCGAGTAAGGATGCATGGGCGAGGGTATCGCCAAAGTAGGACATCCGACGCCAGACAACAAAAGACCCTAGCGGGCCTGCGGCACATGCCAGAAGAATCCCGGCAAGCCAGCCGGGCAATAACAATTCAATCATGACTGGCCATTCCCTCTGCGCAACACAATGCGTCCGGTAAGATCGTGACGGTGGTTATGGTGATGACGATAAATTCCCAGTTGTTCCGCACCGCGTGCACCAAACATCGAAATGAATTCAGGATGCATTGAGACCACTTCAGGCGTGCCGGAGCAGCAAATATGGTGATTCAGGCACAACACATCATCCGTTTTCGCCATAACCAAATGCAAGTCATGGGAAACCATTAACACCGCGCAATTAAGTTCATGGCGCAACTGGTCGATTAGGTTATACAGCGCCAGCTGGCCGTTAACATCCACGCCCTGAGTCGGTTCATCAAGAACTAACAACTGCGGCTGATTTAACAAAGCTCGCGCCAGCAGAACGCGCTGGTTTTCGCCGCCGGAAAGTTTTTGCATCGGGGCTTCAATCAGATGTGCGGCCTGAACGCGTTTTAGCGCGGGCAGAATATCGGCCTTTTTTACGCCCGGGCGCAGCCGCATAAATCGGCTGACGGTTAATGGCAGGGTCGCATCCAGATGAAGTTTCTGCGGTACATACCCAATACGCAAATCGCGGTCCCGCTTGATAACGCCTTCGTCAGGTGCGACCAGGCCAAGTACTACGCGGACCAGCGTGGATTTTCCTGCTCCATTCGGACCCAGCAGCGTCAAAATTCGGCCAGGTTTCAGGTCGAGAGAAATATCAGACAGCACACGGCGTTGTCCGAAGGAAACAGAGATATTTTCTAGTGATACCAGATTTGTCATGACAATTTCAGGGGTTGCAGAAGTTAGCGGATGTTATAATATCACACATCTCATATTCATAACGATGAAAAGTCGCATTATGTTACATAAAAACTCATTTCTTTGCGCAGCTTTAACAACTGCTTTTCTGGGTACCGCAGCACTCCCGGCTCAAGCCGCCGTGGTTGCCTCTATTAAGCCGTTAGGTTTTATCGCCGCAGCAATTGCAGACGGTGTTACGCCCACGGAAGTTTTGTTGCCTGATGGTGCTTCTGAGCATGATTATGCACTTCGTCCATCCGATGTAAAACGCTTACAAAGCGCGGACTTAGTCGTATGGGTTGGCCCGGAAATGGAGGCCTTCATGCAGAAGTCGGTTAATCAATTAGCTGAGCAAAAACAAGTGCAACTGGCAGCTTTACCCGGCGTAAAACCGTTGCTTATGAAAGGTGACGATGATGATGACCACGGGCATGAAGGTCACGAACATCATGGTGAAAACAGTGACGAAGATCATCATCATGGTGAATACAACATGCATATTTGGCTCTCACCTGAGGTGGCGCGCCTGTCAGCGGTTGCAATCCACGATAAATTAGTGGAACTTATGCCCCAAAATAGAGCCAAACTAGACGCCAACTTGCAGACCTTCGAGTTAGGATTAGCCAACATCGACAAGCAAGTTGGTAGCGTGCTCGCGCCATTTAAAGGAAAAGGGTATTTCGTTTTTCACGACGCCTATGGCTACTTTGAAAAACACTACGGTCTTACGCCGCTTGGTCATTTTACCGTTAACCCAGAAATCCAACCCGGTGCGCAGCGTTTACATGAAATAAGAACACAGTTGGTTGAGCAAAAAGCCGTGTGCGTATTTGCTGAACCACAATTCAGGCCAGCAGTCATCAATGCTGTTGCCAGAGGTACTAACGTCCGTTCCGGAACGTTGGACCCGCTGGGAATTGAGGTCAAGCTCGGCAAAGACAGCTATATGCAGTTTTTGAGCGGGCTTGCGAACCAGTATGCGAGCTGCCTGAAAGGAGATTAGTGAGGAAGTGAATACGTGCAACAGATAGCCCGCTCTGTCGCCCTGGCATTCGACAATTTGTCCCGGCCCCATCGCGTTATGTTGGGGTCTCTTACAGTTCTTACACTTGCGGTCGCTGTCTGGCGGCCGTACGTCTATCATCCAGAAGCCAGCCCCGTTATTAAAACCATTGAGCTTGAGAAAAACGAGGTTCGCTCGTTACTTCCCGAGGCCAGTGAGCCGTTAGATCAATCCCCAGACGCCGAAGACGACACTATCCCCCAAGATGAACTGGACGATAAAACCGCCGGTGAAACGGGTGTTCACGAATATGTCGTCTCCACAGGGGATACGCTCAGCAGCATTCTGAATCAGTACGGCATTGATATGGGCGATATTAGCCAGCTTGCCGCCGTGGATAAAGATCTGCGTAATCTGAAAATCGGCCAACAGGTTTCCTGGACCTTAAACGATAATGGTGAACTACAGCGTCTGACATGGGAAATGTCGCGCCGTGAAACGCGCACCTATGATCGTTCAGGTAGCACCTTCAAACTCAGCAGCGAAATGCAGCAAGGCGAGTGGGTGAACAACGTGCTGAAAGGTACGGTGGGTAACAGCTTTGTCAGCAGCGCAAAAGATGCAGGATTGACCAGCGCTGAAATTAGCGCAGTGATTAAAGCTATGCAGTGGCAGATGGACTTCCGCAAACTCAAGAAAGGTGATGAGTTTTCGGTGCTGATGTCCCGCGAAATGTTGGAAGGAAAACGCGAGCAGAGCCAATTGGTGGGCGTGCGCCTACGCAGCAGCGGTAAAGATTACTACGCGATTCGCGCTGAAGACGGCAAATTCTACGACCGTAGCGGTTCTGGTCTTGCAAAAGGCTTTATGCGTTTCCCAACGGCGAAACAATTCCGTATCTCTTCAAACTTTAACCCGCGCCGTCTTAACCCGGTAACGGGTCGTGTCGCTCCGCATAAAGGTGTCGATTTTGCTATGCCGCAAGGTACTCCGGTGCTGGCCGTGGGTGATGGTGAAGTTGTGATGGCGAAACGGAGTGGCGCGGCAGGGTATTTCGTCGCTATTCGTCACGGTCGGACCTATACCACGCGTTATATGCACCTGAAAAAATTACTGGTGACACCAGGTCAGAAAGTAAAACGCGGCGACCGCATCGCACTTTCAGGTAATACCGGGCGTTCTACCGGGCCACATCTGCATTATGAAGTGTGGATTAACCAGCAGGCGGTGAATCCGTTAACGGCGAAACTGCCACGGACTGAAGGTTTGACAGGCTCGGATCGTAACGATTACCTGGCACAAGTTCGTGAAGTTATGCCCCAGCTTAGATTTAATTAATCCAGCCTTATGAACTAAGCCGGTACTCTGTTACCGGCTTTTTCTTTGTCTGACAGGCAATACCCCGCTAAGATACCTACACATTCTTATCATCAATGATTTGATGCTGTACTGAGAACATGCATGGAAAAAGCAAAAAAAAGTCACAGTGAGTTCATTCCTGAATTTCAAAAGGCCTTCTTGCTCCCGAAATTTTGGGGCGCCTGGCTGGGCGTTGGCGCTTTTGCAGGCCTCGCCATGTTACCGCCATCATTACGTGATCCATTATTAGGCAAAGTGGGGCGCATTGCCGGTCGCTTTGGAAAAAGTGCTCGCCGCCGTGCGCAAATTAACCTGCTGTACTGCTTCCCGGAAATGCCGGAAGAGGCTCGCGAAGCGGTTATTGACGACATGTTTGCCACGGCCCCGCAGGCAATGGTTATGATGGCTGAACTTGCGATTAAAGGCCCGAGCAAAGTTATGCAACGCATTGACTGGCACGGTAAAGAGATTATCGACGAGCTCAAACAGCGTGAAGAGAACGTGATTTTCCTGGTGCCGCATGGCTGGGCGGTGGACATCCCTGCCATGGTGATGTCGGCTAATGGTCAAAAAATGGCGGCGATGTTCCATAATCAGGGAAACCCACTATTTGATTATATGTGGAATACCGTGCGTCGCCGCTTTGGTGGGCGCTTGCATGCCCGTAACGATGGGATAAAGCCGTTTATCAGTTCAGTGCGTCAGGGGTATTGGGGATACTATTTACCCGATCAGGACCACGGTGCGGAACACAGCGAATTTGTTGATTTCTTCGCGACCTACAAAGCGACGCTACCTGCTATTGGCCGCTTGATGAAAGTGTGTCGGGCGCGCATCGTGCCGCTGTTCCCTGTCTATAACAGTGACACTCATCGCCTGGATATTTATATTCGCCCGCCGATGGACGATTTAGCAGAGGCTGATGACAATACGATTGCCCGCCGGATGAACGAAGAAGTGGAAGTTTTTGTCGGCCCGAATCTCAAACAGTATACCTGGATTCTTAAGCTGCTGAAGACACGAAAAGAGGGGGAGATGGAGCCCTATCGTCGTAAAGAGCTGTTCCCAAAGAAATAGAGAATCGATCATCCGCTAGAACCATAGTGAATACTATGTGTTTCATAAAATGTTTGGTCGATATTCTTGCGACCAGCCAGGTTGCCGCAAAAAATAAGCGTACACACTATGTATTTTGTGTGTACGTTTTTTTTGGTTTTTACCCGATTTAGCTCACCCCTCTGGGCAATTTACACCCATTTCTTTTGTCTACTTTTCTACATTTCACAATGTGACACAGATCACTTTAGCTTTCCCACTGCCAGGATACCTTTCTGACATATTTATATCATTGATTTTATTATATTTATTTAAATTATGAATCTCACAAAATTATAGGTTCATATCAATGATTCCATAATTTGTTGAAGGAATAACAAAATGGCCTCAGACGGCACCCGCTTCACCTTTACCGCCGGGCGGACCCCGGATGACACCTTTACCGTGGTGGATTTCCAGCTCACCCAGTCCCTCTCCTCCCTGTTTCGCCTTGAACTGACCCTCGCCAGCAGCAACCCGGCCCTGGAATTCCGTAAAGTCCTCGACCAGGGGGGGACGCTGATTATCCGGCAGGGTGAGGAGATTAAACGCCGCCTGCGCGGTATCGTGACCTTCTGCGAGCAGGGCAACACCGGTAAACACCAGACCCTGTACCACATAACCCTGCGCCCGGAGCTCTGGCGCAGCAGCCAGCGGCAGAACTGCCGCAGCTTCCAGAATGTCGATATCCGCGCCATCTTTCAGACGCTGCTCAAGGAGACGGGTGTGCTCACCCACGACGCGCTGTTCCGCCGCCCGCACCCTTTCCGTGAGTTCTGCGTCCAGTATCAGGAAACCGACTTCGATTTCATCGCCCGGCTGGCCGCCGAAGAGGGGATTTTCTTCTGCGAGGAAGAATATCTGGAGCGCAACCTGCAGAAACTGACCTTCGCCGATGACAGCCGCGTGCTGCGCAGACTCGACCCGCTGCCGTACAACCCCAACGGCGCCAGTGAATCCAGCCGCTACTGCATCAACAGTTTCTGCCGCCGCGCACAAATCCGCCCGGCCCAGGTCACCACGCAGGACTACACCTTTAAGGCCCCGCTCTGGCCCGGGCAGTTTAATCACCGCCCGTCGGAGATGCCCAACCAGCGGGCGGTGTATGAGATTTTTGACTACCCGGGGCGTTTCAAGGACGCGCAGCGCGGGGCAGACTTTGCGAAATATCAGGTGGAAGGCTGGCGCAGCGACGTGGACTACGCCACCGGCACCAGCAACTCACCCCAGCTCCAGCCGGGGCGCTGCTTCAGCCTGACGGACCACCCGCGCGCAGACCTCAACGACCTGTGGCAGGTGGTGTCCTGTCAGTTAACCGGCAGCCAGCCGCAGGCGCTCACCGGCAGCGAAGGCCAGGGCACCACGCTCACCAACAGCTTCAGCGTCATCCCCGCCATTCAGACCTGGCGCGCACAGCCCCCTCTCAAACCGCGGGTCGACGGCCCGCAAAGCGCCATCGTCACCGGCCCGCCGGGGGAAGAAATCTTCTGCGACGAGCACGGACGGGTGCGGGTGAAATTTGCCTGGGACCGCTACAACCAGGCGGATGCGAAAAGCTCGTGCTGGATACGCGTTTCACAGGCGTGGGCGGGCGCCGGGTTCGGCAACATCGCCATTCCGCGCGTCGGCCAGGAAGTGATTGTCGATTTTCTCAACGGCGACCCGGACCAGCCCATCATCACCGGGCGCACCTACCATGCCGGCAACCGCGCCCCGGGCGACCTGCCGGGCACCCGAACGCAGATGGCCATCCGCTCGCAGACCTACAAGGGCAGCGGCTACAACGAGCTGTTGTTCGAGGACGAGACCAATCAGGAGCTGCTGTCGATGCATGCCCAGAAGGACATGCAGGTAAAAGTACTTAACAGTAAAGATGTACGCGTAAATTACGACCGGACAGTTAGCATTGGGCACAATGAATCGCTCGTTGTGGCAAATGACAGAAAAATCACTGTTGAAGGTCAACAAGATCACAAAACCACCAAAAACTATCTGAATCTGATTGAAGGTGAGCACCATATTGAAATCAAAGGGGATCTTGCCCAAAAAATTGCTGGTGTAATGGGGATTAAAGTTCAGGGTGATATTGTATTACAAAGCGATAGCAAAATTAGTTTTCGTGTAGGTGGTTCATTTATTTCTATTCATGCTGGTGGTGTTGATGTCAAAGGACCCAAGATAAACCTGAATGGCGGAGGTAGCCCAGGAGAAGTTATTTTACCCATGAAACCTGCGATTCTTAAAGCCGCGGCGGGTGAAGGAACAATGTTTGTTTCTCATTGCCCTGAGGAGGATAAATAATGGGAGCGGTTCGTTACGCAATCGTTGATGGTTGCATTGTCGATGATCTTTTAGATTATCTCGCTGGGCTTAATTCCCCACATAGTTGTTTATACGCCGAACCTTTGCAGCCAGAATTGGTAAAACTGGCTCCTTATATTCTTGAAGTTACATCTGAGGTAGAACATTGGCTAAGTGCAAAAATAATTCCGTGGGGCATATATTTAACCACCGAAGCAACGATGCGTGTTTTGCGGCAACATTTGAGGAAATATTTACAGGTAACTCTTCCTGATGAGAGCAAGCCTGTAATTTTTAGATTTTATGACCCAAGAAATATTTGGGATGTTCTAAGTGTTTTATCAGACTGGGAGAAACATCTTTTTCTTAGCAAGATTAGCAAAATAGAAACTGATTATCAGCAATACCGGTCATTCTCAGTTCAAGATTTACATGAGCGCTATCCAGATGCCTCACTTGTCAAGCCTAAGTTCATGGAAATCAATAAAGAGCAATATAAGAAGTTAGAACAAATATTTGAAAAAAGATATATTGAAGAACTAGCATTGCTAATTCCACTTGCACCGGAGGAAAAAATAGACATCGCTTTTCCTCTTGCGGAATTATTTTTTTATTATATGCGTAATATTGGCATTACAGACAAAAGAAGCATTGATGAAATAGTAAGGCTATTTGCCCATGAAAATATACGTTCTCCTGAAGCTATACCTACTGAATATAAAAGTATTTTAGAAGATAGTCACAATCCCGGACATTATCGAGCTGAAAAGTTATTATTGCATGTTTACGGTAAAATACCAGCATGGAAAAGGAGTAATGCATAATGGGCATTAGTTTAACTGCTGGCTCACCTAAATGTTCGTGTAAAAATCCAGACACTTGCACACATGCTATAAAAATAAAAACATCTTCACCAGAGGGTAGCTATGAGTACAAGCAGGGTGAGTCTTTACCTGTAATTTACCTTCATGATGCTGAAGCTAAAGGTGTGGACTTTAAAACAACACTGATTGGCAAAACTTGCGTTAGCAACAGCCCTGACTGTCCCTCAGGCGTAATCCATAATGATTATTATCTTAGTCAACTAGTGAAAGGAGAGAATAGCAATACATTAAAATATTATAGCTCCGAAGATAAAGTAAAATTAACCATGGGTAGCGTTAGTACTGACAAAGTGGAAAAACTAGGTGTCCAAAATGTCTATAGCGCATTGGACTCTTTAGATATTGTGACATTTCTGAGTGATATCCTATTCAAAGGACTAGAAAATGTAGATAGAACAGAGTATCAGCTACAAATAGGTGAATGCCTGGGGCAACCTGTTCAAGAGTTTATATACCCGCTAAAAACAGCAGTAGATGGTAAAGCAAAACTCCCAATTTATACCTCGGTAGATACCAGAATAGTTGTTTTCCCGAAATTCGCGTGGTCTGTAAACGTGAACATCTCCAGTTCTGAAAATGACGGGACTAAAGAACTTTCCGATGATGAACGCTATAAAATAGTTCAAAGCAGAGAAAATAACAGCTCCATGAGTGTTGGTAAATATTCTATTACCCATGGCGTACATATTTCTGGCAGTGGTTCAATAAGCGTCGGAAGTAGCAGTAAAGATTATAGCAAGACAATGGATAAAGAATTCACTCGCTATAAAGATAAATTAACGCTTTTAAGGAATGCAGATAAAACACTGGACACAGTGACAAACCTACTCAAAGCAGATGACGATAAGATACAGCTATTAAAAATAGATATAAAATACCCATTCCTTGATATTACCGGCAGTGGAGACCTTCATCTTCGTAAGAACAATACACCTTATGTAAAATGTGCTGCAGATGTGAAATTATCACCCTTGATTGAATTTACGATCACCCTAGATTTAATACAGGCATTCGCAACTTATTTTCATCAAGAGAAAAATATTGCAAAGATAAGAGAAAAGGCACAGTCAAAAGAAGGTGACGTCAAAGCAGGCAAGAATGGAGTTTACGCAAAAGCAGTTTTAAACTTAGTAGTATCAGGGAATATAAACCTTTCGTATCGATATTTGTCCGATGAGAATTATGATTTCCATTCAGAATTAGGGAATGAAAATGAAGGCCAACTGGGTCTGGCTTTAGAATCTAAGGTCGAGGCAGGCCTAAAAATACTTATCGTTGAGGCTTATTTTAGCGCAGAAGCAAAAATCACTGCCGAATGCTGTTTTGCATTAGAGAAAAAAGATGATAAAGATCTGGAACTTGTCTTTTTCCATAATGGTATTGCTATGTATGCAAAATATAGAATAAAGGTTAGTGTGGGTGATGAAGATGATGATAACGATCCGGACATGAGTAAGAAAAAAATAGATGATTCTGATAATTGGGAAGAGGGAGAAGGTGAATGGGTTATCTGCCACAAATTAAACAAAGAAAAATCCCCTTATAGGATTGTTTTTTAAGGAAAATGGCATGAAGCTAAAAACATTGATTTTGGGCACATTACTTTTATCAACTAATGTACTTGCTGAAGGAAATATGGATAACGTAAGATATTCTGCATATTTTAACACTAGGAATGCGATTTGTATTTTATCTATCAATGGATTGGATTATCTTAGTACTCTTAAGGGACCAAGAACAATCAGTACAGGAAGTGACATCACGGATGCGCTCGAAAACAATAAACATAACAATATTGGGCTTATATTTTTCCCTTCTGAATCAGATAAAAAAAATGATACTTATAGCTGCGAAGTAAAAATTGTCAAATCAACTGAGGACAAAAAAGATGAAACAATAACCAATTTTAAGGTTGTTTTTGATAGCACGAATGGCCTTTCATTCAATGACCCGACAGGTTATTCAATAGAAAACATTAGTGATAAAACCAATAGTTCTATTGTCAGAGGGATATCGAACAGAATTAAATTTAAGGGTGATGAAAAGCCTGAGGATTGGTTAACCGCATACCGTAGTTTTAACGTAACTGGTATCCCAGTGTGGGAATGGACTAAAGCTACGCCGCAAGTTAATAATCAGGATTTAAGAAACCAGCTCATTATAGCTTACAAGGATTTGATTGAAGATTTGAAACGCAATGATCTTTCCACGATCAAGAAAAAATACTCCATTGCATTAGATGAGTATGCTAAAACAGACTTAACTGATGATACTGAAATATTTTTCGATTCAATTGGAATCGTCAATGCTGCACGAAAAGGTAAAGTAGATTTAAATCCCAACTGGGATAAATTCAAAGTATTAACTTACCAAAATAATAGAATTTTCTGCCTGGGTATCGGCGGTGTCAGTAGAAAATCCCCGATCCAATTTATCAATGATAAAGGCAAACATATTTTTTCATGGAACCCATTCTTCGCCGTCATAGATAACAAAATGGTACTCGTTCGTTGAGTAATAAATTTAAGGGAAGTCATTTATGCCACTTGCAGCAAAACTTAATGATCAAGGAACAGAGCACGACGGCTTTCATTCCACGCCAATAACCGCGGGCTCTGCAACAGTGTTTATTGACGGGCTGCCCGCTGCACGATTAGGCGATCCTTTAGTGGAACATAATGCACCACCACATCACCCGCCACATCCTCGGGCGATATCGAGTGGTTCTCCAACAGTATTTATTGATGGTATCCCAGCAGCCAGAACAGGTGACAGTATTAGTTGTGGTGGCGTTGTAGTGGGTAGCGGTACAGTCAATATCGGCTAATAAACAAAAAGCACTGGGGAGAGCATCGCCCAGTGCTTTTGTAGGCATTAATTTAACTGTGTCTTAACGACGTTCCAAAATCTTGAGGCAGTAACAGTACGTTACTACTCCCTCTGCTTGTTTTTCACAAGGCGGCGGAATTACTCAACGCACAAAATACGCGTGGTATTGGTTGTGCCAATGGTACTCATCACATCGCCTTGGGTGACGATAACTAAATCGCCTGACACCAGATAGCCTTTATCACGCAGCAAATTGACGGCATCATTTGCCGCTGCGACGCCGTCGCTTGCGCTGTCAAAGTATACTGGCGTCACGCCACGGTACAAAGAGGTGAGATTCAGCGTACGTTCATGGCGAGACATGGCGAAAATTGGCAAGCCGGAACTGATACGTGAAGTCATCAGCGCAGTACGGCCAGACTCTGTCATGGTGATGATGGCGGTAACCCCTTTCAGGTGGTTAGCAGCATACATCGCAGACATCGCAATCGCTTCTTCGACGTTGTCGAACTGTACGTCAAGACGGTGCTTGGACACGTTGATGCTTGGGATTTTCTCAGCACCCAGGCAGACGCGCGCCATCGCCGCAACGGTTTCAGCTGGATATTGACCCGCCGCCGTTTCGGCAGAAAGCATAACCGCATCGGTGCCATCGAGGACGGCGTTTGCCACGTCCATGACTTCCGCACGGGTTGGCATTGGGTTGGTAATCATCGACTCCATCATTTGAGTCGCAGTGATGACCGCGCGGTTCAGTTTGCGCGCACGGCGAATCAGGGTTTTCTGAATGCCGACCAGCTCAGGGTCGCCGATTTCAACGCCCAGGTCACCACGGGCAACCATCACTACGTCAGAGGCGAGGATAACGTCGTCCATTGCCGCTTCGTCACACACAGCTTCAGCACGTTCAACTTTAGCTACAATTTTCGCGTCACAGCCTGCATCACGCGCCAGGCGGCGAGCGTAGTTCAGGTCTTCACCACAGCGTGGGAAAGAAACGGCCAGGTAATCAACGCCGATCTTCGCCGCGGTCAGGATATCGGCTTTGTCTTTATCGGTCAGGGCTTCGGCAGACAGGCCGCCGCCGAGCTTGTTGATGCCTTTATTGTTTGATAGTGGACCGCCAACGGTCACTTCGGTAAACACTTTCATGCCCTGAACTTCGAGGACTTTTAGCTGTACCCGGCCGTCATCCAGCAACAGGATGTCGCCGGTGACAACATCAGCAGGCAGACCTTTGTAGTCGATTCCGACTTTTTCTTTATCGCCTTCGCCTTTGCCAAGGTTGGCATCTAGCAGGAATTTATCACCGATGTTGAGGAAAACTTTACCTTCTTTAAAGGTAGAGACACGAATTTTTGGTCCTTGCAAATCGCCCAGGATCGCGACGTGGCGACCCAGTTTTGCGGCAATTTCACGAACTTTATCGGCACGGATCTGGTGATCTTCTGCGGTGCCATGGGAAAAGTTCATACGCACCACGTTAGCGCCAGCAGCGATAATCTTTTCCAGATTATTGTCGCGATCGGTTGCCGGGCCTAAAGTGGTAACGATTTTGGTTCTACGTAGCCGTCTGGACATGTATTACTCCGTTGACTGAAACAACTTTGGTGTTGCGTTAACAAAAGATTCGGTAAATCAGGATGCGCTGAAAAACGCAAAGCAACAACTTAACCGAATGACCTAAAAAGTTACAGCTTTGTTATAAAATCTTAAGGTTTATCGATATTGATAAACAGGTCCTTATCAAAACGCGATTCCTTGAGCGCTTCTTTGACTCGCTTCAAGTTATCTCTGAATTTCGCGCCGCGGCGTAAAGTAAAGCCGGTCGCTAAAACATCAATTACCGTTAATTGCGCCAGGCGTGAAACCATCGGCATATAAATGTCGGTATCCTCTGGCACATCAAGCAATAAAGAGAGGGTTGCCTCGCGTGCAAGCGGTGAGCCTTCAGAGGTTATCGCCAGCACAATGGCATCGTTTTCACGTGCCAGTTGCGCGAGCTCCACTAGATTTTTGGTGCGCCCGGTATGCGAGATAAGCACCACGACATCCTCTTCGCTACAGTTCATGCAGCTCATGCGCTGCAAAACTACATCGTCGGAATAGATGACCGGCACATTAAAACGGAAGAATTTGTTCATCGCGTCATGCGCGACGGCGGCGGAAGAGCCCAAGCCAAAGAAGGCAATTTTTTTTGCCTGGGTCAGTAAATCGACGGCGCGATTAACCGCGGCCATATCCAGTGATTGCCGCACCTGATCAAGACTTGCCATGGCGGATTCGAAAATTTTGCCGGTATAAGCCTCAACGCTATCGTCTTCGTCAACATTCCGGTTTACATAAGGGGTGCCATTCGCCAGACTCTGCGCTAAATGTAATTTAAAATCCGGGAAGCCTTTTGTTTCCAGACGGCGGCAGAAGCGGTTGACCGTAGGTTCGCTGACATCGGCACTGCGGGCGAGAGTGGCAATGCTTGAGTGAATGGCATCTTGCGGTGCGGTAAGAATCACTTCTGCGACTTTACGTTCTGATTTGCTAAGGTGTTCCAGTTGAGTCTGGATTTTGTCCAGCATATTCATAAGGGTTCGGCACTCATGGATTTTGTCGATTTCAACAAATGGAGAAATCATGGCACGATTTAGCAAGAATATACGCCTCGCCCACGGTGAAAGGGCAAGTTAATCCATGTAATATTGTTGTTTTTTTTCATTACATGATCGCCGTCTAACTTTAGAGATGATAAACGTCGATACCCAAACATCAGAAATGCTGGGGGTTATCTCTGAATCTGGCATTCACGGGCAAATATTGCGCACTAACGCGATCAATTTATCGGCAATGGTTTACCTGGAATTATCAAAAGCAGTACATTGTTCTGTAATAAAATTACAAGAGCGACCTGGTACAAGATACCCGAAACGAGGAGAACAACATGGCGGTAACACAGACAGCTCAGGCATGTGACCTGGTGATTTTCGGTGCAAAAGGCGACCTTGCGCGTCGGAAACTGCTGCCATCCCTGTATCAGTTGGAAAAGGCGGGGCAGATCCACCCGGAAACACGCATCCTGGGCGTGGGCCGCGCAGATTGGGATAAAGAGGCTTATACCAAAGTCGTGCGTGAGGCGATCGAAACCTTTATGAAGGAAAAGATCGACGAAAGCCTGTGGGATAAGTTGAGCAGCCGTCTCGATTTTTGCAACCTGGATGTTAACGATACCGCAGCGTTTACCAAACTCGGTAAGATGCTCGATCAGCAAAAACGCGTCACGATTAACTACTTTGCCATGCCACCGAGTACTTTTGGCGCGATCTGCAAAGGCTTGGGTAAGGCGAAGCTGAACGCGAAACCAGCCCGTGTTGTAATGGAAAAACCGCTCGGCACTTCCCTTGTGACCTCCCAGGAAATCAACGACCAGGTTGGCGAGTATTTTGAAGAGTGCCAGGTTTACCGTATCGACCACTACTTAGGTAAAGAAACGGTCCTAAACCTACTGGCGCTACGTTTTGCGAACTCCCTGTTTGCTAATAACTGGGATAACAAAACAATCGACCATGTGGAAATCACCGTTGCGGAAGAAGTCGGCATTGAAGGGCGCTGGGGTTACTTTGACCAGGCCGGTCAGATGCGCGATATGATTCAAAACCACCTGCTGCAAATCCTCTGCATGATTGCCATGTCTCCACCGTCTGACCTAACCGCCGACCATATCCGCGATGAGAAAGTCAAAGTGCTGCAATCTCTGCGCCGCATTGACCGCAGTAATGTGCGTGAGAAAACCGTTCGTGGGCAGTACACATCGGGTTTTGCTCAGGGCAAAAAAGTCCCTGGCTACCTGGAAGAAGAGGGCGCGAACAAGTCCAGCAGCACTGAAACCTTCGTGGCTATCCGCGTGGATATTGATAACTGGCGTTGGGCTGGAGTGCCGTTCTACCTGCGTACCGGTAAACGCCTGCCAACGAAATGTTCAGAAGTTGTGGTGTACTTCAAGAGCCCGGCCTTGAACCTGTTCAAAGATTCCTGGCAGGATTTGCCGCAGAATAAACTCACTATTCGCCTGCAACCGGACGAAGGCGTGGATATTCAGGTGCTTAACAAAGTTCCAGGGCTTGATCACAAGCACAACCTGCAAACCACTAAATTGGATCTGAGCTACTCCGAAACCTTCAATGAATCCCATCTGGCCGATGCCTACGAGCGCCTGTTGCTGGAAACCATGCGTGGTATCCAGGCGCTGTTCGTGCGTCGCGATGAAGTTGAAGAAGCCTGGAAATGGGTAGATTCAATCACTGAAGCGTGGGCTGCCGACAACGACGCGCCAAAACCATACCAGGCCGGTACCTGGGGGCCAGTCGCCTCCGTTGCGATGATCACCCGAGATGGGCGTTCATGGAACGAGTTCGAGTAATTTAGCGGATGAAACAGGTGTAAGTATGCAAACACCCCGTAACAGGTGATTCATATTTTACCGGTAACATGACATAACGCTAAAGTGGTGTGAATTTTTTAAATTAAAAGCCCTGACTGGATTCACCAGCAGGGCTTTTTTATTTACACTAGCTGAAGCGATTTTGCCCCTGATGGCACGGATTGCCGCCTCATGAGAAGAAAACCGAGCCGGCAGCAGTGACCACCTGCCCAAAGCGACGGCAGCCACTTTATGAGGACCTGTTATGAACTCTGTTTTGTTACGCGTAACAAATCGTATCGTTGAACGATCTCGCCAGAGCCGCGAAACCTACCTGGCGCGTATTGAAAAAGCGAAGACCAATACCGTACATCGCTCTGAACTGGCCTGTGGGAATTTGGCCCACGGTTTTGCCGCCTGTCAGCCGGAAGATAAAGCCGCGCTAAAAAGTATGCTGCGTAACAACATTGCGATCATTACGTCCTACAACGATATGCTTTCGGCACATCAGCCGTATGAATTTTACCCGGATCAAATCCGTAAAGCGCTGCACTCGGTTGGCGCGGTAGGGCAAGTGGCGGGCGGTGTACCTGCGATGTGCGATGGTGTCACGCAGGGCCAGGATGGCATGGAGCTGTCCCTGTTAAGCCGCGAGATAATCGCGATGTCTACTGCGATTGGCCTGTCTCACAATATGTTTGATGGCGCGCTGTATCTCGGTGTGTGCGACAAAATAGTCCCGGGCCTAACTATGGCTGCGCTGTCATTTGGTCATTTACCTGCGGTATTCGTCCCATCAGGCCCAATGGCCAGCGGTCTGCCAAACAAAGAAAAAGTTCGCATCCGCCAACTCTATGCGGAAGGAAAAGTGGATCGTCTGGCGCTGCTGGAATCGGAGGCCGCCTCTTACCATGCACCCGGCACCTGTACCTTCTACGGTACCGCCAACACCAATCAGATGGTGGTCGAATTCATGGGCATGCAGCTTCCCGGCTCTTCATTCGTGCATCCCGATGCGCCATTACGCCACGAGCTAACGGCCGCGGCGGCGCGTCAGGTAACGCGTCTTACCGGCAATGGCAATGAATGGATGCCGCTGGGTAAGATGATTGACGAAAAAGTTGTGGTTAACGGCATCGTGGCGCTATTGGCGACTGGCGGCTCAACTAACCACACCATGCACCTGGTGGCGATGGCTCGCGCCGCGGGCATTATCATCAACTGGGATGATTTCTCTGATCTTTCGGATGTGGTGCCTTTGCTTGCGCGCCTGTATCCAAATGGCCCGGCCGACATCAACCATTTCCAGGCGGCTGGCGGCGTGCCGGTGCTAATGCGTGAGCTGCTGAAAGGCGGTTTGCTGCATGAAGATGTGAACACCGTAGCGGGCTTTGGTTTGCATCATTACACCATGGAACCGTGGCTGGATAACGGCCAACTGGCCTGGCGTGAGGGGGCAATGGCCGCGCTGGATACCGACGTCATCGCGACCTTCGAAAAACCTTTCTCCAGACATGGCGGGACTAAAGTGCTCAGCGGTAACCTGGGGCGTGCAGTTATGAAAACCTCTGCGGTACCGGTAGAAAACCAGATTATTGAAGCGCCGGCTGTCATTTTCGAAAGCCAGCATGACGTTTTACCCGCCTTCGAAGCGGGGCTATTGGACCGGGATTGTGTGGTTGTTGTGCGTCATCAAGGGCCAAAAGCGAATGGGATGCCAGAATTACATAAACTTATGCCGCCACTTGGGGTATTATTGGACCGCTGTTTCAAAATTGCGTTAGTCACTGATGGACGGCTGTCAGGCGCTTCAGGTAAGGTGCCTTCTGCCATCCATGTTACCCCAGAAGCTTATGATGGTGGGCTGCTGGCGAAAGTCCGGGACGGCGATATGATTCGCGTCAACGGTCAAACGGGTGAACTGACATTGCTGGTCGATGATGCCGAGTTGGAAAAACGCACTGCATACCACCCGGACCTCAGCGCTGAACGCGTTGGAACCGGTCGTGAACTATTTAGCGCGTTACGCGAACAGTTATCTGGCGCGGAACAGGGCGCGACCTGCATTAAATTTTAAGGACCGGATGTAGCATTTGCTGCACTGGAAACGAATTATAAAGTTGGTTGAAGAGGCTCTTGAGATGAAAAACTGGAAAACTACTGCGGAACAGATCCTGAAAACAGGACCGGTCGTTCCGGTTATCGTAGTAAACAAACTGGAACACGCTGTGCCAATGGCTAAAGCATTGGTCGCAGGCGGCGTACGCGTTCTGGAAGTCACCCTGCGTACTCCATGCGCAATGGATGCTATTCGTGCCATCGCTAAAGAAGTCCCGGAGGCGATTATCGGTGCGGGTACCGTTCTGAATCCTCAGCAGTTGGCAGAAGTGACCGAAGCGGGTGCGCAGTTCGCCATCAGCCCAGGCCTGACTGAGCCATTGCTGAAAGCGGCAACCGAAGGCACCATTCCATTGATCCCAGGTATCAGCACCGTTTCTGAACTGATGCTGGGTCTGGACTACGGCTTGAAAGAATTCAAATTCTTCCCGGCTGAAGCCAATGGCGGCACGAAAGCACTGCAAGCTATCGCGGGTCCATTCTCTCAGGTTCGTTTCTGCCCAACCGGCGGTATCTCACCGGCTAACTACCGTGACTACTTAGCGCTGAAAAGCGTTCTGTGCATCGGCGGTTCATGGTTGGTTCCGGCTGACGCGCTGGAAGCGGGTGATTACGATCATATCACCCAGCTTGCTCGTGAAGCTGTTGAAGGTGCAAAACTGTAATTTGAAACCGCTCCCTGCAAAGGGAGCGTTTTTTTAACCTCTAACGCTCACCGCTTTTGTCGCCGCAATGGCGCGTCCAATCGCCTCTTCAACGCTCGTTCCTGTCGCCAACGCCACGCCCATTCGACGTTTACCGCTGATTTCCGGTTTGCCAAAAAGACGCACCTGCAAGCCCGCGCCAAGTGCCGCCCCCACATTGCCATACTGGACGTTATCGCTGGTCAACTCCGGGAGAATCACAGCCGATGCGGCAGGGCCGTACTGGCGAATCGCGCCAATCGGCAGGCCGAGAAAAGCACGTACATGCAGTGCGAACTCTGATAAATCCTGAGAGATCAGCGTCACCATGCCGGTGTCATGCGGGCGAGGGGAGACTTCACTGAAAATAACGTCGTCGCCACAAACAAAAAGTTCAACGCCAAAGAGCCCAAATCCGCCCAGGGCTTTCACCACTTTCTCGGCAATCTCCTGCGCACGAGCGAGAGCTATGTCACTCATCTTTTGCGGCTGCCAGGATTCACGATAATCGCCGTCTTCCTGGCGATGACCGATTGGATCACAGAAATGCACACCGTCGACCGCGCTGAGGGTCAGCAGCGTGATTTCAAAATCAAAATTGACCACGCCTTCCACAATCACCCGGCCTTTACCCGCACGACCACCCACCTGCGCATATTCCCAGGCCTGAGCAAGCTGTTCAGCATGGCGAATAAAGCTTTGCCCTTTACCGGAAGAACTCATCACCGGTTTCACAATACAAGGCAGGCCGATCTCTTCGACGGCGCTAAGAAACGCGGCTTCGCTATCGGCAAAGCGGTAGCTGGAGGTTGGAAGCCCCAGTTCTTCGGCGGCAAGGCGACGAATACCTTCGCGGTTCATGGTGAGCTGCGTGGCTCTGGCGCAAGGCACAACGCGCTGGCCCTGCTGTTCAAGCTCAACCAGCATATCGGTGGCAATAGCTTCAATTTCGGGAACGATGTAATCGGGCATTTCAGTGGCGACCAGCTTTTTGAGTTCCGCACCATCAAGCATATTAATCACGTGGCTTCGGTGCGCGACATGCATCGCCGGGGCATTGGCGTAGCGGTCAACCGCGATAACTTCCAGACCAAGACGCTGACATTCAATCGCCACTTCTTTTCCTAATTCGCCTGAACCTAACAACATGACACGCGTAGCTGAAGGACGAAGCGCAGTTCCCAACATTGACATAATCTGTATACCTGAGCGGAGAAAATAGACCGGCGGATTATAAACGAAAACGTTTGCGTGCACAGTTTTTTTCCCACTTGCGATGTGGGGATAACATCATTATACTGGTTAAATAACCAGTTAAAACGGAGCTGCACGATGGCGGTTGAAATCAAATATGTTGTAGTACGAGAGGGGCAAGAAAAAATGTCATTTGCCAGTAAAAAGGATGCAGACGCCTATGACAAAATGCTCGATCTGGCAGAAGTGCTGGGCGACTGGCTCACTCAAAGCCCATTAGCTTTCAAAGAAGGGCAAAATGATGTGCTGGCAATGTGGATGGCCGAAAATAAAGATGTGCTTTCCACAGTGCTAAGAAGCGGTAAGTTACCCGAAGCCGAACAGGCGGTAACAGAAACTGCAGACGCTCTCACGGAAGAAACTGCAGCAGAAGATAACGTTGCCGAGCACCCGCGTAAGCGCACCAAAGCAGCCTGATTTTTTCGCGCCGGTGCACCGGCGCGTTTCTTTTCTCATCTTTAGCCTAATCAGACACTTCTTGACAGCCTTTGGCTTAACCTCAAACGTTAAGTTCCTAATAAAGGATGTCTCTGATGAACAACTGGTTGCAGCAACTTCAGTCTATGCTGGGGCAGGCGACACAATCCGTGCAGAAACACACGGGTCAAAATCAATCTCCCAACGCCTCTGAGGGGAATAGTCCACAAGGGCTGAGTAAATTACTGGTGCCGGGTGCGCTGGGAGGCTTGGCAGGTTTGTTGTTGGCGAATAAATCATCGCGTAAATTGCTGACTAAATACGGTACCGGAGCGCTATTAGTTGGCGGTGGTGCGGTGGCTGGCAGTGTTTTATGGAACAAATATAAAGATCGGGTGCGTGAAGCCCACCAGGGCGAACCGCAGTTCGGGCAACAGCAATCACCTGTTGATGTGCGCACGCAACGCCTGGTCATGGCGCTGGTGTTTGCCGCTAAAAGCGATGGTCACATTGATGACAAAGAACGTCAGGTGATTGAACAACAATTGCGTGATGCGGGCATCGAAGGCCCTGGCCGAAATTTGATCGAGCAGGCTATCGATCAGCCACTGGATCCTGAACGTCTGGTGCAAGGGGTTAAGAACGAAGAAGAAGCGCTGGAACTCTATTTCCTTAGCTGTGCGGCAATTGACGTTGACCATTTTATGGAACGTAGCTATCTCAACGCGTTGGGTGATGCGCTAAAAATCCCGCAGGATGTGCGCGAAGGAATTGAGCAGGATATTCAGCAACAGAAACTTAATCTGCCGGGTTAATCCCGGCATTTTCCTCAAAATCTCACGTTACGCTTGCAAGGCTGTCTGAATTTGCCACCCTTACAGGGTGTTAACTCAAAAATGAAAATCGACATGCCACCAAAAGCTAAAAAAATTCCTCATGCCATGACCGTACATGGCGATACCCGCATCGATAACTATTATTGGTTGCGCGACGACGAACGCGCCGATGAGCAGGTTCTTGATTATCTCCATCAGGAGAATGACTACGGCCATCAGGTGATGAGCACGCAACAAGCATTGCAGGAGCGTTTGCTCAAAGAGATGATCGACCGCATCCCGCAGCGTGATGTTTCCGCGCCCTACACGCAAAATGGATACCGTTACCGCCAGGTTTTTGAAACCGGCAATGAATACGCCATTTATCAACGCCAGTCAGTGGTTGCAGCCGAGTGGGAAGTGTGGAATACACTGGTAGACGGCAACCGGCGTGCCGCCCACAGCGAGTTTTACACCATGGGCGGGATCAGCATTACGCCTGATAATAGCGTCATGGCGCTGGCGGAAGACTTTCTCTCGCGTCGCCAGTACGGTTTGCGCTTCCGCAATCTGGAAAGCGGCAACTGGTACCCAGAGGTGCTGGATAATGTCTCTAACAGTTTTGTCTGGGCGAATGATTCCGCCACGCTCTATTACGTTCGCAAACACCCCAAAACGCTGCTGCCTTATCAGGTTTGGCGGCATACCGTGGGTCATCCATCCACGGAAGATGAACTGGTCTACGAAGAAAAAGACGATACCTTTTATGTCAGCGTGCACAAAACAACCTCGAAGCACTTTATCTTAATTTATCTCAGCAGTGCCACGACCAGCGAAGTCTTGCTGCTGGACGCTGAGCTGGTGGATGCCCAACCGCAAAGTTTTGCCCCGCGCCGTAAAGATCACGAATATACCCTCGATCACTTCCAGCACAATTTCTACCTGCGTTCCAATCGTGACGGTAAAAACTTTGGTTTATATCGCACCAAAGTGCGTGATGAGAAGCAGTGGGAAGTACTGATTGCGCCGCGTGAAAACGTAATGCTGGAAGGGTTTACCCTGTTCACGGATTGGCTGGTGGTAGAAGAGCGTAAGCAAGGCCTGACCAGCTTGCGACAAATCAATCGCAAAACCCGCGAATCTATCGGCATTGCCTTTGACGATCCCGCCTATGTCACCTGGCTTGGCTACAATCCGGAACCGGAGTCTTCGCGCCTGCGGTACGGATACTCTTCCATGACGACGCCGGATACCTTATTTGAGCTCGATATGGATACTGGCGATCGGCGTGTCATTAAGCAAACCGAAGTAGCCGGTTTTGATGCCAGCCATTATCGCAGTGAGCATTTGTGGGTCACGGTGCGTGATGGCGTTCAGGTACCCGTTTCACTGGTTTACCATCGCGAGCATTTCCAGCGGGGCAAAAATCCGCTGTTAGTGTATGGCTACGGCTCTTATGGCAGCAGTATGGACGCCGATTTTAGCAGCAGCCGTTTGAGCTTGTTAGATCGCGGCTTTGTCTTTGCGATTGCGCATGTACGTGGCGGAGGCGAGCTTGGTCAGCAATGGTATGAAGACGGCAAGTACCTGAAAAAAATGAACACTTTCAATGACTACCTGGACGTGTGCGATACCTTACTCAAACTCGGTTACGGTGATGAAAATCTGCTCTACTCGATGGGCGGTAGCGCGGGGGGGTTATTAGTGGGCGCGGCAATCAATATGCGGCCTGAACTGTTCCACGGCGTTGTGGCGCAGGTGCCATTCGTTGATGTATTAACCACTATGCTGGATGAGTCTATTCCTTTAACGACCGGTGAATTTGAAGAGTGGGGCAATCCGCAAGATGAGGAGTATTACCACTACATCAAACAGTACAGCCCTTATGACCAAATCACCGCCCAGACTTATCCGCATATGCTGGTGACCACCGGGCTGCACGATTCCCAGGTGCAATATTGGGAACCGGCAAAATGGGTCGCGAAGCTGCGTGAAATACGCACCGACGATAATCTCCTGCTGCTGTGTACCGATATGGATTCGGGACATGGGGGGAAATCAGGGCGCTTTAAATCTTATGAAGGCGTGGCGCTGGAGTACGCCTTCTTGATTGCCCTGGCGCAAGGGACGCTTCCAGGGCAGGTGCATTAACGCGTATTTAGCCTTCAAGATAATGCTTTAACGTCATTCTGAGATCCGGCGCTAATTCTTTGATGTTATTTAACATCCAACGTAAATAGCCCGGATCTTTATCCGCTATTTCAGCGATCGGCTCACCACGGTATTTACCAAAGGCCATTGTTTTTACAAGCGCAGGGCGACCGGTTATCGTCACCATTTGGTCTGGCGTCCAACCCGATTCGTCCATAATGCGTATCAGCAAAGCAGCGGTGATATAGCAATCAAACAGTGCGCGGTGGTGATGAAGCCCGGCAGGGGTTTCGACATTCAGCTTGAGCGATTTATATAAACCCATGTTGCTGTACTTGATGCCGGGCCATAAACGACGCGCCAGTTTTACAGTGCAAATCCATTCGCTATCTGGCATTTCCGGCAACATTCGCTGATCAAAACTGGCGTTATGAGCAACGTAATAGGGGCTGCCCTGATAGCGAGGGATAATGTCCTCAATCCACGGCTTGTCCGCCACCATCTCTTCGGTAATCTTATGGATAGCCATTGCCTGATAGCTAATGGGGCGATCGGGTCGCACCAGGTCGCTCATAGGATTAACAATCTTACCGTTTATAATATCGACGGACGCAACTTCCACCACGCCACCCTGCAAACCACAGGTTTCTGTATCAATAATGCGCAGCATACTTACTCCATCATGCCTTCACGGATTTCATTAAGGCGTTAGCGTAATGGAATGATTTCTCCGTGCCAACCTTTCTCGTCGCGTCGCCCTACAGCTAACAATTCACCGTGATCGGCACGAACCACTAATTCACCGCGATCGTCCCAACAGGCGCTACGTCCGGCAGAGCGATATTTTCCGCTAGAGAAAGCATGATTCGCCAGCAGCACCGGCAAATTGTATTTATGGGCCCAGCGCTGAAGGTACATTTCATCTTGCTGATAACTGATTTCGTTGATGAACTTCCCGGTGGCATAAAGACTTGCGCCCATTTCGGCTGCGCTTCGCGGCCAAGTTTCTTCATCACTGCCCGTGCTAAACCCCATGGCTACACTGCGATTGTGCAACCCGACCAGAGGAGTATGGTGCCCGGGTAAATCGATATCGCTTGAAAGCGGTTTACAGCATGCCACGCGTGAACCATCAGGCATGAAGCCTACGGATCCCGATGAAACGCCATTTTCACAGCGCAAAGGCAGCCCCACGACAATCGTCATTTTGTGTTCAATAGCCGCGTTTTGCAGAGGATTCAAACGTTCATCATTAAAGTGGAGAGCAGAAGTGTGGTTATTCTCTTCGTTCAGACCGGTGAGTGATAACTCTGGGAAAATCAGTAAATGTATTTTTTCCGCTACAGCGCAGCGAACAAAATCTAAATGGTGTGAGATATTCGAGCTGAGGTCATCGGGGGTGGCGCCGTACTGCGCCGCAGCAACATTCCAGACAGGCATATGCTCTTCCTTAATCAATCTACCCAACGGCCACATCCTGGGCCGCTACCGGGTATTCCTGTGTTTTTTGGCATCTAAACCGAGAAAAATCTTAACACCAAATTTGTAAGGAAGTTTATTGCTGCGGATATTTATTTCACTTTAGGCTCGTAAGGAAGACGTGACATATTGACCGATGCCAGGCGATGAGCAATCAGCCTTTCTCTGAACCAGTCTCGCAGATGCGCAGGTTGTTCACGCTCAACCACTTCGGCAATAACGGGCATGTTGTAACGCTCTTTGAACGCCACGCCTGCCGCCGCAAGATCAACATTGATCTTATCCATTTCGTCCTGGGGTAACTCAGCAAGATTGTGATTCATATTGGCCTCCTGTTTTCTGCCGCAAAGGTACTTACTGATGCCGATGATGACAAGTTTTTATGCCAGTCATGGTTTCATTGATAGCTGTTCTCAACTCGACTTAGCCAGGGCTCAAGGTTATCCTTTTGCCGTCTCGAATAAGAAAAAGGAATAGTTGATATGGCTTTCACCCACTCTCGTCTCTTTACCCTCGCTACACTCTTAACCGCTCTGAGCCTTTCAAGTTCTGCATTTGCTCACGCACATTTGAAACAGCAATATCCGGCGGCAGATGCTGCGGTAACCGCTTCACCACAGGCGATAACCCTTAATTTCTCCGAAGGTGTGGAAGCGAATTTTAGCGGACTGACGTTGACCGGGCCACAGCAAGCTACGGTAAAAACGGGCACCGCAAAACGTAACGAAAAAGATGAAAAACAGCTTATCGTTCCGGTAGAAGAAGCGTTAAAGCCGGGTGACTACCAGGTTGACTGGCATGTGGTATCCGTTGATGGGCACAAAACTAAAGGGAAGTACCATTTCTCGGTGAAATAAGCCGGATGTTGCCTTCTCTTTATATCGCTCTGCGATTTATCCATTTCTCTGCATTAATGGTGCTGCTGGGCAGCACCATATCGTGCTCGTTACTCGCGCCTCAGGTTTTCAAACCGGTACTGATTCGCAGGCTAAAGGGGTTATGTGACTCCGCAGTCTGGTTGGCAATGCTAAGCGCAATTTTGCTCTTATGTGCGCAGGCCGGAATAATGGGCGGCGGATGGCGAGACGCAATCAATCCGCAGGTCTGGTTGGCGGTGCTTGGCACACGTTTTGGTTCTGTTTGGTTATGGCAGATACTGCTTGGCGTGGTTACGGTGGCTGTGTTGCTACTCAAACCGCGTAGTTTACAGTCTCTGTTGCTTATCCTTGCCGCAGCACAACTCATTTTGCTTGCCGGTGTCGGCCACGCGGCGATGCGTGAAGGCTTTGTGGGAGGAGTGCAACGCCTGAACCACGCCGTTCATCTCCTGAGTGCGGGATGGTGGGTTGGGGGATTATTGCCGTTGCTAATGTGCATGCGTATGGCACGGAAACCTCGCTGGCGGGGAGCGGCGATTACCGCGATGATGCGTTTTTCGCGCTATGGGCACCTTGCAGTCGCGGCTGTGCTGCTTAGCGGAGTCATCAACAGCCTGATGATTCTGGGCTGGTCGCTACCTTTTGAAAGCGATTATTTGCGCTTCCTGTTAGTGAAGATTGCCTTCGTTGCGGGGATGGTTATTATCGCACTCTATAACCGATATTTTTTGGTGCCGCGATTTAACCGAACCCCTACGGCTACAAAACAGTTTATCCAGTTAACCTGGCTGGAAGTTTTTTTATCGGTAGCGGTGCTTGTTGCTGTTAGCATATTCGCGACCTGGGAACCGTACTGAAGGCGTTATTAGCCCAAGAGAGAATCATGAAAAAAAGTATTTTGGCGTTATTGCTGCTGGCCTGCGCGGGGAGTGCAGTGGCCGCACCACAAATTATTACCGTTAGCCGTTTTGAAATGGGCAAAGATAATTGGGCGTTTAACCGTGAAGAGGTGATGTTAAGTTGCCGCGCGGGTCATGCGCTGTTTGTTATCAATCCGAGCACTTTGATGCAGTACCCGTTAAACGATGCGGCCCAGGCGCTAGTCACGAGCGGTAAAACAACGGGCCAGCCCATTTCAGTCATCCAAATTGACGATCCTAAAACTCCGGGACAAAAAAAGAGTCTTGCACCGTTTATTGAACGTGCTGAAAAGTTATGTAGTTAATACTCACTAAGACCTTCATCAATAATAAAAAACCGCAATAACCGTAACCCGGCTATTGCGGTTTTTTTCTAATGTGTCACCTGTAACGCAGTTTTTTTCCGAACACTTTTGCGCCGGACTGGAAAACCTGCGCCGGTAATCTATTCTTAGAAGGCAAGGCGAAGTCTGCCTGCATTAATGCCAACTTTTAGCGCACGGCTCTCTCCCAAGAGCCATTTCCCTGGACCGAATATAGGAATCGTATTCGGTCTTTTTTTATCTTATTGATTTTCAGGTTCTTTTTTCTCTTCCCCAAAAAAAAGCCGAAATCTTCTGTTCGTTTTATAACGCTTTCCGTAACAGACTCATAACAACATAAACTTCTTTTGGCGTGAATCCAAACACTTTTCAGTCATTTTTTCTGGATGATGACCAGAAAATTTCAGCAATAAACTTCCAGATATCGATCGTCGTAATGAGCGAAAAGATCTGCAAAATGGCTTAACGCTTTAATTTTCTGGCAGTTAAACCATGCTTACAACGAATTGCTATCACTGCTTATGAAGCTATTCTTTTCCTGAATAAGCAACTCTGACATCGGGCGTTGCACGTTATCATCTGGAGCGGTGAGGGGGGACATAAACCATTTATCGTATAACTTATCAAATCGCTTAGTGATAAACATGGCTTTAATATCTTCATCAATAAGTTTCTTTAAATCTTCCGCATTTTTGGGAACGACCAGGCCATATTCTAGTACATTTCCAAAACCATCATTTCCTGTCTGATAATCTTCTTTATCCGGCATTTCAGCCAACTTCCCGCGAATAATAACATCATCAGTAATAAATGCTGAGATATGGTTCTCTTCAAGTAAACTAAACCCTTCCTCGAAATCTCTCACCAATTTAACAGAAACGGAATAGTTATAATCTCGATTCATCTTTGCCATGACTAAAGCTGCAGTACCGCCGCTGATTACACCAACGGTATGGCCCGTCAGCATCTCTTTATTCATAATATGCGCTGACTTTTTAGCAAGATAATTCATATTAGTATAAAGCCACGGAATAGAGAAATTTACGATTTTGTCACGTTGTGCTGAGTTTGCAGCAACGGTACAAAGAATATCTGCCTGATTATGAGAGATAAATTCAAAGCGTGCAGCCGTAGGTATTTTGACCCATTTAACGGCAAGCTGGGTGTTGTGGCGGGTTTCAATACTATGCACAATATCCATGCACAAATCGATCGCCATACCTGTCGGTTTATTATCTAATTCCCATGAAATAGGTCTGGTATTATCAACCCAGGCTAGCGTTATGCTTTTCGTTGTGAGGATTTTATTCAGCACCGGGTCAGCAAAAGAATTTTTACAAAATAACGACATGGCGGCCAACAAGAAAACACCAATTGTTTTACAATAACTCAGGTGATTAAACAAAACAGACCTCAATTAATTAAAATGGCCGAAAGTAAAACTATTACCAGGAGCAAATAACGATGGGGGATATTGTAAGTCTTTTCAGGCATGTTTCCTAATAATAGTGATTTGTATAATAGTCATTTATCTGCAATTTCACTGAGCAGTGATTTCATCTGCCTGCTACGCTGCCATATCACGGCTTGCACCAAAATCACTGAGAATAATGCGGGTAATATAACCCCTCATATTATTAGGATCCTTACTAACCTCTCTGTACAATCACGCCGGCTTGACGAAGCCATAACCAATAAAGACAAACCTGCAAAGACGAAACTATGACCACAACTCAAACTGAAAACCACAGTCGGGAAAACTCTCTCACTTATGTTTTGCGCAGCCCGCGCTTGCTTATCCGGGAATCTCTCGCCGGGGTGGTAACCGCCCTGGCATTAGTCCCCGAGATCATTTCATTTTCGATCATTGCGGGCGTTGATCCGAAAGTCAGCCTCGTCGCTTCTATTGTGCTCTGTTTATCCATGTCATTTCTTGGTGGACGCCCGGCCATGGTGACGGCAGCCGCCGGTTCAGTCGCGTTAGTGATCGGGCCCATGGTGCACCAACATGGGGTGGAATATATTTTTCCTGCGGTGTTACTTGCCGGTTTGATTCAGATTTTGTTCGGGGTCTCCGGGCTTGCTCGCATGATGCGTTACATTCCGTTATCCGTCATGACCGGGTTTGTGAACGCGCTCGGTATTCTTATTTTCTTCGCACAGGTCCCGCATATCTGGGGGAATAATCCTCTGGTTTGGGGGCTATTTGCCTTCACATTGGCGATAGTGCTTCTTCTGCCTCGCGTATTCAAAATGGTGCCTTCGCCGCTGGTGGCAATCATCGTCATCACTGCGTTATGCTTGGGCATGGGGCTTTCTGTGCCGACGGTGGGGGAATCTGGCCCGATGGCTGCAGGTTTACCGGGGCTGACGGAATTGCTGGTTCCTCTGAATCTGGAAACATTACGGATTATCTGGCCATGTGCGCTCAGTATCGGGTTTGTCGGGCTGATGGAGTCATTGTTGACCGCAAAATTGGTGGATGAACTGACCGATACCCCATCAAGCAAGCGGCGTGAATGTTGGGGATTAGGGTTATCGAATATATTTGCAGGTTTCTACGGGGGGATCGCCGGTTGCGCCATGATTGGCCAGACCATGGTCAATGTAGAGCTCGGCAAAGGGCGCACGCGTGTGTCGACGCTGGTGGCCGGGTTGGTGCTGCTGCTTTTAGTCACGGGGTTAAGTGAGCTGATGGCGAAGATCCCCATGGTCGTACTGGCAGGGATTATGGTGATTGTGGCAGTAAAAACGCTCAACTGGCACAGCGTTAAACCTGCCACGTTGAAAAGAATTCCGCTGCCAGAAACGTTGGTGATGGTGACCACGGTGGCAGTCACCGTTGCGACCGGCAATTTAGCACTTGGTGTGGTTGGCGGTGTGATTTTCGCGATGATTCTGTTTGCTCGCCGAATTGCTCATGTGGTTAGAGCAGAAAGAACCGTAATGGATGATGGACAAACAGTGCGTTACACCGTCATCGGACCGCTGTTCTTTGCCAGCAGTAATGATTTATTTGAGCACTTCCGTTATGCCGACGATCCACAAAACGTCGTTATTGATTTATCTCAGGCACAAATCTGGGATGTTTCAACGGTAGCCGTGCTTGATGCGATTGAAAACCGCTACCAACGTTATGAATGTAAGGTACAAATCGTCGGTCTGGATATACGAAGCAGCGATTTTCACGAGCGACTGAGCGGTAAAATTTGAGTAAATGGCCCATTCACAAAAGAACATATTGAGCTATCAGATGACAAAAATGTGAATCTGCCGTTACTTTTAAAACATCATGGCTGCTAGATTAATGGCTGTTCCAGCGTGAAACGGAGGTGCCAGAAAGTTTGAAACTGATCCTCAATAGTAAACTGGTGGAGTACACCGTGGGTCTGATTCCACAGTACTCTTAGGTGAAAACCCTTTGAAACGCTTGAAGAAGCGGAAAAATTTGCCAGATAACTCGTATCACACTTCTAAAGGCTGCATCTTTGCAGCCTTTTTTAATTCCTGATTTTTACCATTCGTTAGCCACTTCCCTGCATGGCCCACTTGTTGTGTCGTAGCCACTAAGGCGGCAAAATAATTAAAAAGGGCAGGTTCACACAACTTTAAAGGAAATGAGCATGATCAACGAAGCGCCGCGCCTTGAAACGGAACGTTTAGTTCTTAGGCATTTTACGCCTGGTGATTTTGAGGATTTAGCTGCCTGCTGGGCTGATCCGGAAATGGTGAAGTTTATCGGCGGTGGTCAACCGCAAGGTCCGGAAATGACGTGGGGCAGGCTGCTGCGTTATATCGGCCACTGGCAGGCGCTCGGGTATGGCTACTGGGCGGTATTCGAAAAAGAGACTGAGCGTTATATCGGCTCATTTGGTTTTCAGGATGCGCGCCGTGAGCTGACGCCTGCTCTTGAACTTCCGGAGGCAGGGTGGTCGTTGATTCCTGCGGTTCACGGAAAAGGTTATGCAAGTGAAGCATTGCAGGCGATTTTGCAGTGGGCCGACCGCGAATTCACCTCACCGGTGTGTTGCATTATCGATGATGACAATTTGCGCTCAATTCATCTTGCGGAGCGGTTTGGCTTCCAGTTCCAGCACTATGTTGAATACCACGGCAAGAAAATCAAAATGTTCATTCGGGCTGTACGCTAAGCCTTGTCTCCTGATGGATTATAATTGAGCAATAAATACCCATCAGGAGGCGTTATGTACCAGCGAATTGACGGCGAAAACTGGCGGCATGTGTTTATTGTTGGCGATCTACACGGCTGTCTTTCAGACTTCATAAGCCAGCTAAAAGAGCAAAATTTTGATTATCATAAGGATCTGGTTATTTCTGTAGGTGATTTGATCGACCGGGGTGCGAACAGTGCGGGGTGCCTTGCGTTGCTCGACAGCAAATGGTTCAGAGCGGTGAAAGGCAACCACGAAGCGATGGCTATCGAAGCGCTGGAAGAGGGTGACGGTATGCTCTGGCAAATGAACGGCGGAAGCTGGTATCAGGAATTGCCCGAGCAGCGTCAGCAAAATGTGCAGGAAGCCCTCTTGCACTGCCGTGATTTACCGCTGGTGATTGAGTTACATACCCACGGCAAAACGCTGGTTATCGCGCACGCTGATTACCCCGCGTCCCATTACAAATGGAATCAGCCAGTCGATGAGCATTTATTAGTCTGGAGCCGCGAGCGCTTAAATAAAAATTTACAGGGGCGGGGCGAGGACATCGACGGGGCAGATGAATTTTACTTTGGGCATACCCCTCTTAAAGAAGCGGGTCATTTTCATAATCAATTTTACATTGATACTGGCGCGGTATTTGGTAATAAACTGACTCTCGTCCAGGTGCAATAAATTACAGCGAACTGAATTCCTGCGCCGGACGCCAGAAACCATCTATAAAGTCTTCCACCGGAAAGCATCCACCGTAACGTATTCGTTGCTCATCCATCGCGAAAAGACATTGTTGCTCGGTATTAAAGACATCGACCACAATATCCTCGCAGCCACCGTCCAGGTAGCAAACAAATAAAACCAACGCAAACATTCACGCCTCGCAACTGCACCGTTTGGCTTAATTGTAGGGGAAGTCACGGGAAGAGGGGTAATCAGACCAGATTAATTAACCCGCCTGAGCGACGGGTCATCTTGAATCATGCAAGACGCATGACCCAGGCATCAGATTTTTGGTCGTAATGTTGACGGTAGAGGACTGAATGTTCGCCATCAAGGACGGCGGGTATGCTGGTTTCATCATCCCAGGCATCAAGCTGCATGCACAGGTCCGGGTCAGATTTACAAGGGATACTTAACGTGCGGTCCCCTTGTTGCTCGCCATGTAATTCAGCATCGTCAATTTCGAAGATGCCTATTCGTACGTTAGTTTTCGTCATCTCGCTCTCCTGGGGTCTGGATACATGTGGTATGACCAGTAAGGTCTCCCACACTAGAGCGTAGACAACCCTGTAGAAACTGCAAACACCAGGGCGATTATTTTTTAGGCTGTCAGTTTCTGGCGGCGAACAGTTTTCCGTCGCGAACAAGTTCACGCGGATAACTGTTTTTCAAACGCGAACCCACTTTTCTTGCCAGACCTAGAGGTTGACCTTGATAGGTTACCACGACTTCATTAAGTGACGGTGTCACTTCAGGATAAATATCGCGCCCGTGATACCATTCATCGGCTTCGAATTCAGTTAATGCAAATGCGAGGGGGGAATCGCCCGGCACTAATGCGATGACCGCTTCGTGTTGCCAGCGATATCCTTTGTTGTATTGCTCCGCAAGGCGCAAACCAATGCGCGAAAAACGCACCTGGCCTATCAGCGAAATAATCTCTTTGGGGAACAGCCAGACTTCTTTATCGCGTTGCCAAAGCTGCCGATCGTCTTGCCACGTGATGCCTGATTGTTTCGCAGCGGCCCTGATTTCTGCGGCTTGCTTGCCATGCACCGGGGAAAAAGGGAATTTCCCCACTTTATAACCCGGCGCGGGAAGGGGCTCTACCGAGGCGGTTTTACGCAGACGCGCAACGAAAAAGCCTTCGCAATCGTAAATCTGTGGGAAAACATGCAGGTAACCTTCCGCAGTAAGCGCTTTGCTGGCTTCCGGGAAGAGATCGTTAAGCGGCAAAATTTCAACCGCATCAGGCCATTCATCAAGTAACCACTGGCAAATCTGTTGATTTTCATCGCGATTCAACGTGCAGGTGGAGTAGATCAGTGTGCCGCCGGGGCGCAGCGCGTGGAAAGCGCTGGCAATCAGTTCACGTTGCGTATCTGCGATGCTGGCGGTGCTTTCTGGCGACCAGTTGCGCAGCGCATCGGGGTCTTTGCGAACCACGCCTTCGCCTGAACAAGGGGCATCCAGTAAAATAGCATCAAAACACTCAGGCAGTGCGGCGCCGAATACGCGGCCATCGAAATGCGTTAACGCCACGTTGCTAATCCCGCAGCGGCTGATATTGGCGTGAAGGACTTTGACCCGGCTGGCTGAATACTCATTGGCAAGGATCGCGCCGTGATTACCCATACGGGCGGCAATTTGAGTGGTTTTCGAACCGGGAGCGGCCGCGACGTCCATAATGCGCTCAGGCTCATTTCCGTCGGCAAACAGCGCGGCGACGGGCAGCATCGAACTGGCTTCCTGAATGTAAAACAAACCGCTTAAATGTTCCGCCGTGCTGCCGAGCGGTAGGCTTTCTTCATCGTCTCGCTCAATCCAGAACCCTTCAGCGCACCATGGCACCGGCGTCAAATGCCAGTCATAAGGGGCGACTAAGGCAAGAAAGTCGCTGACTGAAATCTTGAGTGTATTCACGCGCAGACTACGGCGCAGTGGACGCTGGCAGTACTCAATAAAACTTTCGAGCGTTTGATCTGCCGGCAGTGCATCGCGAATGACATCAAGAAAGGCTTGTGGGAGAAAGGCGGTTTGAGAGTGAGCCACGAAGAAAATCCAGAAAAAAATGAAGGGCGCAGTGTAACACAAACGCCCCGGTTGGACACCGGGGCGCCAGCATTATTGCGGCAGGGCGGTACCCCATTGACGCCATTCTTTCGGCTCACTTTCCTCAAGCAGGAAGTGTTTACCGATTTCAGCTTTCGGCGCCAGCGGTGTTCCAGGCGGCGTGGCAAATGCGATGCCGCCGCGAATGAACTGGTTGAAGGTCCCGGTTTTCACCACGCCGCCGGTTAAGCCGAAATCGAGGCTATAACCTGACGCAAGCCAGAACACCGAGTTGTCACGCACCAGATGCTGGAAGCGCTTGCTGATACGCAGCCCGACCATTACGCGGTCAGAAAGATTGCCGAGCGTTAATCCTGTTACCGTCCCCACTTCGATACCGCGGAACAGCACCGGTGTGCCGATACTCAGCGCACCTGCTTCCGGAACTTCGAGCACGATACTCAGGCCATCCGAGTAACGAGAATCGGTAATCGACGCTTCCTGCAATTCGAAATCACGGCGTGGAGCGCCCCGGCCCGGTTCAACGTTAATGTAGGGCTGGAGAATGGTGTCGAGGTGATCGACGCCCGCGGCGGAAATTTGCGGTGTCACCACGGAGAAACGCGTGCCGCCGCGTGCAAAGGTTTGCACAAATTCAGGATAGAGAACCGCTTTGGCTTCAACTTCATTACGCGAAGCGGTGAGATTGAGCGATTCAAGCTGGCCAATGTTAATACCCAGATAGCGAATAGGCATGCCTGCCGACAGTTTCCCGGCATCAAAAGTATGCAGTGTTATTTGACTGCCAACGGCACGTGCGGCGGTTTCAGAAGCGTAAAGCACTCGCTTGTCGCTCTTTTTAAGACCAACGCTTGCACCACTTAAATTATCGAAGCTAATCGCACCTTTTAACGCACGTGAAAGCGGGGAGGCCTGAACCGTCAAACCGCTGCCGTTGAGCTGCACGCGAGCGCCACCCTCAGCCCAGAACACGCTGTTAGGCGTAAGCAGGCTGCGATATTCCGGTTTAATGTTCACATCGATATCGAAACTATTGGCGCGTGGGCGCACGCTGATAATCTCGCCGACCTGAAATTTACGGTAAAGCACAACGGAGCCGGTCTGGATATCAGGCAGGCTGGAAGCGGTGAGTGTAAGAGTCGTTGTCGGCAAGTCGCTCAGGCTATTTTCAACCGCTTTTTCCAGGTTGGCATACAGCGGATAGCTTTCTTTCATCTCGCCTTTGTTACCTGGAATCACTCTCACGCCGCCGTTAATCCACTCGCCAGCGCTGGCCCCAAGGAGCTCGACGCCATCAATCCCAAGCTTCACATCAATGCGGCTATTGACGACAAATTTACTGTCGCCCTGAATCAGATGACGATATTTCGGATCGATTGCCGCTGAGAAGCTGACGCCTTTTGCCGAGAGCGTGCGCTCCAGAATCTGGCCCACCTGAACGCCGTGCAAAATAATCGGCTGACCGGCGTCGATACCGTAACTTTCAGGTGCCGTCAGGTTTAGCGTCAAAACATTAGGCTGTTGTAGTGGAGTTTTATCGCTCGGGAATACCGTGAAGTGATTTTGCGGCTCGCCTTCACCCGGCACCAATTCAAAGGTGCTTCCGGTTAACAGACTGCTGATATTCGGGTTGCTTAGGGAAAGCCGCGGACTACGCATCTCAATACGCGTGCCGCTGCGCATCAAATCAACCACGCCTGGGTCGACGGTCATTTGGCCGGTTACCTTGCCGCCAGGATTGAGATTGAGCTTGGTCAGCGTTCCCACTTCCAGGCCCTGGTACATCAGCGCCGTAGAACCCGCTTTCAAACCGTCACCGCCTGGTAAGGCCAGGTCAATGATTACACCGCGCTGGCTATGGGCCAGATCTTCATACAGGCCAAATTCATCGTCAGGTTTGGCTGCGGCAGAATTTTCAGGAGAGTCAAAGGCAATCGCCCCGTTGACTAGCGCTGCGAGGCTTTCTAACTGCACTTGTGCCCCGGAAAGGCCAACGTCGGCTTTCACACCGGAGACATTCCAGAAGCGGCTGCCTTTTTTCACCAGATGCGTAAAGCGGCGATCGATCAGCACATCAATGGTTACGCCCTGTTTATTGTTGCTGATGGTGTAGTCATAGACGCGCCCAACCGGAATTTTACGGTAATAGACCAGCGAGCCGCTGTTAAGAGATCCTAAATCGGGTGCGTGCAGGTGAATCATCAACTCGCCGTTATTGAGGCGATATTTCGGTTGGGTATCGAGCGCGGTAAAGTGCTCTTGCGGTTCGCCTTTGCCCGGCATCATGCCGATATAGTTCCCGCCGACTAACGCATCAAGGCCCGAAACGCCTGCCAGCGAAGCCTTGGGGGTGACCAGCCAGAACTGCGTATCTTCGCGTAGCGCATCTTTCATATCGCTTTTGATGCTTATTTTAACTTCTATTTTGCGCAGATCTTTACTCAGGCTAATGCTTTGCACGGTCCCGACTTCCACGCCCTGGTAGCGGACAGGCGTGCGCCCGGCCACAATGCCGTCGGCTGAAATAAAGTCAATGGTCGCCGTGGTGCCGCGCTCTTCCCAGGTTGTCCAGATGAGCCAACTGGCAATCATTAAGGCGATAATTGGCAGTAACCAGAACGGTGAAATACGGCGTTTTGTTTTAATTCGCGCCTCAGTCGGTGAAGCGGGCATTTCCTGACTCATGTGCGTCCCAAAGTAGTCGGCTATCCAGCCATTCGACTGCAAGAATAGTTAAAATAACCGCCGCGCCAAAATAAAACGCAGCCGGTCCCATAGTAAATGCCAGTAACTGATCGCGATTAACCAGCGACATAGTAAGCGAAATAACAAACAGATCGAGAATCGACCAACGGCCAATCCAGGTGATAAAGCGTAGCAGTAAAATACGTGTTCTCAGACCTTTCTCACATTTGAAATGAATACTTAGCAGTAAGGAAATCAGCACGATAACTTTAATGAAAGGCACCAGAATACTGGCGATGAAAACCACTGCTGCCACGGCGATATTACTGCTGGCGAGAGAAATAATACCGGAAAGAATCGTGTCTTCCTGACGCGAACCGTTGACGTAAATAATTGAAATGGGTAGCAGGTTCGCAGGCAATAAAAACATCAGTGAAGCAAGTAACGCCGCCCAGGATTTTTGCAGGCTGTGGCGACGACGCGTTCTTAAAGGCACATGGCAGCGAGGACAGCGCCCGCGACAGTCCGGCACACCGGTAAAATGGCAGCCGAGGCACACGCGCAACTGCGGGCTCCAGGCGCGGGGAGGGCGTTGCGGGTAGAAACGGGCCCATAGCTGCTCAACGTTTAAGTGAATGAGCGTTAACAGGCTTAATACGACCAGCGCTATAAAAGCGACAAGACCGACGCCGGGCTGGATAAAGGCAAATTCGCGGACCTTAATGCAGGCCACGCCAATGGCGACCAGATAAATATCCAGCATCACCCACTCTTTGAGCTTCTCAAGCATCAGTAAGACCGGGCGTAAATTCATCCCAAGAATATTACCAAAGTAGAGATAGACAATGGCGGCGACCAATGTGGCGGGCGCACCCACGGCACAAAACATCACCATCGCAGCGGTGAGAGGATCGCCCTGGCTGGTCATCTGCCAGATGCCCTGGAACACGTTGGCATCTATTCGCGTACCTAATAGATAGATGCGCACCAGCGGTTCTGAAAAGGCGACAGGCATCAGTAACAGCATGGCCATAGCCATGGCAGCCAGGCGAGTGAGCGACCAGTCGCGTCCATGGTAAACTTTTGCATCGCAGCGCGGGCAGTAAGCACTCTGCGAGGATTTAACCAACGGTAACGAGAAAAGGGTATCGCATTCTGGGCAACGCTGATAACGTGCCTGCGGTACAGCATGGTTAATAGCGTGTATTTTCATGTTTCATCGTATGCAGGGAATACCGTTGGCGCATGGTTTATCTCAATGGGTTATGAAATATTTGTTAAGCGTATAGTAATTCATAGAATGATACACCTTGTGGCATAACGCATTTAATGCTTATTTTACTATGCTATGCAGCTGAGTAAGACAACATACTATGGTTAATCAATGAACAAAGAACAATTTTACGCGGACCTGAACCGCGATTTCAGTGCGTTAATGGCAGGTGAAACAAGTTTTTTGGCAACGCTTGCGAATACCAGCGCGTTGCTGTTTGAACGTCTCGACGGTGTTAATTGGGCAGGATTCTATTTATTAGAAGGCGACACTCTGGTTCTGGGGCCTTTCCAGGGCAAAATCGCCTGCGTTCGCATTCCTGTCGGAAGAGGTGTGTGTGGTACAGCAGTATCCACGAATAGCATTCAGCGTGTCGAAGATGTGCATGCATTCGACGGTCACATCGCCTGTGACGCTTCCAGTAATTCCGAAATCGTCCTTCCGCTGACAGTTAACGGTGAGGTGATTGGGGTTCTGGACATTGATAGCACTGAGTTTGGCCGCTTTACGCCTGAAGACCAACTCGGCTTATCTCAACTGGTAACTCAGCTTTCGCTGGTGCTTGCCAACACGGATTTTAAAAAATTCTTCATTCGTTAGCATGATAAACAACGGATAACGTGGCATTTGCTGAGAGCGTCATTATAATGTCGCCTGTTCATGCCTGCGGATTGTTGGCAACTCCGTTGTAATCAGGAAATTTCATGGAAAATCAACCTAAGTTGAATAGTAGCAAAGAAGTCATCGCCTTTTTGGCAGAGCGTTTCCCACAGTGCTTCAGCGCTGAAGGTGAAGCCCGCCCCCTGAAGATTGGTATCTTCCAGGATTTGGTCGCACGCGTTGAAGGGGAGATGAGCCTCAGTAAAACTCAACTTCGTTCCGCGTTACGTCTTTATACTTCAAGCTGGCGTTACCTGTACGGTATCAAAGTCGGTGCAACCCGTGTGGATCTCGACGGTAACCCTTGCGGTGAACTCGATGAGCAACACGTTGAGCATGCTCGTAAGCAGCTTGAAGAAGCAAAAGCTCGTGTTCAGGCACAGCGTGCAGAACAGCAAGCGAAAAAACGCGAAGCCGCATTGGCTAACGGCGAAACCGTTACCGATAAGCCTCGTCGCGATCGTAAGCCACGTCCTGCTCCACGTCGTCCAGAGACGACAGAACGTAAACCTCGTGCAGAAAAACCAGCGCCTCAAGTGAAGCCTGAAGAAAAACGCACTCCGGTTACGGACATCTCTGCTCTGCAGGTGGGTCAGGCAATCAAAGTCAAAGCGGGTAACAACGCAATGGATGCCACCGTACTGGAAATTACCAAAGATGGCGTCCGTGTACAGCTGACTTCTGGTATGGCAATGATCGTACGCGCAGAACACTTGCAGTTCTGAAACGGAGGCCAGACCCGGGCATGAACAAACTCTTTAAGCGTACGGCTGTCGCTAGTCTGTTGTTTCTTGCAGGTAGCGCACTGGCCGTCGAAAATATCACGAGTGCCTCTCAAATCCCGCAGTTAAAGGAAGAGACGCAGCATGCTACGGTGAGTGAGCGTGTGACTTCACGCTTTACTCGCTCGCATTATCGTCAGTTTGACCTGGATGAAAATTTTTCAGCTAAAATTTTCGATCGTTATCTAAATCTTCTCGACTATAGCCATAACGTGCTGCTTGCCAGCGACGTTGAGCAGTTTGTGTCGCGGAAAAAACAGATTGGCGATGAATTGCGCACCGGGAAGCTAGATGTTTTTTACGATCTCTACAATCTGGCCCAACAGCGTCGTTTTGAGCGTTATCAATACGCGTTGAAAGTGCTGGAAAAGCCAATGAATTTCACCGGCAACGATACCTTCAATGTGGATCGCAGCAAGTCACCTTGGCCTGCTAACGTCTCCGAGCTGAATACGCTCTGGGATAGCAAAGTTAAGTTTGACGAACTGAGCCTGAAACTGACCGGCAAAACCGATCAGGAAATTCGTGAAACGCTGACCAAGCGTTATCAGTTCGCGATTCGTCGCCTGGCGCAATCCAATAGCGAAGATGTTTTCTCCCTCGCGATGACCGCTTTTGCCCACGAAATCGATCCTCACACTAACTATTTATCGCCGCGTAACACGGAACAATTTAATACCGAAATGAGTTTATCTCTGGAAGGTATTGGTGCCGTGCTGCAAATGGACGATGATTATACGGTGATTAATTCGATGGTTGCGGGCGGCCCTGCTGCGAAAAGCAAAGCGATTACCGTAGGTGACCGTATTGTTGGCGTAGGTCAAACCGGCAAAGCAATGGTCGATGTGATTGGCTGGCGTCTAGACGATGTCGTTGCGCTGATCAAAGGGCCAAAAGGCAGCAAAGTTCGCCTGGAAGTCTTACCTGCGGGCAAAGGGACCAAAACGCGTATCGTCACGTTAACACGTGAACGTATCCGTCTTGAAGACCGCGCCGTTAAACTGACGATTAAAAACGTCGGTAAAGATAAAGTTGGCGTGCTGGATATTCCTGGTTTCTACGTGGGCCTGACGGATGACGTCAAAGTCCAGTTGCAGAAAATGGAAAAACAGAACGTGAAGAGCGTAATCATTGATTTGCGTTCTAACGGCGGCGGTGCGTTAACCGAAGCTGTCTCGCTTTCTGGCCTGTTTATTCCAGGCGGCCCAGTCGTTCAGGTGCGTGATAACAACGGCAAAGTGCGTGAAGACAGCGATACCGATGGCGTGGTCTATTACAAAGGTCCGCTGGTGGTTATGGTTGACCGTTTCAGTGCTTCTGCATCTGAAATTTTCGCCGCTGCGATGCAAGACTATGGCCGTGCGCTGATTGTTGGCGAACCTACCTTCGGTAAAGGCACTGTCCAGCAGTATCGCTCCTTGAACCGAATCTACGATCAAATGTTACGTCCGGAATGGCCTGCATTAGGTTCTGTTCAATACACCATCCAGAAGTTCTACCGTATTAACGGCGGCAGTACTCAGCGTAAAGGTGTAACGCCAGATATCATGATGCCGACCGGGACTGAAGAGACGGAAACAGGCGAGAAGTTTGAAGATAACGCGCTGCCGTGGGATAGCATCAACGCTGCCACGTACGTGAAATCAGGTGATATGGCGCCGTTTGAGCCACAACTGCTTAAACTGCATCAGGACAGAATTGCAGCCGATCCTGAATTCCAGTACATCATGAAGGACATTGCTCGCTTCAATGCCCTGAAAGATAAACGCAATATCGTGTCCCTGAATCTTGTCCAGCGAGAGAAAGAAAACCAGGAAGACGATGCAACGCGTCTGGAGCGAATTAACGATCGCTACAAACGAGAAGGCAAAGCTCCGTTGAAGAAACTGGAAGACTTGCCGAAGGATTATCAGGAACCGGATCCTTATCTCGACGAGACGGTTCATATCGCGCTGGATCTTGCCAAAATGGCGCAAGATAAGCCGGCGGAGCAACCGACTCCTGCTAAGTAACTCCCCAACAGGCACAAATTTTTGTGCCTGTTTTTTTTACCTCTATCAAGCCGCGTAAACCAACCTCTTCATAAATGTAAAGTTATGTATTATTAACCACTTGGCGACGATGAATGCTTGAAAATAGCAGGCTTGCCCCTACGATGTGGGGTAACGCAGAATGCGTATTTTTAACCGAGGTAAAAAGAAAATTATGATGCGTATCGGGCTTTTCCTGTTGACCAACCTTGCGGTCATGGTTGTTTTCGGGCTAGTGCTAAGCCTGACGGGGATCCAGTCGAGCAGCGTACAGGGTCTGATGGTTATGGCCGTGTTGTTTGGCTTTGGTGGTTCAATCATCTCGTTACTGATGTCTAAATGGATGGCATTGCGCTCAGTAGGCGGGGAAGTGATTGAGCAACCGCGTAACGAAACAGAGCGCTGGCTGATGGAAACCGTTCGCCAACAGTCACAGCAGGCGGGTATTGCTATGCCACAGGTAGCAATTTACCACGCGCCAGACATCAACGCGTTTGCCACTGGCGCACGCCGTAATGCGTCGCTTGTCGCGGTCAGCACGGGTCTGTTGCAGAACATGAGCCGTGACGAAGCTGAGGCGGTTATTGCACACGAAATCAGCCATATCGCGAATGGTGACATGGTGACAATGACGCTGATTCAGGGCGTGGTGAACACCTTCGTTATCTTTATCTCCCGTATCATCGCGCAGGTTGCCTCCGGCTTCTTGTCCGGCAACCGGGATGAAGGGGAAAGCAATAACGGCAACCCGTTTGTCTACTTTGCGATTGCGACCGTGCTGGAACTGGTGTTTGGTATTCTGGCGAGCATCATCACGATGTGGTTCTCACGTCACCGTGAATTCCACGCGGATGCCGGCTCTGCAAAACTGGTTGGTCGTGAAAAGATGATTGCCGCACTGCAACGCCTGAAAACCAGCTATGAACCGCAAGAAGCCAGCAGCATGATGGCGTTTTGCATCAACGGTAAAGCGAAGTCTATGAGCGAGCTGTTCATGACTCACCCGCCGTTGGACAAGCGTATTGAAGCATTGCGTAACGGCGAATATCTGAAGTAGTTGTATGCGATGTAAAAAAGCGTGCCATCGCTGGCACGCTTTTTTTATGCCTGCGAGGAAGTGCTTTGAGACATACGTAAGCTGCTGACAATCGCCGCAACGGTCGCAAAACTGCCTGCCAGTAATAGCGAGGCATGCGTTCCGTGAGTGGTGAATAGATTAAACATCAGGGCGACCAAAGCGGCCCCGCAACTCTGTCCTAATAACCTTGCCGTGCCTAACATTCCGCTGGCTCCGCCGCTGCGATGGCGAGGTGCAGACGAAATAATGGTGTGATTATTTGGCGACTGGAAAAGCCCAAATCCTGCGCCGCAGAGCACCATCCGCCAGATGATATCTATGTCACTTGGGTTATGCGGTAACAGCGCCATAGCAAACAGACCGCACGCCATTACAGCAAGCCCAACCCCACCAAGCAGCCCCGCGTGTACGCGCTCTATTAAATATCCTGCAATCGGCGCCATGATCATTGTCGCAATCGGCCATGGGGTGAGCAGCAGACCCGTTTCGACTTCACTTCTGCCAAGCGTCGATTGCAGGAAGAAGGGGAGTGAAACCATGGCTAACATCTGCGCGGCAAATGAGCATACCGATGTGCCCATGGATAACGAGAAAACAGGAATTCGCAGTAAATCTACCGGCAACAGAGGGAAAGGCAGCTTCAACTGGCGACGGATAAAGAAAAAACCGATCACCCCTAAAGCGACCACTTCAGCCATGATAAGCCAGCCTGATTGGCCCTGAGCAAAGCCGCTAATCGCTGAGATTAATAAGCCGAAGGTTAACGCGTTCATCACCGCGCTTGGGATGTCAAAGCGCTGCCCCTGAGATTTTTGTTGGTTAGGCGTTAGAAAACGAAGCGCCAGTAAGAGGGCGATGATGCCAATTGGGACGTTAATCAAAAACAGCCATTTCCATGAAGCAACGGAAAGAATCGCGGCGGCAATGGTTGGCCCTGCTGCAGAGGACACGGCGACAATAAACGAGTTTATTCCCATCCCACGGCCAAGGTATTTTTGCGGATAAATAAGCCGAATTAGCGCGGTATTTACGCTCATTAATGCCGCGCCGCCAAAGCCCTGAAGTACGCGGGCAAATGTCAGCATGGTTAATGAATCAGAGAGCGCGCAGAAAAGTGATGTCATACAAAATAGTACGAGCCCACATTGGTAGACTCGGCGATAGCCAAAAATATCACCCAAAAATGACATAGAGAGTAACGAAACAATGATGGCAATTTGGTAGCTATTAACGATCCAGATAGATTCTGCCGGGCTGGCGTTGAGATCTCGGGCAATGGTGGGAAGCGCTACGTTTGCAATGACACCGTCTAGCACCGCCATCGTAATACCTAACGCAATGGCTAAAATAGCACCATAGCGCTGGGATAATGGCAGCCCATCAACAAGAGTTTTATCCATAGGGAAAGTTTGACTTCATGGGATATATTCGAAGAGGAATAATAATAGCACTAAATTTAGGGGATATGTCGCAGATTTGTAACGAATTAGAATAGATTCATTGCGATGACATGGTAGTCAATTTATACTAAAAACCAGTTCTGATTTTTATAAAACAAATGCGATCGAGGTGATTTAATGGCTATCGCAGATCTGGATAAACAACCTGATTCTGTCTCTTCTGTCCTGAAAGTTTTTGGCATCTTGCAGGCGCTTGGCGAAGAACGCGAAATTGGTATTACTGAATTATCGCAACGCGTTATGATGTCAAAAAGCACCGTCTATCGCTTTTTACAGACAATGAAATCCTTGGGTTATGTCGCTCAGGAAGGTGAATCTGAAAAGTACTCCCTGACGCTAAAGCTGTTTGAGCTTGGCGCGCGCGCGTTGCAAAACGTTGATTTGATTCGCAGTGCTGACATCCAAATGCGCGAGCTGTCGCGCCTGACCAAAGAAACCATCCACCTGGGTGCGCTGGATGAAGACAGCATTGTCTATATCCACAAAATTGATTCAATGTACAACCTGCGTATGTATTCACGCATTGGTCGCCGTAACCCGCTTTACAGTACCGCCATTGGTAAAGTGCTTCTGGCATGGCGCGATCGCGAGGAAGTGCGCGAAATTCTTGCCGATGTGGAATATAAGTGCAGCACCGAACGTACCATTACCTGTACTGACGAACTGTTAGATGTGCTGGATACCGTGCGTAAGCAAGGTTATGGCGAAGACAACGAGGAACAGGAAGAAGGTTTGCGCTGCATCGGCGTACCGGTATTTGACCGCTTCGGTGTTGTCATTGCAGGTTTAAGTATCTCATTCCCAACGCTACGTTTTTCTGAAGATCGCCTTCATGAATATGTGGCTATGCTTCACGACGCCGCACGTACTATTTCTGAGCAAATGGGTTATCACGAATATCCATTCTGATGAAAGAACAAACGCCGCGTAATAGCGGCGTTTGTTTATGTTCAGTTTATACGATCCGTTAATCTTGTTCTCTATCAACCGTTATCGATGACATTGTCACTTTTACGCAATACAGGGCAATCGCTCAAACCAATAATTCCTGTTTTAGTATGAATATACTGCGCGGTGGCGACATTTCGTGCAGTCAGATATTTACATTGTAGCCCCATACCCGCCGCATTTTCGTGACTCCCAATCAGAACACCGTAGCCGGAGAGGAGTAAACCGATCCAAAAAAGCGCTATTACAAGAATAGAGCGGATCATAATACGCATGCATACCTCTTATTATTAAGTCATTACCCCTCTAAGCGTAGCTGATTACAAAGTGGTATCAATATGATGATTCTTAAATAATATATGCGCTAGAGTGACGCCCGGTTTAGGGAGCCTATGCCAGACTTAGCATTAAAAGTTAACGATGTGGAGAATGTAGTGAAAAAGTACAGATGGTTCATCCTGCTCGCGGTTTTTGTGGTTTGCCTGCTGCTCTGGACGCAGATGGTCAACGTGATGTGCGACCAGGATGTACAATTTTTCAGCGGCATCTGCACAATTAATAAATTTATCCCCTGGTAGAGCCTTTTTATCAACATGGTGCTTACCATAAGGTGTGGCAGGTGTAGAATAGCGCCTTTTACTGAGGTGGTAAGATGAACGAATTAAGTGTTGGCGCGTTGAATATCGTGTCTCTGACAGTTTCTCTGGTGGTATTGGTTATCGGCCTCGCTGTCTGGTTCTTTGTTAACCGTGCGAGCAGTCGTACTAACGAGCAGATAGAGTTGCTTGAAGAATTACTTGATCAACAGAAGCGTCAAAATGCACTGCTACGCCGTTTGTGTGAAGCGAACGAGCCAGAAGTCGTAAAAGAAGAGCCTGAAGAGATTAAGAAAGATGACGCCGAAGACGACGATTTTATTCGTCTGGTCGCTGAGCGTTAATCTTCGCACAAACGTTTGTGTTGCTGTGGAGTGACCATGCGCTGGAAAAATCCCTGGTTTGATCCTTTAAAATATCATCACCAACTCGACGGTTTTCGTAATCTTGAACCCCATTTGCGAAAACCGGGCGATGTTGAGCGTTGGCAAAAGGAGCGAAAAGCACAGGGATTACCTCATCCTCCAGGTGGGGGTTATGCCGCTTTCACCAGACAATGGTGGCAGAAGGCGGAACTGAAAGGTACGGACGATCGTGTTTGGTGGTTAGGCCATGCCAGCACATTGCTGCGAATAAATGGCCAATATTTGCTAACAGATCCCGTTTTTTCCCGTCGCGCATCACCCATACCCTTTGCAGGCCCTGAGCGTAAAACTCCCGCTCCGCTGCGCATCAATGATTTGCACCAGCTTGACGCTGTTCTCATTTCCCATAACCATTACGATCATCTGGACCGTTCAACGGTTGGGCAAATTTCCCGCCGTTTTCCTGATACCCACTTCTTTGTCCCGCTGGGTTTAAAGCGCTGGTTCACCCGCCTTGGGATTCGCCATGTTACCGAGTTGGACTGGTGGCAAAGTTTTAGCTGGCAGGGGATGACGTATACTGCTGTTCCCGCCCAACACTGGAGCATGCGATCGTTCTGGGATCGTAATCGCAGTTTATGGTGCGGCTGGATTATCGAAAGCCACCCTTTGCGGGTCTGGTTCAGTGGCGACACGGGGTATACCGAAGGGCTAGCGGATATCGCTTTGTATCGTGGCCCGCTGGATGTGGCGCTAATCCCGATTGGTGCGTACTCGCCTCGCTGGTTTATGAGCAGCCATCATATGGACCCGCAACAAGCGGTTACGCTCTGGCAGCAATTGTCCCGGCCTTTAACCGTTCCCATACATTGGGGCGTATTTGAGTTGGCGGATGAATCGCTGGACATGCCGCCGCAAGAGCTGCTGGCAGCGCTTAATGATAAGGGGGAGGAGGGGCAACTTTTTGCTCCATTACGTATTGGACAAAGTCTGCCCATATCTAAAATATTAGTTTAAATAACATCCAACTTTTAATGTGTTAATTAATGAGCACTGCGGACGTTATATTATACGCTTAATATAGCGAAACGTTTTTATTGCCTCATGGCGAGGCAGGGTGTCATTAAAGTTTCATTATTTTGGTGCAATATAAAGAGCTGACTGCTCAACCTTTATTCATACTTTCTTCTACACCCATTCAGTTACGTATTTAACCGTTTCTTTAGCCGCAGTGCATTGTTCGTTTTTTGAATAGCTATGCTAAAAAAATCATATGCATAATGTCGGTATTGTCGACTTTTTCGCACTTCGCCTGGACGAAAAGATATCTTTGGGCTATGGTAAAAACGTTGTCTGAGGTCATCTCATGAATACCCTGTTTCACATTTGTTCACCGTTAATTCTATGCACATTTTGTGCATTTCATTTTCGTGAACAATATGAGTTTCAGAATTTGTGCGACAGATCGATACACACCGAAAAATGGCTTGCCATTGATTGCGTTGTATGTGATAACACTTTGGGTTAAACGAGGTACAGTTCTGTTTATGTGTGGCATTTTCAGTAAAGAAGTCCTGAGTAAACACGTTGTCGTTGAATACCGCTTCTCTGCCGAGCCTTATATTAGTGCCTCATGCAGTAATGTCTCTGTTTTAGCTAAGTTATGCCTGCGGGCGAAGAAAACAATCTAAGGAATTTTGCAAAATGGCAAAGATTAAAGGTCAAGTTAAGTGGTTCAACGAGTCTAAAGGTTTTGGTTTCATTACTCCTGCTGACGGCAGCAAAGACGTGTTCGTACACTTCTCTGCAATCCAGGGTAATGGCTTCAAAACTCTGGCTGAAGGCCAGAACGTTGAGTTCGAAATCCAGGACGGCCAGAAAGGCCCAGCTGCAGTTAACGTTACTGCTATCTAATTCTGTTGAATTAGACCTGGCGCGAATAACGCCAAATTTTGATGAAAGCCCCGCTCTTGTAGCGGGGCTTTTTCATGTCTGAAAAGTAACCATTCTCTTTCTAAGTGTTTCCAAATATAGACCTCAGTTATGTCTTGTAGCAAAGCAGAGCATCTTGTAGCACAGTTCCAGTCCGGTTGGTTTCAAGATTATGTTTAAATTTTCAATCGCTTAGTGTTTGTTAAGGATTGAATGTGAGAAAAATCGCCCCTGGAATCGTGGGTAACTTTATTCAGTGGCGTTTTGCTTTACTTTGCATCGCTATTTTTATGTGTCTGGTTTTCCTGCTTGGACGGGTTGCGTGGTTGCAAATTATCTCGCCCGATAATCTGGTAAAACAGGAAGACATGCGCTCTTTACGTGAAGAGTCGGTTATTGTGCCACGCGGGATGATAGAAGATCGTAATGGTCGCCCCCTGGCTGTTAGTGTCCCGGTCAAAGCGATTTGGGCTGACCCCAAAACAGTCATGGAAAAAGGCGGGGTGCAGGTTAACGATCGCTGGCAGGCTCTGGCAACCACATTACATCTTTCCCTGGATGATATTGCCGCCCGGATTCGCCGTAACGCTACGGATCGATTTATCTATCTCGCCCGTCAGTTAGATCCTCAGCAAGCCCAATATATCGAAAGCCTAAAATTGCCTGGCATTTCATTGCGCGATGAGTCCCGCCGCTTTTACCCCGCAGGTCATGTCGCGGCAAATTTGCTCGGCTTTACCAATATTGATGACCAGGGTATCGAAGGCATCGAGAAGAGCTTTAATCGCCAACTGACGGGAAAAGCAGGTGAGCGATTAGTTCGCAAAGACCGCCACGGCTACGTGATTGAAAATATCACCGAAACGGCAGCCAATCCGGCTCACAACATTATGCTGAGCATTGATGAGCGCCTGCAAACGGTCACCGAAGATGCGCTGAGTAACGCGGTGTCCTGGAATAAAGCTGAATCGGCGGCGGCGGTTATCATTGATATTAATACCGGTGAAGTGCTTGCGATGGCGAGTTGCCCTACTTTTAACCCGAATAATCGCGATGGCGCAACGCTAAACGATTTCCGTAACCGGGCAATCAGTGACACTTTCGAACCCGGTTCTACCGTCAAACCGATGGTGATTATGACCGCGTTGCAACAGGGCATCGTACAGCCTGACAGCGTAGTGGACACCCATCCGTATACCATCGACGGCCATCGCATCCGCGACGTAGGCTTTTATCCACAATTGACGCTCACGGGCATTTTGCAAAAATCGAGTGATACCGGCGTTTCACGTCTTTCGCTGGCGATGCCTGTTCAAAAACTTCTCGATACTTATAAAAACTTTGGTTTCGGCACACCGACTGGCCTCGGGCTGACAGGTGAAAGCAGCGGACTATTGCCACACCGCAAATTTTGGGGAGAGTTGGATCGCGCCACATTCTCCTTTGGCTATGGTTTGATGGTAACCCCGCTGCAGTTAGCGCATGTTTACGCCACCATTGGCAGCTACGGTATTTCCCGGCCGCTTTCTATCACGCGGGTCGATCCGCCGGTTGTTGGGCAGCGGGTGATGTCTGATGTGATTGCCCACCAGGTTGAACACATGATGGAAAGTGTCGCGCTACCAGGCGGTGGTGGGGTAAAAGCCGCCGTTCGGGGTTATCGCGTTGCGATAAAAACCGGTACGGCCAAGAAAATTGGTGACGACGGAAAATACGTCGATAAATACATCGCTTATACCGCAGGTGTTGCGCCAGCAAGTAACCCGCGCTTTGCGCTGGTGGTGGTGATAAACGATCCAGAAAACGGGGCTTATTACGGCGGAGCCGTTTCTGCCCCCGTATTTAGCCAGATTATGAGTGACGTTCTACGTCTGGAAAATATTGAACCGGATGGTTTGCCGCCGGGCGATAGCAATTTAACTGTGTTAAATAAACCTGTAGGTGATAACTCAGCAGGGTAGTGGCTTTTCGAAATAGCCTATTTAGCGGTACACTTGCGCCCTTTATGATTGCCTGGAGTTCCCATGTCCTACCTTTGCCCGCTTTGTCATGCGCCACTTGCTCCCGAGGGGCGGAGTTTTGTCTGCCCGCAAGGTCACCAGTTTGATAAAGCAAAAGAGGGATATGTGAACTTGCTGCCCGTCCAGCATAAGCGTTCAAAAGATCCGGGTGACAGCACAGAAATGATGCAGGCTCGTCGAGCATTTTTAGATGCTGGCCATTATCAGCCTTTGCGGGATGCGATTTGCCAGATACTGGAGCACGCAGCGCCTGGTGAAATGCTGGATATTGGCTGCGGGGAAGGGTATTACACTGCCGGTTTCGCGCAAATTGCTGAAAAGCAAAACGGTACAACCTGGGGATTGGATGTCGCAAAAGTCGCTATTCGCTATGCCGCTAAGCGTTATCCGCAGGTGCAGTTTTGTGTCGCGTCGAGTCATCGCCTGCCGTTTGCAGATGAAAGCCTGGATGCGGTAGTGCGTATTTTTGCCCCGTGCAAAGCCGAAGAGTTGGCGCGAGTGGTAAAGCCCGGCGGTATTGTGATTACGGCAACACCCGGACCTCGCCATTTAATGCAGCTGAAGGGTTTAATCTATGAAAGCGTCATGCTGCACAGCACGGAGACGGAATCGTTACCAGGATTTGTGGCCGAACAAACGGAGCAAATTGGCTGGCCAATGATGCTGCAGGGCAGTGAAGCTGCCGCACTACTGCAAATGACGCCGTTTGCCTGGCGTGCACGCCCTGAAGTGTGGCAGGGGCTAGCGGCAGAAACGGCCTTCCATTGTGAGACTGATTTTGTAGTTCGCGTCTGGCGACGCGATACCTTAGTTTAAGGTGCTAAAATGGCTGTAAAGAATCTGACAGCCAATCCCAATTAACACCACGCCGCCGAGAATTTCGGCGCGTTTGCCAAGCAGCGGGCCGATAAAACGGCCCAGCATCATACCCAGCGTAGACATGATCATGGTCGCGCAGCCAATAGCCAGAGCGGTTTCAATAATATTCACTTTCAGGAACGCGAGCCCAACACCTACCGCCATGGCATCAAGGCTGGTGGCAATCGCCGTGGTCACTAACAACCAAAAACCGTGCCGTTGAAGCTTCGGCGCTTCTTCGTCATCCGTGCCGCGCACACCCTCATAAACCATTCGGATACCGAGAAACGTTAGCAGGATAAAGGCGACCCAATGGTTCCATTCCAGCACGACCTGGCTTGCCAAAATGCCCAAACACCAGCCAATCAGCGGAGTGAGTGTTTCAATAACGCCAAAGATGAGTCCGGTTCGTAATGCTTCGGAAAACTTAGGTTTATGAAGGGTGGCACCTTTACCGATTGATGCAGCAAAAGCATCCATCGACATGCCAAAAGCGAGAATAAGGGTAGCGGAGAGATTCATGCAAAAACGCCTCAGTTGGGGATATCCATATACACGTCAACCATCCCCAACTTAAATGATGGCTACGTGCCTATGGTCTCGCCTACTCAGTGTTTGAGTCGTACATGCCACGTTCTTCGAACGAGTATGTTGACATGTACATTTTCACTATAGTGAAAATCGGCTACTCCCCAACGACGGGCGCAACCTTAACATATTTTTTGAATATAAAACAATAATTGAAACTATTATTCTTGACATTCAAATGATAACTATTTTCATTTACTTGATTAGGTAAATGATTCGTTAAAATAAGAGCACACTAATTGTGCGAAATAGCATCGGCTATATTTTTAACACTGTTCAAATAATAGAAGAATATAGTCTTTGCTATAAGTTCAACCTATTGATTATTAACCATTAACTTATAAATTCTTTCAAGGTCATCAATGTTTTTAACCCGAATAAGTAAACGTCTTTGTTCTAATTGCATCACCAGCACGCCGTCCTCAGATAAATTCATCTCTTTAATTCGGGAATATAAAATCCAGACATTCGCGAAGAAGAAGCCTTCTGTTTTGAACAACAGTTTAGGCTGGCGAATCCAGGAGATATAAATAGCGAGCAATGCCAGCGCAGATAATAACCAGGTAGTGAGTGGGGTACCGTGAGTGGTGACGTTGTTATAGATGAGGATCGCGACCAGGCCAACAAAGATAGTACTGTCGATACGATTGCGGCGCAGCAGGGTGATTTTTAGCAGGGTTTTACCCTTGAGCTTATCCATGATGAACTCATCGTAAATCGCCCAGGCAAGCAGTAGCACAATAAAAATCAATAAAACAATATCCGTCAACGTCATAACTCTTCCCGTTTATACAATAAAAAAACCGGGGGCAGGCCCCCGGTTGCACTCATAACATCAATTACAGACCCAGCAGGCCGATAGCATAGCCGACAATACCGATAACGAAGAAGCCCATGATGATCCACAGCGCGTTGACTTTCTTACGCAGTAGCCACATACAAGCAAATGTTAACAGCAGCGGCACAAGGCCCGGCATCAACTGATCGAGGATGGTTTGAACGGTGGTCACTTTAACCGCGCCGGTCTGGTCGGTAATCTTCGACACGACCAGCGGTATATTAACGTGCGTCCACTTGTTAACCAGCGCCCCCATGACAAACAGGCCGAGAATTGACGCCCCCTCTGTCAGTTTTTGCAAGAAGCCGCCGCCCATATCTTTAACGATATCGATCCCTTTGCGGTAACCGTAAGCGACGCCGTAGTAGCGCGTCAGCAAACGTACTGCGTTGAACAGAATGAAGAACAGAAGTGGCCCGAGCAGGCTACCGCTCATCGCAATACCCGCACCCAGCGCTGCGAATACCGGACGCACCGTACCCCAGAAGATTGGGTCACCCACACCTGCCAGCGGCCCCATCAAACCGACTTTAATACCGTTAATAGCACCATCGTCGATCTCTGCGCCGTTTGCACGTTGCTCTTCCATCGCAAGGGTAACGCCCAGTACTGGAGCCGCTACATAAGGATGGGTGTTAAAGAATTCCAGGTGACGCTTAATCGCTTGTTTACGCGCATCGTTGTTCTCAGGATACAGGCGTTTGATTGCCGGAATCATGGAGAAGCAGAAGCCCAGCGCTTGCATACGTTCGAAGTTCCATGAACCCTGGAACAGGTTAGAACGCAGGAATACGCCACGAATATCACCTGGGGTGAGTTTCTTCTCGGTAGTCGTTGTTTTGGTGGTATCAACCATTTCGCTCACCTATTAATCTAATTCGTTATCGAGGTCGTTAGCACCGGCAGCAGGCGCTGGAGCACCGGCGGTACGGTTGTATTTCGGGCTCAACTGGATGTACAGAATTGCCATCACAGCACCAATCACACCTAATGCAACCAGGTTGAAGTTGGTGAAAGCCGCGGTAACGAAGCCCAGATAGAAGAATGGCATCAGGTAGCCTGCGCGCATCATGTTGATGACCATCGCATAACCTACTACCACAATCATGCCACCGGCGATGTTCAGACCGCTGGTCACCACTTCAGGAATGGCATTCAGCAGGTTCTGTACTTCGCTGGTACCGACAGAAATCGCGACGATAACGGCAGGAATTGCGATACGCATTGCTTGCAAGAACAGGGAGGAAACGTGAATCCAGGAGAGCGCTGATAGGTTGCCACTTTCGGCCGCCTTATCTGCTGCGTGCTGGAAGCCTACTGTGATGGTACGAACAATAATGGTCAGAACCTGGCCTGCTGCTGCCAGCGGAATGGCGAGCGCGATACCAGAACCAATACCCTGATGCCCGGCGATAACCAGTATGGTCGAGATAATTGACGCAAGGGCCGCATCGGGAGCAACCGCCGCACCGATGTTCATCCAACCCAGGGCGATCATTTCAAGCGTACCACCGATAATAATACCGGTTTTCATGTCACCTAAAACCAGACCAATTAAGGTACAGGCGACGAGCGGACGGTGGAACTGAAATTCATCGAGCACCGACTCCATACCGGCAATACAGGCTACGATAAACACCAGCACAATCTGAAGAGTGGTAATCTCCATTGTACTTCTCCTTAAACGTGTGACTTATGTGTGAAAACTGAGAAACCGTAAGTTAAGCAAATTACATCGGTAATTAGCTTTTCACCTTCGCGATCAGGTCCATCATTTTCAATTTTTGATCGGTTGAAACTTTCCGCGCTTCCAGCTCAATACCGCGCTCGTTCAGTTTCTTAAAGGCTTCAATATCTTTTTCATCGACAGAAATCGCGTTGTTCACCTGGGTTTTTCCCTGGCGGAACGCCATACCACCGATATTGACTGACTTAATATTCACTCCCCCTTCCACAACGCGTTCAACATCGGTTGGGTTAGTGAAAAGCAGCATCACACGGTCGCCTGCGTATTTCGGGTTGTTGTAAACGCGGATCATTTTGGCCACATCAACCACGTGCGCAGTCACCCCAGGAGGAGCAACCTGCGTCAACAGTGTTTTACGCACGGTATCGGCTGCGACTTCATCACTGACCACAATAATGCGAGTGACGTTGGTTTCTTTAGTCCAACGGGTTGCCACCTGGCCATGAATCAAACGGTCATCGATACGAGCCAGACCAATGTTCATGTAATCATTTGGCCCCATTGGTTTCACCGGTGCAGCTGCTTTAGGGGCAGCGGCCACCGCAACGGGAGCAGCTTTTTCAACAGGTTTGGCTTTCAGGGCTTTAACCCCTTCGCGGCCTGTTTCTACTGCCAGTGACACTAACTCATCAAATGAAGGGTTATCATCGCGGGCCATCAGGGTTTCGACCAGCATCGGAATGTTGACCCCGGCTACAACTTCATAATGCTCTTTATCGACGACAATACGGCTAGCCGCATTAAACGGGCTACCGCCCCAGGTATCGACGAGAAACAGCACACCTTTTTCTGTGTTCAGGTTTGCCAGTTGAGCGTTGTACTTCTCGATCAGAGTTTCGGCATTTTCGCCAGGAACGAAATCTATCCAGCCAACGTTTTCTTGTTCGCCCAATAGCATTTCTGCGGTTTTCAGCAATTGTTCTGCTGCCCAGCCATGCGTGCCTATGACAATAGCAATAGTCACTTGCTACCTCCTGTGTTGGTCTTAACCACACCCTTAAATGGGTATTTTGTAGATTATCCGTCTCGTGAAGCGAATCGATTCAGATAACGGTATGAGTAAAGATGTGAAACGTGAGTCGGATTTATTTTAGACAGTGAAAAAATTATTTTATGTGATGAAGATCCGTAATTTAGCTTTGCTACAAACATAATGATTCGTGGTACAAAATATGAACCAGGTCAATGACAGTAAAATTGCAAAATCAGGTAAATCTTTGCAAAAGGGTATTTTGCTCTGATATTGTTTGTTTCTCGTTTAATGACTAAGGAGTAAAGGGCAGTAGCCCACCGTATGGACCGTCACCGACGTCTTTTCAATTTCAGGTCTGAATGTTCAGCCCTTCAAATTGGCGTTTCACGCCCCGTTAACACCACAACTTATCTTTCAGCGTCCGCGCTATGCGGGATGCCGGCTAGTTATTCCCAATGCAGGAGCTTGTCATGGAACTCTTAATGGATCCCCAAATATGGGTGGGTTTACTGACGCTTATTGTGCTGGAAATAGTACTGGGTATTGATAACCTGGTGTTTATTGCCATCCTTGCAGACAAACTTCCGCCAAAACAGCGAGATAAGGCCCGACTTATCGGTTTATCCCTCGCTTTGGTGATGCGACTCGGTTTACTGTCATTAATTTCATGGATGGTGACGCTCACGCAGCCGTTGTTTAGCGTCGCGAATCTGACATTCTCCGGGCGCGATCTCATCATGCTATTTGGTGGCTTGTTCTTGCTGTTTAAGGCAACGACGGAGCTACACGAACGGCTGGAAAACCGCCAGCATGATGACGGACACGGAAAGGGATACGCCAGTTTCTGGGTCGTGGTATTGCAGATTGTGATACTGGATGCGGTATTCTCGCTCGACGCAGTAATTACTGCGGTGGGCATGGTCAACCATCTGCCGGTTATGATGGCTGCGGTTGTCATTGCCATGGGTGTGATGCTTCTTGCGTCTAAGCCGTTGACTAACTTTGTGAACCAGCATCCAACGGTTGTCGTACTGTGTCTGAGCTTCTTGTTGATGATTGGTCTGAGCCTGGTAGCTGAAGGCTTCGGGTTCCATATTCCTAAAGGCTACCTGTACGCCGCTATTGGCTTCTCGATTATTATCGAGTTTTTCAACCAGATAGCGCGTCGCAACTTTATTCGTCATCAGTCCAACGTGCCGTTACGCGCGCGTACCGCTGACGCGATTTTGCGTCTGATGAACGGAAAGCGCCAACAGCCGCGCACCCCAAGCGAAGACAATAAAACGATGACGCCAATTGAAGCGGAATCCTTCGCTGAAGAAGAGCGTTACATGATCAACGGCGTGCTGACCCTGGCTTCCCGTTCGTTGCGTAGCATCATGACGCCACGCGGTGAAATCTCCTGGGTTGATGCGGATAAAACGACGGCTGAAATTCGTGAGCAATTGCTGGAATCTCCGCACAGCCTGTTCCCGGTATGCCGGGGTGAGCTGGACGAAATTATCGGTATTGTGCGTGCAAAAGAGCTGCTGGTGGCCCTGGAAAATAATGGCGATGTCGCCGCAATCGCCGCGCAATCTCCTGCGATAGTGGTTCCAGAAACGTTGGATCCTATTAACCTGCTGGGTGTGCTGCGTAGGGCTCGCGGTAGCTTTGTCATCGTAAACAACGAGTTCGGTGTTGTACAAGGCCTGGTGACGCCCCTGGATGTGCTGGAAGCGATTGCCGGTGAATTCCCGGATGCGGATGAAACGCCTGAAATTGTCCGTGATGGCGACGGTTGGCTGGTGAAAGGCTCCACCGACCTGCACGCGATTCAGCAACATCTCGATATCAACACGCTGGTGAACGATGATGAAGATATTGCCTCGATTGCCGGTTTAGTAATCTCAGTGAATGGTCATATCCCGAAAGTAGGGGATGTGATTGAGTTTGCTCCGCTTCGCATCAAGATTGTTGAAGCCAACGACTACCGCGTAGACTTGGTTCGCGTGGAAAAAGAACGTTCGCAACACGAAGATGAAGAAGAGTAATTAGCGCAGCGGAATGACAGGAATCGGATGGCCGTTATGGCGCGGGGGAGGCATATTATTCCCCCTCAGCCAACGGGGAAATTCGCTCAGTGGCATTGGTCGCGCATATAAATAACCCTGCAATACATTCACACCGTGGCTACGTAGATAGTCTGCCTGCTGCGGTGTTTCAACTCCCTCCGCAACCAAATCAATTCCCAGTCGCTGTGCGAGCGCAATAATAATATCTGTCACCGTTGAGTTCACCGCATCCGTACCAATCGCCGCCGTAAATGACTTATCAATTTTCAGCACGTTGGGATTGAGCGTTTCCAGATAAGCCAGCGAACTCTGGCCGGTGCCAAAATCATCGATAGCCAATTCCACCCCCATACTTTGCAAATCACGCACGACGCGATGATCGACATCCGGCAAAGCATCACGTTCTGTTAACTCAAGGGTAAGTTTTTGAGGCGCATGGGCAGGGAACCAAGAGCGGCGTAAATCAGCAATAATTTCACCCTCATGAAAATGGCTGGCGGCCACATTCAGCCCGATATGGAAATCGCGTGACTTTGGAAATATATCGAGATAACTCACCGTTTCTTCTAGTACGAAGCGGGTTAGGGGGGCTATCAGATTTTGCTGCTCAGCCAGCGGGATAAATACATCAGGGGAGATCCACCCCTGGCGAGGATTGTTCCAGCGCAGCAGCAGCTCCACGCCAACGCACTGCAGATTACGTGCGCTCACCAGAGGCTGGCAGAAAACTTCAAATTCACGCGAGGCTAGTCCAACGTTAATTTCCCATGAAAAGCTCATACGGTTGGCGGTGGCAAGCCAGGTGATATAGCCGATCAACATACTGAGAATCAACGCCAGCGGCAGTTGCGTGGGTAGATTACTTAACGCTAATGCTCCGGGCGAAGGCCCAATCGTCATCACAGAAAAAGCGAATCTCTCAGAGGCGATTTGATGGCTCACCATACCCGCTTCAACGCTAATTTGTTGCAATAATCCTTTGCCATATTCAAGGTGCGAATCAGCGACGTTGAGTACCGCACGCGAAACCCACGGGCGCTCCGGCTCAAGTATCAACCCGGTTAGCAATTCAATATTAATAATCTGCATCACGCCATCGTGGCTACTGTTTGCCGAAGGGATCCAGGAGAGCAGAATCGGTGAGCCTTTAAGCAATGAATGGTCAATCGTCAAGAACAGCAGCGGGAGCGCGGAAGGTAATCGCGGTTGTAGCAAATTAACCGGGACGGCGCGTGAGCCAAAAATACTCGAACAATAAAGAATATCATCTTTAATAAGCCCGATAGATCGCACCGTTTGCAGGCGGGCCGCGTATTCACTCATTTTTAGCTGTGCCGCCTGGCAGGGTATTCCCACCAGAGGAACGATATCTTTATTGGCCTGCTCAAGAGGAATAAGAATGTTTTCGAGGGTGCCGATAACGCGCTGATTAAACGCCAGAACGCGCTGCTCATTAATATTACGCTCAGCGACATAACGCGCGCTAAGGGTCAGGAGCAGTGCCAGAACAGCTAACGCTATACAGACTATTAAACGTCTGCGGCGATAACCTCTTAAAATGCGTTGTGCCGTCTGCATCCGCGATCACCTTGAGTGGAACCACGACCGAAATCGGCACGCGGAACATTCAAAGTGTAGTGGGGGATTGGATTTACGATGAAAAAAATGGCCCTCTTTACGAGGGCCAGAACAGATTAGTCACATTGCACTTTGATGGCCAGGCCACCGCGCGATGTTTCACGGTATTTGGCATTCATGTCTTTGCCCGTTTCGTACATGGTTTCAATCACCTTATCGAGAGAAACGCGCGGCTCGCTGGTGCGGCGCATTGCCATACGTGTGGCGTTGATCGCTTTTACCGATGCAATGGCGTTACGTTCGATACACGGCACCTGAACCTGGCCTGCAACCGGGTCGCAGGTCAAACCGAGGTTATGCTCCATCCCGATTTCAGCGGCAACACAAACCTGCTCTGGGCTTGCGCCTAAAATCTCTGCAAGACCCGCTGCGGCCATAGAACAGGCCACGCCCACTTCGCCCTGACAGCCGACTTCCGCACCAGAAATAGACGCGTTCATTTTATACAGCGCACCGATAGCACCGGACGCCAGGAAATAACGGATATAGGTGTCCGGGCTCACGGATTCGATAAAGTGGTCATAGTAGGCCAACACTGCCGGAACGATCCCGCAGGCACCGTTTGTCGGAGCGGTCACTACACGCCCGCCCGCGGCGTTTTCTTCGTTAACAGCCAGCGCAAACATATTCACCCAATCGACCACATTCATTGGGTCATTGGAAAGTTTATCGCTGGAAACCAGCATACGGCGCAGGGCAGAAGCACGGCGCGGCACACGCAGTGGGCCTGGCAGCACACCTTCAGTGTTCACACCGCGATCGATACAGGCGCGCATGGTTTGCCACACGTTAGCAAAATAGTCTTCGATCTCTTTGCGGCTGTGCAGAGCCAGCTCGTTCTGCATGATGACGCCAGACAGCGACATACCGGTTTCGCGGCAGTGCTGAAGCATTTGTTCGGCAGAATTAAACGAATAAGGCACAACCACTTCGTTCGTCGCTTCTTTACCAAAATGCTCTTCATCGACGATAAAACCCCCGCCGATGGAATAATAGGTTTTGCTGAAGATCTCTTCCGAGCCGTTGTAGGCATGGATGGTCATACCATTTTCATGCAGCGGCAAGTTGTCATTTTGGAAGCGCATTCCGGAATCTTTCGGGAAATCGACTTCATGACGACCCTGCGCAAGCCAGAGACGTTCGCGGGTTTCGACATCGCGAATAAACGCCGGAATAGAGTCAATATCCACATTGTCAGGCTGGTTTCCCGCAAGGCCCATGATAATTGCGATATCGGTATGGTGCCCTTTACCTGTCAGAGACAGGGAACCGTAAACATCAACACCAATGCGTGTCGTAGTTTCCAGTAATCCTTTTTCGAGCAGGGAGTCGACGAACAACTTACCGGCCTTCATCGGGCCGACGGTATGGGAACTGGATGGCCCAATGCCGACTTTGAACATGTCGAATATGCTAATCACACTTAAACTCCTTTCAGGACACCGGGTAAATAAAATTTGCTGCTGCAAAATCGCAGTTGGCTAGTTTAAAAATTTATTGCTCACCGTAGTAAACTATTCACATGAATTAAACTAATGCTTAACTTTAGCTACTCTAATAGCAGCCAAACTACGGCGAAACACTCTGCTAAATATAGCCGATTTAGCAGAATTAAAGAGTGATCACGGTTCCACCCCAATCTGTAAAGCCAACTCCCGGATGATTCCTGCGGTCATACCCCAGACAAAATAGTGCTGATACCAGGAAAGCCAGACGCGATGGGCATTTCCCCGGCGGTGAATATCCAGGGGATGATAACGACCCAGGGTGAGCGCTTCCATCAATGGCATTTCGAATACCGCAGCCACTTCGTCTTCACTGGCCTGATAGGGTAAATCAGGAGGAATGATGCCCACCACAGGTGTCACCTGAAATCCCGTAACGCTGTCCACGGGCGGCAGGGTGCCGATAACTTCCACACTGTCGGGAGAAATAGCAACTTCTTCCCAGGCTTCCCGCAGCGCTGCCGCGATCGGCGATTTATCAGTGTCATCAACTGCCCCGCCAGGAAACGCGACTTGCCCCGCATGTTTACGCAACATCGCCGAGCGCTGGGTCAGTAACAAGCCAGGCTGCGGGCGGCGCACAATAGGGATCAAAACCGCCGCCTGTCGTTTATTGCCGCTCATCCGGGCGGCAGGTGGCTGCATCAGTTGAAATCGCGATAAAAATTCGTTCATGGTCAGGGACAAACCAGACATCTCATCAACTCTCTAGTTGCGGCAGAATACGGTTAACTTTATCAAAAGTTTCCTGATATTCCGCAGATTCAAGACTATCGGCCACAATGCCGCCGCCAGCCGAGCAATATAATTTTCCGCCTTCAGCGGTGAGCGTTCTGATAGTAATGCTGGTGTCCATATTGCCGCAGAAGCTCAGATAACCAATGCTGCCGCACCAGGCGTTGCGCCGCTGCGGCTCAAGTTCTTCGATAATTTCCATAGCCCGAACTTTCGGCGCGCCGGTAATGGAACCGCCGGGGAAGCTGGCGCGCAGTAAATCGGTGGCCTGCAAATCTTGCGGTAATTGCGCGGTGATGGTGCTGACCAGGTGATGCACGGCAGGAAACGGTTCGACGACAAACAGCTCCGGCACTTTTACACTGCCAGGTACCGCGACGCGGCCAATATCATTGCGCAGCAAATCGACGATCATCAGGTTTTCGGCGCGATCTTTCGCTGAGTTCGCCAGCTTTTCAGCCTGCTGTGCATCGGCAATCGGGTCTTGCAGGCGCGGCAATGTGCCTTTTATCGGGCGCGTCTGGATATTTTTGCCTTCGAGCAAAATAAAACGCTCGGGTGACAGACTCAGGATGGCACTTTCAGGTAGGCGAATAAACGCGCTGAACGGCGCACTGTTTGCTGCGTTCAGGCGCTCGAACGCTTGCCACTCATCGCCTTCGTAACTGGTGGTAAAACGTTGCGCGAGGTTAACCTGGTAGCAATCGCCACTGATGAGATATTCCTGTACCTGACGGAATTTAAGTCCATACTGCTCGCGGGTCATATTGGACTGCCATTCGCTCGTCAGGCGAAACGGCTCAACATCCGGTGCTGACTGGCCTTCAAGCCAGGCAAGTCGCTGCGAAATATCTCCCCAGCAAAGCAGCGTGAGCTTTTTATGATGGTGGTCGGCAATCAACGCCCAGTCATAAATGCCAATCGCCATATCAGGCGTCGTGAGATCGGCCTGGGCATGCTCAGGTAATTTTTCGAAGTGACGGCCTAAATCATAACCAAATAACCCCAGCGCGCCGCCTAAAAAGGGGAGATCCGGATGCGTGGCTGGCTGATAGCCAAAATGGTCCAGCGTTTGCTGAAGCAAATGTAGCGGATCGTCACGGTGCGTTTGGTTTTCGCCATCTACCCAGAGGGTGGTTTCAGCGCCACGGGTCACTAATGTTGCGCGTGGCTCGGCCACCAGAATATCAAAACGGTTATGGGGATGATCGGCGAAACCCGAATGCAGCAGCATGGCCCAGGGTTGCTGCGCGAGCGCTTTAAAAGTGTGTTGAACAGCATTCGGATGCCACGGCAAAGTTCGAAAAGTTAGAGTGTGCAACGTCGTAAACCACAACTAAAAAAGAGACAGATCATCCTGCTATGCCGGGGAATCCTCTGGAAACCCTGAAAGCAGCGTGAAATAATTAACCCAGGCAATGTAACAGGAGTCGAAAATGATTTCAGGATTACCCGCATTATCCCACGAGCAGCAGCAAAAAGCAGTCGAACGTATTCAGGAACTCATGACTCAGGGCATGAGCAGCGGTGAAGCCATTGCGCTGGTGGCCGCAGAAATTCGCGCCAACCATACCGGTGAAATGGTCGCCGTCCGCTTTGAGGACGACGACGAAGGCAACGCCGAAAGCGAAGACAATAACGAAGCAGACAAAGAAGAAAGATACGTAGACCGCTACGAAGAAAACGACGACGAGTAACGTAAGTTCACGTCTGCGTTGCTTTACACGGCCGCAATAATCTTAATTTCTACTTTAAAGCGCGGGTTCATCAATTTTGCCTGCACGGTACAACGTACCGGCGCATGACCCGCGACAACCCACTCATCCCAGGCTTTATTCATCGCAGCAAAGTCGGCGCTTTCCGGCAGGAAAATGGTGGCGTCGAGAATGTTACGCTTATCGCTGCCCTGTTCCTGTAACACCGCGTCAATCTGCGCAAGTGTGTTTGCGGTTTGCTCATAGGCATTCGCATCCAGCTTTTCTGGCACACCGGTGTAGTAAAGCGTGTGGTTATGAATCACCGCGTCAGACCAACGTGCTTCCGGTTTTATACGCACAATACTCATCACTGTTTCCTTTTCAGTTTATTCATAAAGCGCTACAGCCTGACACAATCCGCAGGCGGCTTCCACTGGCTTAACCTCGCTCAGACTGACATAATCACTGGTATTAAACCCAGGGGGTAATGTGACAGACGATTTTGCAGCAGACGGCCAACTCGCCACGGCGATAAAGGGTTTTAAACCGCGTGAACCGCAACGCCAGATGGCGCAAGCCGTCAGCAAAGCTATCTCCACCGGACGTGAGCTGGTGGTTGAAGCGGGCACCGGTACCGGTAAAACCTATGCGTACCTAGCTCCGGCGCTGCGTTCAGGCAAAAAAGTCATTATCTCAACCGGGTCAAAAGCGTTACAGGATCAGCTCTTTTCCCGCGATTTACCGACGGTGGCGCAGGCGCTCGATTTTAAAGGGCGGCTGGCGCTGCTTAAAGGGCGGTCTAACTATTTGTGCCTGGAACGTCTGGAGCAACAGGCCCTGGCGGGCGGCGACCTGCAAGTTCAGACGCTAAGCGATATCGTCAAACTGCGTGGCTGGGCGATTGAAACGGTCGACGGGGACATCAGCACCTGTGTAAGCGTTGCTGAAGACTCTCCCGTCTGGCCGATGGTGACCAGCACCAACGATAACTGCCTTGGGCAAGATTGCCCGCTCTACAAAGACTGTTTCGTGGTGAAAGCGCGTAAAAAAGCCATGGATTCCGACGTGGTAGTGGTGAACCATCACCTCTTTCTGGCCGATATGGTGGTGAAAGAGGGCGGCTTTGGCGAGCTGATTCCCGAGGCAGAAGTGATGATTTTCGATGAAGCGCACCAAATCCCTGACATCGCCAGCCAATATTTCGGCCAGTCTGTTTCCAGCCGCCAGTTGCTGGATATCGCCAAAGATATTTCCATCGCCTATCGCACCGAAGTGCGCGACGCCCAGCAACTCCAAAAAAGCGCTGACCGCCTGGCACAAAGCACGCAGGATTTCCGTTTGCAAATGGGTGACCCTGGCTATCGCGGAAATCTGCGAGAGTTACTGGCTGAACCCTCTATCCAGCGGGCATTGCTGCTGCTTGATGACGCGCTTGAGCTTTGTTATGACGTGGCCAAACTGTCTCTTGGCCGCTCGGCCTTACTGGACGCCGCCTTTGAGCGCACGGTTATTTTGCGCGGGCGAATTAAGCGCCTGAAAGACGTTGATACCCCCGGCTATAGCTACTGGTATGAGTGCAATTCGCGCAACTTCACGCTGGCGCTAACGCCGTTGTCGGTTGCCGATAAATTCCAGGAAGTGATTAACCAGAAAGCCGGAACCTGGATCTTCACCTCGGCAACGCTTTCTGTAAACGACCAACTCAGCCACTTCACCGAACGTTTGGGCATTGCTAATGCCGAAACGTTACTGTTAGCGAGCCCGTTTGATTACGCAAGCCAGGCGCTGTTGTGTGTGCCGCGCGGTTTGCCAACGCCGAACCAACCTGCGGCGGGCAGGCACCTGGCAAAAATGCTCAAACCGCTGATTGAAGCGAACAACGGTCGCTGCTTTATGTTATGTACTTCCCATTCAATGATGCGCGATTTAGCCGAGCAGTTTCGCGCCACCATGACACTACCCGTTTTGCTGCAAGGCGAAACCAGTAAAGGCCAACTGCTCCAGCAATTTGTGGATGCGGGTAACGCGCTACTGGTCGCAACCAGTAGTTTTTGGGAAGGGGTCGACGTGCGCGGCGACACACTTTCGCTGGTGATTATCGACAAACTGCCGTTCACCTCTCCGGACGATCCTTTGCTGAAAGCGCGCATGGAAGATTGCCGCCTGCGCGGGGGCGATCCGTTTGAAGACGTGCAGCTTCCTGAAGCCGTCATCACATTGAAACAGGGCGTAGGGCGCTTAATTCGTGACGTTGATGACCGGGGCGTTTTAGTGATTTGTGATAATCGCCTGGTGATGCGCCCCTATGGTGCTGTATTCCTCAACAGCCTACCGCCGACCCCGCGTACCCGGGATATAAATCGGGCAGTTGAATTTCTTAACCACCGTGCGGCGCAGTAATTTGTGCCAGGCTATGGTATGATGCGCGCCGATTTTTGACCCTATTTTCCCGCCAGAGGTTGGCAACGCCATGCGAATTTTAGCCATTGATACCGCGACAGAAGCTTGTTCAGTTGCTCTGTACAATGAAGGGGCATCCTGTGCCCATTTCGAACTCTGCCCACGTGAACATACTCAACGTATTCTGCCGCTGGTGCGCGACATCCTGAACGAAGGGGGCGTTGCGCTTAACCAATTGAACGCCCTCGCTTACGGGCGGGGTCCGGGGAGTTTTACTGGCGTACGCATTGGCATTGGTATCGCCCAGGGCCTGGCTTTAGGTGCAGAACTGCCTATGATCGGCGTTTCAACGCTTGCCACGATGGCGCAAGGCGCATGGCGTATGACCGGTGCAACACGTGTGCTGGCTGCCATCGACGCGCGCATGGGCGAAGTGTATTGGGCTGAATATCAGCGTGATGAGCATGGCGTCTGGCATGGCGAAGAAACTGAAGCAGTGTTAAAGCCGGAAGCGGTTGCTGAACGGTTGAAACAACTCCAGGGCGAATGGGCTACAGTCGGCACTGGCTGGCAGGCCTGGCCTGATATGGCGCAGGGCAGTGAACTGGTCATTTGTGATGGCGCGGTTTCTCTTCCTGCGGCTGAAGATATGCTGCCTCTGGCGATTCAGGCTCTGAATGCCGGGCGTACGGTCGCGGTTGAACACGCCGAGCCGGTTTATCTGCGTAATGAAGTGACATGGAAGAAACTTCCTGGCAGAGAGTAGTTCTAACGTTTTCGTGAAGCGAAACTGCGTTAAGGAGAAAGGATATGGCTGGTCTACATGTCAGGATTGTTACCCAATTACTCGCAACCGCGGCGGTCGTTTTGCTCAGCGGCTGTGTCAGCATCCCTGATGCCATCAAAGGCACCAGCGCCATGCCTCAACAAGATTTAGCGCGAGTGATGAATGCACCGCAGCTTTACGTCGGGCAGGAAGCTCGTTTCGGCGGGCGAGTGGTGAATATCGATAATCGACAAGGTAAAACCCGTCTTGAGATTGCTACCGTTAATCTCGATGAAGGCGCGCGCCCGCAACTGGGTGAACCTTCCAGAGGGCGAATTTACGCTGATGTAAACGGCTTCCTTGACCCGGTGGATTTCCGTGGCCAACTGATTACCGTGGTTGGGCCTATCACCGGCGTGGTTGAGGGGAAAGTCGGCGAGACGGCATACAAGTTTATGGTTATGCAGGTGAATGGCTATAAACGCTGGCGCATCACGCAACAAGTTGTGATGCCGCCGCAACCGATTGACCCGTGGTTCTGGGGCGGGCCGTATCCTTATCGTGGTCGTTACGGCTACGGCGGGATGTGGGGCGGTGGATGGTACAATCCAGGCCCAGCTCAGGTGCAGACTATCGTAACTGAGTAACTGTTTGTTTTGCTGAATTTAATAGGCAGCGGCTCACCCGCTGCCTATTCATTTTCAAAATGGAATAAAAATAATTAGTGATGTGCTTCGCAACCTTAAATCAGTCTAATTAATAAACTGGTACGCTGAGTTAATATTATGTTAACGATGTGTTTATGTATTGGGGTTGTGATGACGACGAATAATAAATTCAGAGGTGGATCCTTGAAGAAGGTTTGGCTTAACCGCTACCCAGCCGATGTTGCGGCTGAGATAAATCCTGACCGTTATCAGTCCCTGGTTGATATGTTTGAGCAGGCAACGGCGCGCTATGCCGATCAGCCTGCATTCATGAACATGGGCGAAGTTATGACGTTCCGCAAACTGGAAGAGCGGAGCCGTGCGTTTGCTGCCTATTTGCAACAAGGTCTTGGGCTGCAAAAGGGCGATCGCGTTGCGTTAATGATGCCAAACCTGTTGCAGTACCCTGTTGCGCTGTTTGGTATTCTGCGTGCAGGCATGGTGGTGGTAAACGTCAACCCGCTTTACACCCCGCGCGAGCTTGAACATCAGCTCAATGATAGCGGTGCCAGCGCAATTGTGATTGTTTCAAACTTTGCGCATACCCTGGAAAAAGTGGTCGATAAAACCCAGGTTAAGCACGTTATTTTGACGCGCATGGGCGATCAGCTCTCTGCGGCAAAAGGCACGATAGTTAACTTCGTGGTTAAGTACGTTAAACGCCTGGTGCCAAAATACCATCTGCCTGACGCCATCTCTTTTCGTAGCGCCTTGCAACACGGCTATCGCCTGCAATACATCAAGCCTGAAATTCTCAATGCCGATCTCGCTTTCTTGCAATACACCGGCGGGACGACGGGCGTGGCAAAAGGGGCGATGCTGACCCACCGCAACATGCTGGCAAACCTTGAACAAGTCAGAGCCGCTTACAGTCCGCTGCTGTTTGAACGCAAAGAGCTGGTGGTCACCGCGTTACCGCTTTACCACATCTTTGCGTTGACCATGAATTGCCTGCTGTTTATTGAGCTGGGCGGGCAGAACCTGCTCATCACCAACCCGCGTGACATTCCAGGGCTGGTTAAAGAGCTGGCTAAATATCCGTTTACCGCGATGACGGGCGTAAACACGCTCTTCAATGCGCTACTCAACAATAAAGAATTCCAGCAGCTCGATTTCTCCAGCCTGCACCTTTCCGCTGGCGGTGGGATGCCGGTGCAGCACGTTGTAGCGGAGCGCTGGGAAAAACTCACCGGGCGCTTCCTGCTGGAAGGTTATGGCCTGACCGAGTGCGCGCCGCTGGTGAGCGCAAATCCGCATGATATGGATTATCACAGCGGCAGTATCGGCCTGCCGGTACCCTCTACCGAAGTGAAGCTGATTGATGACGAAGGCGAAGAAGTGCCTCCGGGTGAACCGGGCGAACTGTGCGTAAAAGGCCCGCAGGTGATGCTCGGCTACTGGCAGCGCCCGGATGCTACCGATGAAATTCTGCAGGACGGCTGGCTGCGAACCGGTGATATTGCGGTTATGGACGATGAAGGTTTTATGCGTATCGTCGATCGCAAAAAAGATATGATTCTGGTTTCCGGCTTTAACGTTTACCCGAACGAAATCGAAGACGTGGTGATGCAGCATAGTGGCGTGCTTGAAGTTGCAGCCGTTGGTGTGCCGGGCGGTGCTTCCGGAGAAACGGTTAAAATCTTCGTGGTGAAGAAAGATCCGGCGCTAACTGAAGAAGCGTTGATTGTTTTCTGTCGCCGCCATCTGACGGGTTACAAGGTGCCGAAGCTGGTGGAGTTTCGCGAAGAGCTACCAAAATCAAACGTTGGCAAAATATTACGACGAGAACTACGTGACGAATCGGCCAGTAAAGGCAACAATAACGCCTGAGCTCCGAGTCAGTCGCCCTAACGCCGGTTCTGCCGGCGTTTTTTATGGGCGCAAACCTAAGAGAACTGAATTTGACTTACCAAATGATTACCACCGATGAATCCCTTGCCATTGTATGTGAAGCGGCTCGTCAATTTCCGGCCATCGCGCTGGATACCGAATTTGTGCGCACTCGCACCTACTACCCGCAACTGGGTTTGATCCAGTTGTACGATGGTAAAACGGTTTCGCTTATCGACCCGTTGACTATCTCTGACTGGTCACCATTCAAAACGCTCTTGCAAGATAAAGCGGTGATCAAGTTCCTGCACGCAGGGAGCGAAGATCTGGAAGTGTTTCTGAATGCCTATGGCATGCTGCCCGATCCCTTTATTGATACGCAGATCCTGGCTGCATTTAGCGGCCGTCCGCTTTCCTGTGGTTTTGCCACCATCGTTGAGTCTTTTACCGGCATTGCGCTGGATAAAAGCGAGTCACGTACCGACTGGCTGGCGCGCCCGTTGACGGAGCGCCAGTGCGATTATGCTGCGGCCGATGTGCTTTACCTGCTGCCTATTGCGCACAAGCTGATGGAAGAGACGGAAGCCGCGGGTTGGATGGACGCCGCACTGGATGAATGCAACCTTATGGCCGCGCGCCGTCAGGATGTGCTTGATCCGGAAGAAGCCTGGCGTGAAATCGGCAACGCATGGCAGTTAAGAACGCGCCAGTTGGCGTGCCTGAAGAAACTGGCTTCCTGGCGTCTGCGTAAAGCGCGTGAGCGAGATATGGCGGTGAATTTCGTGGTACGCGAAGAACACCTCTGGCAGGTCGCTCGTTATATGCCGGGCTCATTAGGTGAACTGGAACACCTCGGCCTGAGCGGGAGCGAAATCCGTTTCCACGGTAAAACGCTACTGGGGCTAGTGGCTGAAGCGCAGGCATTATCTGATGATGAATTACCTGAGCCGCTGAGCAATCTGGTTGATATGCCGGGCTATCGCCGCGTGTTTAAAGCGATAAAAGCGCAGGTCTTACAGGTGAGTGAAACCTGTGGTTTAAGCGCTGAATTGCTGGCGTCTCGCCGTCAAATTAACCAGCTCTTAAACTGGCACTGGCAATTAAAACCGCAGGCAATGCAACCGGAATTAATCAGTGGCTGGCGCGGACGCGTAATGGGCGAAGCGTTAAAAACGTTACTGGCAGATTATTAATATACCCATATTCTTCAAATGTTACTGGGAATAATTACAGGGGTGAGTGAAGTAATACTGGAATATTAATTTAGAAAATCTAGTCAACCTGTAAGAATAGTCTGTATTCAAAAAGTTGTCAGAGCGTAAAATAAATAAACCCCCGAATATCATTCTGGGGGTTTATTATACGAAGTTGTATTACGCAGATTTTGTTGTGGCTTCCTGCGCTTCTGGCAACGTTACGTTTAGTTCCAGAACAGAAATATCATCATCTTTTTGATCAAGAACGACGGTTAACATCTCTGGATCGATTTTTACATATTTGCAAATCACTTCCAGAATATCGCGCTTTAACTGCGGTAAATAATGCGGTTCACTATCACCACGACGGCGTTCTGCAACGATAATTTGCAGGCGTTCTTTTGCAATGTTGGCGGTGTTCTTTTTCCGTGAGAGAAAAAAGTCTAGTAATGCCATAACTTATCCTCCGAACAGGCGTTTGAGGAAGCCTTTCTTCTCTTCTTCAATGAAGCGGAAAGGGCGATCTTCGCCAAGCAGGCGCTCAACAGTATCCGCGTAAGCTTTACCTGCATCAGCCTCCTGGTCAAGAATGACCGGCTCACCCTGGTTTGACGCGCGCAGAACAGATTGATCTTCTGGGATAACGCCAACCAGTGGAATGCGCAGGATCTCCAGCACATCTTCCATGCTCAGCATATCGCCACGGTTTACACGACCTGGATTGTAGCGAGTTAACAGCAGGTGTTCTTTTATCGGCGCTTCACCGTTTTCTGCACGGCGAGATTTCGAAGAAAGAATACCGAGAATACGGTCTGAATCGCGTACTGATGAAACTTCAGGGTTAGTGGTAATAACCGCTTCATCAGCAAAATAGAGCGCCATCAGCGCACCAGTTTCAATACCTGCCGGGGAATCACAAACGATAAATTCGAAGTCCATATTTTTCAGGTCTTCTAATACTTTTGCTACGCCTTCACGGGTGAGAGCGTCTTTATCGCGAGTTTGTGAAGCCGGGAGAATATAGAGTTGCTCGGTGCGTTTATCTCTGATCAACGCTTGGTTTAATGTGGCATCGCCCTGGATAACGTTAACGAAATCGTAGACCACACGGCGTTCGCAGCCCATGATCAAATCCAGGTTACGCAGGCCAATATCAAAATCGATTACGACGGTTTTTCTTCCCTTCTGGGCCAAACCTGTAGCGATGGCCGCGCTGGACGTGGTCTTACCGACGCCCCCTTTACCCGATGTAACAACAATAATGCGTGCCATAAAGGAATTCCTTGTTAAAAGGGCTTAATTCAAAGGTTGAACGGAGAGAGCACCACTTGCCAGACTCAGGCGTGCTGCTTTCCCATAATAATCGGCTGGTATCTGTTCACTCAGCCAGTATTCACCTGCTATTGAAACCAGTTCAGCAGCAAGATTTGTACAGAATATTTGTGCATCACGATCGCCACTGGCACCCGCCAGGGCGCGGCCACGCATCATGCCGTAAACATGAATATTACCATCAGCGATAAGTTCTGCACCGGCACTGACATGATTGGTGATAATCAAATCACAGTTTGGGGCATAAATACGCTGGCCGGAACGAACCGGAGCATCAATCAATCGTGTTTTTGTGACCGGGTTAACAACTGGCTCGACAGAGGCTGCAGCCTCAACGGGCGCAGGCTTTGTGCGTGAATTTTTTTCTTTCCCTTCTGTCAGAAGTGGCAAGCCGGCGCGCTCAATTTCTTTTTTCAGCGCTTCGTCTTTACAACCACTAATTCCGACCACTCGCAAACCGGAAGAAACCACCGCTTGCTGGACTCTCTTCCAATTAACTGAACCATCGAGGTTGGCAACGTTCACCACCACCGGTGCATTTTTCAGAAAAGCGGGAGCCTGGGATACTTTGTCCTGAAGGGCCTGGAGAATGACCTCGGGTTGTGCATCATGTAAGTGAAGCACTGATAAGGTAAAACTGCTGCCTTTTAACTCGATTGGCGTGTTTGACATCCTGGCCTTACTCAATTCAGTTTTAATCCCCACCTGTGTGGGACGATATTCCGAAGTACATCTGGCATGTTATAGTCACAGGTATATTCAGGCAAGCCACCATCTGGCGAAAATAGAGTAAAAAAAATGTTTTGTGTGATCTACAGAAGTAGTAAACGTGACCAGACATATCTTTATGTCGAAAAAAAAGACGATTTCTCGCGTGTTCCTGAAGAATTGATGAAAGGTTTTGGTATACCGCAATTGGCGATGTTATTACCGCTTGATGGCAGTAAAAAACTGGCTAATGCAGATTTCGATAAAGTTAAACAAGCACTCAAAAATGACGGCTATTATTTACAATTACCACCACCTCCAGAAAGTTTGTTAAAAATCCATCTTGAAAATAGTCCGAAAAAATAAGTTTCGGAGGATGCCTAATCTTTCTCAGGCATAAAAGGAGATGATGTTTAGAACAAAAAACCGCGGGGAAAAAGATGAATACTCCAGCAATTTGTTTAACCGTCATCGCCTTTGTGCTCAGTAGTTATACCGCCTCATCCGCTATGGCGCAGACGCAATCCCTTGTTAACACACCGGTTGGTACGCAGCCTGCGAGCAAACCTGCGCCAGTTACGCTTGCCGAGCAGGGACGTAACCCCGCTGAATTTCCCGCTTACGTTGAAACCCTCAAAACCCAGGCGCGGCTTCAGGGGGTGAGTGACAACACAATCTCCAGCGCCTTCGCCAACGTTCATTTTGTTGATCGGGTCATAAAATCCGACCAGAACCAGCTTGAGAAGAAAATTATGCTGGATGAATACCTGGCCCGGGTCATTACCCCGGAAAAGATTGAAAAAGCGCGGGAACAGTACCAACTCCATCAAAACGAATTAAGCACTATAAGCCGCCGTACGGGTGTGCAAAGCCAGTACATCGTTGCGTTGTGGGCGATGGAGAGCCATTTCGGTGAAATACAGGGAAAAGAAGACATTGTTTCTGCGCTGGCGACACTGGCTTTTGAAGGCCGACGCGAAGCCTTTTTCACCAAAGAGCTGATGGCATCGTTAAAAATACTCGATCAAGGTCATGTCTCGGTACAAGAGCTCAAAGGCTCGTGGGCGGGTGCGATGGGGCAAAACCAGTTTATGCCTAGCTCTTACCTGCGCTATGGCGCTGATGGCGATGGCGACGGGAAAATAGATATCTGGAATAACACCAGCGATGTATTTGCATCAACGGCCAATTATCTGGAAACCGAGGGTTGGAAAGCGGGTGAAAATTGGGGAAAGGAGATTATTCTGCCGGAAGGTTTCGACAACGTGCTTGCGGGCACGAAAACGGAGCAGGGGAAAACCGTCAGCCAGTGGCAGCAGTTGGGCGTCACCTTTAAAGACGGGACTCAGCCACCGCCCGCGACACAAAAAGCCTGGATTATTACGCCGGATGATAATTTGGCACGCTCATTCCTTGTCTATAACAACTTCCGCACCATCATGCACTGGAATCGTTCTTACTACTTCGCCCTTAGCATCAGCACGATGGCAGACGCAATTGCACAATAACGAACAGGCACCAGTGTTCAGCGGTGATTTTTTTCTCTAGTATCAAAAGTCATTAACACAACGACGCAGAGGAAAGGCATGTATCAGCATCATAACTGGCAGGGTGCGCTGCTGGATTTTCCGGTCAGCAAAGTAGTGTGTGTAGGCAGTAACTACGCAAAACATATCAAAGAGATGGGCAGTGCAACGCCTGATGAACCGGTGGTGTTTATTAAACCGGAAAGTGCGCTGTGCGATATTCGCCAGCCGCTGGTGCTGCCGCAGGAGTTCGGCTCTGTTCATCATGAAGTGGAGCTGGCGATTCTTATTGGCTCGACGTTAAGGCAGGCAACGCAAGAGCATGTCACGAAAGCCATTGCGGGCTATGGCGTGGCGCTTGATCTTACGCTGCGTGATTTACAGAGCAAACTGAAAAAAGCTGGTCAGCCGTGGGAAAAGGCTAAAGGGTTTGATAATTCCTGCCCGATCTCTGGTTTTATTCCTGCCTCTGAATTTAACGGCGATGCGCAGAACACGCCCATTGCTTTAAAAATCAACGGTGAAATACGCCAGCAGGGAAATACCGCCGATATGATCCACAAGATCGTACCGCTGATTGCCTACATGAGCCGCTTCTTCACTCTACGCGCAGGCGATGTGATTCTCACAGGAACACCAGACGGTGTCGGGCCGCTAAACAGCGGTGATGAACTGGAAGTTAGCTTTGCCGACCGCAGTTTTACCACTCGCGTTCTATAATCAATTTGCCGCCTCAGGGCGGCAAAACTTGCATCTCAGGCCCAGACTGTTTATAAGGTGCGCTTGTTTTTTTATTACCGGACAAACATCATGACTACAGCGCCGTTCTGGCAGAGCAAAACGCTTGACGAAATGAGTGACGCGGAGTGGGAATCCCTTTGCGATGGCTGCGGCCAGTGCTGTCTGCATAAATTGATGGATGAAGACACGGATGAAATTTATTTCACCAACGTCGCCTGTAAGCAATTAAACATCAAAACCTGTCAGTGCAAAAATTACGCGCGCCGTTTTGAATTTGAACCCGATTGCATCAAATTGACCCGCGATAATTTGCCAACGTTTGAATGGCTGCCGCACTCCTGCGCCTATCGTCTGTTAGCCGAAGGCAAAGATTTACCGACATGGCACCCGTTGTTGACCGGTTCTAAAGCGGCGATGCACGGCGAACGCATTTCTGTGCGCCATATTGCGGTTAAAGAGTCGGAAGTGCGCGATTGGCAAGCACATATTTTAAACAAGCCTGAGTGGGCAGATTAATCCACCAGAATTAGAAAAGAACACCAAAATAAATCGTACAAAGTGAAATCTTTATGATACGGTGTTCTTTCAATAACAAGTAAAAGAAGGTTTTTATCCAGTACTTAACATTTAAGTGTCCGTCTTGTGGCGGTTCACAGTATCGCACCTCCCCCTACGATGTCCGAGAAACAAATCCCCACGGCGCTGTTTGTATCTTCTGTAAATCAGGGATGCACACTATCCATCGTCCGATGAGTGCGATTCATCAATATAACGTAGCTGCTCGCTAAGAGCGTATTCCGCTGGTTTTGCTTTCCCCATTCCTGCACTGTTAACATTCAGCCTCCATAACGGAGGAATAATGAAAAAAATAACATTACTGTTCGGGGCGCTCATTCTCAGCGGCTGTTCATCGCCGCAACCTGTTGCACCTAAACCGCCTCAGGTCATCGGCATGCCGAACCCGGCGTCAGTTTACTGCAAAGATAAAGGCGGTGAATTGAGAACGGTGAAAACCGATCTGGGAGAGCGGGGTGACTGCCTCTTGCCGGGCGGTGAACGCATTGACCAGTGGACGCTTTACCGCCGCGACCACTAATAATAAAAAACCCGCCATCGGCGGGTTTTTGCTTTATAAATCTTGAGATTAGCGCCCGAAGAGATCGCGACGTTTTGGTTTGAAAGGCTGGGCAATCAACACCAGCAGAGCAATCAACAAGAATACAGCGAAAATCCCCACTAACCACTGTACCATCTCCAGGGACAGGAATTCCCATTGACGAACGGAACAGTCTCCGGTGGCGACAAACACTGACGGCAGCCATTTATCGAGCGGCAGCCAGCCTGGGAAACGTGCGGCAAAATCACAGGTCACAAACGGGGAAGGGTGAAGCTGAATCATGGTGTGTTCCCATGCCAACTGAAGACCTTTCCCGGCGCTGTAAATCCACAGTGCAATGCCTGCATAACGCAAAGGTGTTTTTGGCGCAATCGCCCCCACAATCCCTGCACCCATAACGCCAAACAGTGCGCAACGCTCATAAATACACATCACACATGGTTTGAGCATCATGACGTGCTGGAACCACAATGCCACCATTTCCAGCGCAAAAGCCGTGAGTGCCAGCAGAATCCAGGCACCGCGCCCGCGGGAGCATTGGTTTAAATATCGCAACATAATCAGTATCCCTGCAACATACGTTTAGTCGGCAGTGTAAACGAATTCATTTTCAGCGCCAGTAGGCACATCAAAATAACACGCTAATCGAATGTTTATCAGACAAAAAAGTGAACGGGCAGCTCACTGCCCGTGAAATTTAGTTAATGTGGAATGGCATGGATGTCGGGTGAGGAAATCCACCCTGCGTGTAGCATCCATTCGGTTGCGGGCACCAGCGTAAACTCGACGCAGAGCAATCCAACCAGCGTCAGCACCAGCGTGTATGGAAGCGCCATCAACACCATACGGCCATAAGAGAGGCGAATCAGCGGCGCAAGGGCTGAGGTGAGCAAGAATAAGAACGCAGCCTGGCCGTTAGGCGTGGCTACGGACGGCAAGTTCGTTCCCGTGTTAATTGCGACCGCCAGTAATTCAAACTGTTTGAGGTCGATAATCCCGTTGGTCAGGGCATTTTTAGCTTCATTGATATAAACGGTGCCGACGAAAACATTATCGGAAATCGACGACAAAATACCGTTGAACACGTAGAACAGGGCTAACTGCGAATGTGGTTCAGCTTGCAATACAAAATGAATAACCGGCGTAAACAGATGCTGATCGATAATCACGGCGACAACCGCGAAGAAGACCGTCAGCAGGGCGGTGAACGGAAGCGCTTCAGTAAAGGCTTTGCCTATTTGATGTTCATCGGTCACGCCGCACAGCGCGGTAGCGAAAATAATTACCGATAGACCGATTAACCCCACTTCGGCCAAATGCAGCGCTAGCGCAATCACCAGCCAAATGCCGATCAGCGCCTGAACCACTAATTTCACGCGATCCTGGCGAGTTCGTTTTTGCGCACTTTTCGTATCGTAATCCTGCAAAATATCGCGCACTTTTTCCGGCAATTTTTCGCCGTAACCAAGAATTTTAGTGGACTCAAGCAGCACGCAGGTTACCAGGCCGCAAATCAGAACCGGAACAGTTACAGGCGCCATACGTAGTAGGAAATCGCCAAAGTGCCATCCGGCGTTTTTGGCTATGATAAGATTTTGCGGCTCGCCTACCATCGTCATCACGCCACCCAGCGCGGTGCCAACGCCCGCATGCATCATCAGGCTGCGTAAGAATGCGCGGAACTGCTCAAGCGTGCCGCGTGCAGCAGAATCGAGCTGCGCATCGTCTTGCATTTCACCGTCGGGAGCACCGGTAGACGCGACACGGTGGTAAATGTCATAAAAACCAACCGCAACGCTTATCACCACTGCAACAACGGTAAGAGCATCCAGAAAGGCCGATAAAAAAGCCGCAGCGATACAAAATGCGAGGGAAAGTAAAATCTTTGAACGGATGCCCAGCAGCAATTTGGTGAACACCAGCAGCAAAAGCTGCTTCATAAAGTAGATGCCTGCCACCATAAATATCAGCAGCAGCAACACTTCGAGGTTTCCGGCAATTTCTTCACGTACATGCTCGGCGCTGGTCATGCCGACAAACACGGCTTCAATCGCCAGAAGGCCGCCTGGCAGTAACGGATAGCATTTCAGGGCCATTGCGAGGGTGAAAATAAACTCGGCGACCAGAAGCCAGCCTGCAATAAAGGGGCTAATGAACCAAAAAACCAAAGGGTTAATCACTAAAAAAGTTAACAAAGTCAGTTTGTACCAGTTCGGTGACTGACCTAAAAAGTTGCGAAACAGCGCACGCCCGGTCGATATTTCCATCGTAGAATTTACATGCTCCCGTTATCCGGCAATTTCAAATCTCAGAAAGGTGACGCTGTCACTTTTACTGGAACTGAGCAAAGTCGAATAAAGATAAAGTTGCGTTCATTTGAGATGTTTCAGGTTACTCGCGCATAAGAATTCAATCAAGGCATAGGAATATTCCTTGGTTGTGTGATTGCCTGCAAAATTAAACCATGATTCCACATTTGGCGGTTGCCGCCGCTACCTGCGCCGCACGGCATCTGGTATGATGAGTCTCTTTAGCAAAACCTGTGTAATGGAAAGCATACTATGGTCATTAAGGCGCAGAGCCCAGCGGGTTTCGCGGAAGAATATATTATCGAAAGTATCTGGAATAACCGCTTCGCTCCGGGAACCATTCTTCCAGCGGAACGTGAATTATCCGAACTTATTGGCGTGACGCGAACCACATTGCGCGAGGTGCTTCAGCGTCTGGCGCGTGACGGATGGTTAACCATTCAGCATGGCAAACCGACCAAAGTGAATAACTTCTGGGAAACTTCCGGTTTAAACATTCTGGAAACCCTGGCGCGTCTCGATCACGACAGCGTGCCGCAGTTAATCGATAACTTGTTATCAGTGCGAACTAACATTGCCACTATCTTTATTCGTACCGCTGTTCGTCAGCATCCGGATAAAGCGCAAGAAGTTCTGGCGACGGCAAACAGCGTTGAAGACCACGCTGATGCGTTTGCTAAGCTTGATTACAATATTTTCCGCGGTTTGGCTTTCGCTTCCGGGAACCCGATTTACGGTCTTATCCTCAATGGAATGAAAGGATTGTATACCCGCATCGGGCGTCACTATTTCTCAAGCCCAGAAGCGCGCAGTCTGGCGTTAGGTTTCTATCACCGTTTGGCAGAAATTTGCCAACAAGGTTTGTACGACCAGGTCTTTGATACGGTTCGTACCTACGGACGTGAGAGTGGGGAAATCTGGCATCGGATGCAGAAAAATTTACCGGGTGATTTGGCGATGCACAGCCGCTAGTCTGGCATTTTCCTCACCCACAGCAATACGAAAAACGCTTCCCCAAGGAAGCGTTTTTTTATACTTACAAACTGTTCAATCGCGGCGGGCAGCGTTCAAGTAACTCCACACTTCCATCCTCATTTTGTTGCTCAAGCGTCACATCAAAGCCCCACAGGCGATGGACATGTTTCAGCACTTCGCGACGCCCTTTATCCAGCGGGGCGCGATTATGTGGGATATAACGCAGCGTGAGCGACCGGTCCCCGCGTAAATCGACATTCCACACCTGAATGTTCGGCTCAAGATTACTCAGATTGTACTGAGCGGAAAGCTCGGCGCGAATTTTCCGGTAGCCCTCTTCGTTATGAATGGCGGCAATTTCCAGATAGTTATTGCGATCGTCATCCAGCACCGTAAACAGGCGGAAATCACGCATTAATTTCGGCGACAGGAACTGGCTAATAAAGCTCTCGTCTTTGAAATCACGCATCGCGAAATGCAGTGTCTCCAGCCAGTCTTTACCGGCGATGTCCGGGAACCAGTAGCGGTCTTCTTCAGTTGGCGACTGACAAATCCGTTTGATGTCCTGGAACATGGCAAAACCGAGCGCATACGGGTTAATGCCGTTGTACCACGGGCTGTTATACGGCGGCTGAAACACCACATTGGTATGGCTGTGTAAAAATTCCAGCATAAAGCGATCGGTCACTTTCCCTTCATCATACAGGTGGTTCAGAATCGTGTAGTGCCAGAACGTCGCCCAGCCTTCGTTCATCACCTGCGTCTGCTTTTGCGGGTAAAAATATTGGCTGACCTTACGCACAATGCGCAAAATCTCACGCTGCCAGGGTTCCAGCAACGGCGCGTTTTTCTCCATAAAATAGAGCAGGTTTTCTTGCGGCTCAGAAGGGTAACGCCGCGCTTCAGCGACAGTTTTCTCTTCTTCACGACGCGGCAGTGTACGCCACAGCGTATTCACCTGGCTTTGCAGATACTCCTCGCGGCTTTTTTGCCGGGCTTTCTCTTCCTGCAACGAAATTTTTTGCGGACGTTTGTAGCGGTCAACGCCGTAATTCATCAGCGCATGGCAGGAGTCGAGCAGGCGTTCCACTTCATCCACGCCATAACGCTCTTCGCACTGGGTAATGTAGTTACGGGCGAAAATCAGGTAATCAATAATCGAGCTGGCATCCGTCCAGCTACGGAACAAATAGTTATTTTTAAAGAAAGAGTTATGACCATAACAGGCGTGAGCGATAACCAGCGCCTGCATTGTAATGGTGTTTTCTTCCATCAGATAGGCAATGCACGGGTTCGAGTTGATGACGATTTCATAGGCCAGCCCTTGCTGCCCATGTTTATACATGCGCTCCGTTTCGATAAACTTTTTCCCGAACGACCAGTGGGGATAGTTAATCGGCATCCCAACGCTTGAGTAAGCGTCCATCATCTGTTCGGAAGTAATCACTTCAATTTGATGAGGATAGGTATCCAGGCGATAGAGTTTAGCAACACGATCTATCTCAGCGAGATAGACATCAAGCAGCTCGAACGTCCAGTCTGGTCCATCACTTAGACGTTTAGAATCCTTTGTGGCGGAATCAGTATTAATAGCCATCAGCGCGCCCTCATTGTTGGCGGCTCTCTCTGAATGGAAAGCCTCACTTTCAAGAATAGACAACTCCTGGAAGTTAGCGGCGATAAGAAAAATAATTTGCGCGCGATTTACTGATTTCGATTTCCCGTATTTTACAATATAAGCAGAATAATATTCTGACGATAATATCTTCCCGCGCAGGAGGTCCTAATTATCGCTGTCCCGCTATACCCGTCATACCTCAAGTTGTGGGGGTGCTAGCTGCACTCGCTTACCTCAGTCACTTACTTCCAGGGATAAGCTCCCTGGCCGCCTACCCACAACTCGAATTATTTAGGGTATATATCAGGTTGGGTTGTGAGGAAAGTCACTATAACAAAGCCATATGTTGAATAACATTTTCATCTGAGTTATCAATTTGTAATCAGAAGATTATTCTTTTAGCTAAATGGTGGAACAGTTATGCGTGTTGTGGTGCTGGGAAGTGGCGTTATCGGTGTCAGCAGTGCCTGGTATTTACGTCAGGCAGGGCATGATGTCACGGTTATCGACAGGGAGGCTGGGCCTGCAATGGAAACCAGTGCGGCAAATGCCGGGCAAATTTCTCCGGGCTATGCGGCACCCTGGGCCGCACCTGGCGTTCCCCTTAAAGCTATTAAGTGGATGTTCCAGCGCCATGCTCCGCTGGCAATTAGCCTCGATGGCACACAATTCCAACTGAAGTGGATGCTGCAGATGTTGCGTAACTGCGATATGCGCCATTACATGGAAAACAAAGGCCGTATGGTGCGACTTGCCGAGTACAGCCGTGATTGCCTGAAAGAGTTGCGTCACAGCACCGGTATTCAATACGAGGGGCGGCAGGGCGGTACGCTGCAACTATTCCGCACCGCTCAGCAGTATGAAAACGCAGCCAAAGATATTGCCGTGCTTGAAGATGCTGGCGTGCCGTACCAATTGCTGGAATCTTCCCGCCTGGCAGACGTTGAACCGGCGCTGGCCGATGTGGCCCATAAACTTACCGGCGGTTTGCGTTTACCCAACGACGAAACCGGCGATTGCCAGTTATTTACGCAAAATCTTGCGCGAATGGCCGCCGAGGCGGGCGTTGAGTTTCGATTCAATACGTCGGTCGATCGCCTGCTGTATGAAGGCCAAAATATCTATGGCGTTCAGTGCGGCAAAGAGGTGATAAAGGCCGATGCATATGTGGTCGCCTTCGGGTCCTACTCAACCGATCTGCTGAAAAAAATCGTTGATATTCCTGTCTATCCGCTCAAAGGTTACTCGCTTACCATCCCGATTGCCGACGAGCAGGGCGCGCCGGTTTCGACTATTCTCGATGAGACATACAAAATTGCTATTACGCGTTTTGATAAGCGTATTCGCGTCGGCGGAATGGCAGAAATCGTCGGTTTTAATACGGAATTATTGCAACCCCGCCGTGAAACGCTGGAGATGGTGGTTCGCGATCTTTACCCGCGCGGAGGGCACGTTGAACAAGCGACATTCTGGACGGGCTTGCGCCCAATGACGCCAGACGGTACGCCAATTGTCGGGCGCACCCCGTTCAAAAATCTTTGGCTCAACACCGGGCACGGAACGCTTGGTTGGACGATGGCCTGCGGTTCAGGCCAGATGTTGAGTGATTTAATTTCAGGAAGAACGCCTGCGATACCCTTTGACGATCTCGCGGTTGCGCGTTACTCCCCGGGTTTCAGGCCGACAGGCTCACAGCGCCTGCATAACGCTCATAACTAATTTCAAACAAGGAGAGGGCAATGTCCCGTCCGATTGTTGCGACGCTGAAGCTCAGCGCGCTGCGTAACAATTTAAATGTTGTCCGCCAGGCAGCCCCCCATTCGCGCGTCTGGTCGGTGGTTAAAGCGAATGCGTATGGTCATGGACTGGAGCGCGTCTGGTCGTCGCTAAGAGAAACTGACGGCTTTGCGATGCTAAACCTTGAAGAGGCTATTTTGCTGCGAGAACGCGGCTGGAAAGGGCCGATCCTGATGCTAGAAGGCTTCTTCCACGTCGATGAACTCCCGCTGTTTGACCAATATCGCCTCACCACCAGTTTGCACAGTAACTGGCAGGTGAAAGCCTTAGCCAACGCCAAACTCAATGCGCCACTCGATGTTTATCTCAAGATGAATAGCGGGATGAACCGCCTCGGTTTTAGCCCCGACCGCGTACAGTCCATCTGGCAGCAACTGCGCGCTATCGCTAACGTCGGCCAACTCACGCTGATGGCGCATTTTGCAGATGCAGAACAAACGGATGGTATTGTCGAGCCGATGAAACGTGTGGAACAGGCGGCAGAAGGCCTGGATTGCGCCCGTTCCCTTTCAAACTCTGCGGCAACGCTCTGGCACCCGGAAGCCCATTTCGACTGGGTGCGCCCTGGGATCATTCTCTATGGTGCGTCGCCGAGCGGCCAATGGTGCGATGTTGCCACCAGCGGCTTGCAGCCCGTCATGAGCCTGCAAAGTGAAATCATTGGCGTACAAAACCTTAAACCGGGAGATACGGTCGGATACGGCAGTCGCTTCCGCGCCAGCGCCGAACAGCGCATTGGCATCGTTGCCTGCGGCTATGCTGACGGTTACCCGCGCCACGCGCCAACTGGCACGCCAGTGCGTGTCGATGGTGTGTTAACCCAGACCGTGGGCGCGATTTCTATGGATATGCTGGCCGTCGATCTCACTCCTTGCCCGCATACCGGCATTGGCAGTCCGGTCGAACTTTGGGGTAACGAGGTGAAAATTGATGATGTGGCCCATGCGGCAGGTACAGTCGGATATGAATTGATGTGCGCCCTGGCACCGCGTGTGCCGGTTGTGACGCTGTAGACTCTTAATTTCTGGTGGATGGCGCATGCGCCTATCCACCCTACAATGGTTTTGTCGGTCGGGTAAGGCCTAAGCCGCCACCCGACATCATCCTGGCCTTCAAATTAGCATAAAACTACTCAGCTTCGTCGCTCTCGACACGGACACCGATTTTGCGTACCTGGTTATCTTCTTTCTCGGCAACGGTCCAAATCATACCTGCAAATTCGACCTGGTCACCCACAACCGGCGCGCCGCCTAACATCCCCACCACGAACTCACCCAGCGTTTGCTGCGTATTTACGGTGTCATCAAGGTCGAGACCGTAAATAGTCGCGACATCGGCAAACTGCGCGCTGGCTTCAAGAATAAAGTCACCAAAGAAGCGCTGGTCGAGTGAAACCGGCGGTGACTGGCTAAACATTTTGCCCAGCGCAGGAAGGTCGCGCTCACGGCCAATGACACAAAGCACATCGCCAACTTGTAAACGCGTTCGATCAGTTGGATGCAGCAAAACATTGTCGCGGAACAGCGCGGCTATGCGCGTGTCTTTCGGCATTTTCAGGTCACGCAGTGCCGCCCCGATACACCACTTATCTTCGCTAAGCTGATAAACAAACTGCTCCCATGGGTTTTCGGGGTGAATATCTAACCCCACGCGGGAAACCGGCCAGCCCACTGGCGGCACCACAACTTTCGCTTTTTTGGCCGCCCAACCAAGCGACGTGCCTTGCAGCAGCAGCGAGACTAACACCACGAAGAACGCCACATTGAAGAACAGACGGGCGTTCTCAAGCCCCGCCATCATCGGGAAGACGGCGAGAATAATCGGCACCGCGCCGCGTAATCCCACCCAACTGATAAACACGCGCTCGCGCAGATTAAACCCTCGGAACGGCAGGAGCCCCGCGAAAACAGACAGCGGGCGAGCAAAGAAAATCATCCAGATAGAGAGCAGCAGCGCAGGGATCGCAATCGGTAACAGATCCGATGGATTGACCAGAAGCCCCAGCACCAGGAACATGCCAATTTGTGCAAGCCATGCCAGTCCATCAAAGTTTTGCAGAATGCCAAAACGGCTGCGAATCGGGCGGTTACCAAGCAAGAAGCCACAGAGATAAACGGCCAGAATCCCGCTGCCGTCTAACGCGGTGGTGATACCAAACACCATAATCCCGCCGCTTAACGCCAGCAGCGGATACAAACCCTGCGGCAACGTAATGCGGTTAATCATTTGCAGCAGCAGATAACCGCCGCCGAGGCCAAGCAAAATCCCCAGGCCAAACTGCTGAATAATGTGCACCAGGAACATCCAGCTCAGGCCGCTTTGCCCTTGCTGAATCATCTCGATGAGAGTAATGGTCAGAAACACCGCCATCGGATCGTTACTGCCGGATTCAATCTCAAGCGTTGCGCCCACACGTTCGTTAAGCCCCTTACCGCCGAGCAGCGAGAACACCGCCGCCGCATCGGTTGAGCCGACGATTGCGCCAATCAACATACCTTCGATTAAATTGAGATTAAACAGCCAGGCCGCGGCCATGCCGGTTAAACCGGAGGTTATCAACACGCCGACGGTGGCAAGCGACAGCGCCGGGCCAAGGGCTACGCGAAATGAACTTGCCTGGGTGCGCATTCCGCCATCGAGCAGAATCACCGCCAGCGCAAGGTTACTGACTAAATAGGCGAAAGGATAATTATCAAACGGAATACCCCCGATGCCATCAACGCCCGCCAACATACCGATAGCGAGGAAGATAACCAAAATGGGGATACCAAGACGCGAGGAAAAAGAACTCAATAAGATGCTACAAGTTACCAGTACGGAACCTAAAATAAACAGACTGACTATCGCCCCTGCGTCCAAAATTCGCTTTCTCCTTTGCCCTGCGCCATTCGAGTGGAAATGTTAACACGGAAAACATTGATTAATCGTGCTATGTAAGGGCGAGGCTTAATTATTTTGCCTCAATACCGGATGACCGCTGATTGTCAGGCTGGCGGTTTGCCCATCATGGTGCAGTTCGCCATATGCACCTAAGGGGAGGGTAACCGTTTCCGGTTCATGGCCGAAAGGCAAACCACGCAGAACGGGAATCGATAAGCGTTGCTGCAACATGTGGCACATCTCGTCGAAATCGTAATCGCCGTCGTAATCACTTAACGTAGCTCCGTTGAAGCTGCCCAGAATCAGCGCTTTTTGACGCGCTAAAATCCCGGCGTGATGCAGTTGCAAAAGCATGCGCTCGACGCGGAAAGGGTGCTCATTAATATCTTCGACCACCAAAATGCCGCCATCAATCGGAGTTAGCCATGGCGACCCCATCAGCGACACTAACATGGCGAGATTGCCGCCCCATAATTTCCCGCTCGCCGAACACGCCGGTGTGGCGCTCTGCCAGTTCAGCGTGAATTGCGGCTCAGTAATGGCCTGCCAGAAATGCTGCCAGGTGAAGCTGTTTAGCTCTTCGGAACCAAAGTTTCCGGCAAGCATCGGGCCGCTAAAAGTGATGGTTCCGGTCTGAGAAAGCAGCGCTAACTGGATAGCCGTGAAATCACTATGCCCGCAGATTATCGGCGTACGTTCGCGCAAGGCGCGGCCAATACGCGAATAGTCAATATTTTCAAGCAGGCGAGTGGCACCGTACCCGCCGCGCACCGCCAGAACAATGTCGCACTCTGTAGGAAGTACAGATAAATCCTGAATATCAGCCAGCCGCTGCTCATCGGTTCCGGCAAAACGCTGGAAACGGCGCGTCACCACAGATTGGTTTTCTACCCGATGACCGGAGGCTTTCAGGCGTTCTATACCGCGAGCCGCTGCGGCCTGATTAACACAGAAACCTGAAGGGGCAATCAAACGAATCGTGGACATGGCATTTCCTGGCTGTGAATTATTTGGTTATCATGCCGCTAACAAAGGTGGTTGTCACCCGCCAGGCGGCGATGAATCGCAGTTCTCAGTACTGAAATAAGGATAGATGCGTGAATATAAGATGGCTGATTGTATTGGTTTTGTTTTTGGCAGGATGTTCAAGTCACACCACGAAACAACCCGAGTGGGATCCAACCAAACCGGTACAACGCGCATTAACATGGATGCCAATAACCGATCAGGCAGCAAAAGAGTGGGGCGTAAGCCCGCGAGTGATTACGGCTATCATCGCCGTTGAATCCGGCGGTAACCCAACACTTGTCAGTAAATCCAACGCGGTTGGTCTGATGCAAATTAAAGCCTCAACGGCGGGGGCGGATGTTTACCGCCATCTGGGATGGGGTGGGCAGCCCTCAACCAGCGACCTGAAAGATCCCGCGCGCAACATCTCAGTGGGCACCGCGTATTTGAGTATTCTTGAACACGGCATTCTGGCGGGCATTGAAAATCCGCAAACTATGCAATATGCCCTGCTGGCGTCATACGCCAATGGCGCGGGGGCGTTGCTTAGAACGTTCTCATCAGATCGCAAAAAGGCGATTAATGAAATCAACGATCTAAGCCCGGATGAGTTTTACGATTACATCGCTAAAAACCACCCGGCACCGCAGGCTCCGCGTTACCTGTATAAAGTTTCAAAAGCGTTAAACGCGATGTAATTATTTCACCCGGCCTGCTTTTTCACGCGCAGAACGTTCCAGCGAGAAAATAATTCGCTGTAATTCGCGCTCCGCGGCCGGGTTAACATTCAGAAAACGGAAACTCAGGCGCGGGGTGCTTACCGTCTGGTTTTTACTGTCGACAACCGTTCGCTCCGAAAGCGTTATCAACTGCATATCAAAGTGAAATTTCCCCCACTGTGCTAAATCCAGCTCAACCTGAGAAAAACGCATTCCTGCGTTTAGCCCCTCCGGCAATGGCCCATCAACTAACGCCCCCATCCCACCCAATGACAAATCACACAGTCGAAACTGGAAGGGCGAACCGTCAGGGAGCGTGGTATTGCAATGATAATAGGGCTGAAGCGGGGCGGTAATTCGGAAGTACTCGCGACGTTGAACAAACCAAAGCGATGGCGGGACGGATGCATGGAAAGCCGGCAAGTTCAGATAATCAATGGCGCGTAATTCAGGCAACACGAACTCGACCTTTGCCCCTTCCGTTTCGGCGGTGAACTGAATGTTTTTCGCCTTTTGAACGGCCTGGTTTTCATACGCCTGGCTGCCAAAATCCACGATCAACCCCGCAGCCGAAACCTCAAGAATTTTGCTGATAAATTGCCCCGATGGCCAACTGAGACGGACCGGCACCTGGTTTTTATGCAGATCGCGTAACACACCTAATACAGCCAGAGGGCTTTGTTTCAGAAACTGTTCGTTATAGTTACTCAAGGCCAGGTCCATGTTCTGTTTTTATAAAGCGGTAAGCTGGTATATCGGCGGAACGGCTGAAAACTTAACGGAAATCTCACATTTTTAAGGGAAGAAATTCAACAGCGATCACGTTTTTCAAATGCTTGATTATACTTAGCGTACCGACAGACAGAACCCGCTGCCAAATCACTGTGGATTCTGACTTGTTACCACACACAATAATGAGAGGATGTTGAACATGGGTATCATTGCGTGGATTATTTTCGGTTTGATTGCGGGCATAATTGCAAAACTGATTATGCCTGGTAGAGATGGCGGCGGTTTTATCGTGACCTGTATTTTGGGGATCATCGGTGCTGTTGTGGGTGGCTGGATAGCCACATTCTTGCATATCGGCGGGAGCGTGACGGGCTTTAACTTCCCGAGCTTCCTGGTCGCCGTTGCGGGTGCGATTATTGTTTTGCTTATTTACCGCATGGTTCGACGCTAATTTATTCTGATCTTTTGTTAAAGAAACGGCCCCTGAATGGGGCCGTTTTCTTAGTGAAATAAAGTGCTTCGTCGATTTAAACAAGGGCGATGTAGTGACTACAGGTGCCTAATCCATTATCCATTTATCTTGCTGTTTAATAATACGTTCATATTCATTTGATTCATAGGCATCCAGACAGTTCATTAAAATGTTTTCTTTCTCCGTGAGAATGGATGTTTTAGTATTTTTTTTAAGGGACGCCTTAAAGTAAGCTCTTACTGCAGAGTAGGCATCCTCAGAATTATGTTTCCCTAACTGAAAGTAACCATCTAAAGCTACACTGCTATCAATATTCAAACTGCCGCTATATCTATCTGATAAACAATATGCCATGCCCCACTTTTTTAATTTCTCTCTTGCATCAATGATTTCATTTTTGTTTGGAACGGCTATGGAAGGTAGGGATACAAGCAAAATGCAATAAACAAGAACTTTCATCATTTGAGCTCCCAAAATTTTACTTCTGTTGTTGTGATGTTTGGGTTTGCATGAGAAAAGTAACAATGATCCCCACAATCTCCTCCATTCCACAATGTGACATGACCACGAGCATCACTCCATCCATCAACAGTGAATATCAGAATCCCTTTTTTAGCTTGCAGTAATGGAAAAATCTTCTGTGGGCTGTCTTTAAGATCTGGATTTTTAAATTGTTTCTCTACATAAATCATCATGTCTGGAACGCGCATTATATATGCGTACCCATCACCACCTCGCAGTTTATAAGCACCAGCACCTTTTTTTATTCTTAATCCTCCATAGTTAAAAGCCCTACTTAAACGTAATGCGCAGGCATTCGCATACGGATTAGGAATTTGACCTTGGCTCGCTAAACTTTTATCGTTAGCCTCTTTATAGTGCTCATATACATTACCCCCAACTAACATATATGTCTCTTCTGCTGTTTTGCCTACCGGGTAAGCGTTCCATAATGCGTTAAATTTAGGACGGTTAACTCCGATATTTGAAGCTAATCCTCCAACTCTGGCTGTTACCGTTGTCATCGCTGATCCTTTTCAATAATATTCATCAAAGTATTGTTGAAGATATTGCAAATACATATGGTTCCATTGTCATTCACTATGCCATTAAAATGTAAGTGGTCTTTAGTGTCATCTATTCTATTGTATTCCACCTCGCATGAAACAGACTCTCCAGACTGATAACCTATAGTCTGAACATGAAGATTAAGATCAGCATAATGTCGGGAAATATCTTCAACTTTTATTTTATCTTCACCATATGACCAGCTAATTGAAGTAATTTTCTTTTCCTCATTTATTGATTCATCTTCCTCTTTTGATGCATCCGATTCATCTGAACTGTTTTTATCTCCGAAATGCTCAATACCGTTATCCTGCGGCGATCCACCATCACCTCCATCCGCCAGCGGACTCAGCATCGCCGGCTGCAGCGTCGGGACCGGTGTCCCAGGAGTGCCGCCGCCGTTGAGGTTGATTTTCGGCCCGGTGATATCAATGCCGGCAGGGTGAATGACGATAAACGAGGCGCCCACCTGCAGGGTGATTTTGCTGTGGCTTTTCAGGGCAATATCGCCCTGAACGTCAATGCCCAGCGCCCCGGCAATCTTCTGCGCCAGGTCGTCTTTCACCTCCAGGCTGTATTTCCCTTTCACCAGGCTGACGTGGTCTCCGGTGGTGATGTGCGCCTGCTTTCCTTTTACCGTGATTTTTCTGTCGTTCGCCACGTACAGCGCGTCATCGTGACCGATATTTTCTGTGCGGTCGTGTGCCACCCTCAGCGTCTGGTCATTACCGACATTTGTCTGCCGGTCATGCGCGACGCTGAGGGTTGTGTCGTGTCCGGCGGCATTCTCTTTGCCCACCGTAACCGTCTGCCCCAGTGCGACGGTGATGTTCTGGTTGTTGCCGATGGTTTCGGTGTGGTCGGATTTCACCTCCGTATCACGGTTGTTCAGCACCACGGTCTTCATGTCCTTCTGGGCATGCATCGACAGCAGCTCCTGGTTTGTCTCATCCTCGAACATCAGCTCGTTGTAGCCGCTGCCCTTGTAGGTCTGCGAGCGGATGGCCATCTGCGTTCGGGTGCCCGGCAGGTCGCCCGGGGCGCGGTTGCCGGCGTGGTAGGTGCGCCCGGTGATAATCGGCTGGTCCGGGTCGCCGTTGAGGAAATCGACAATCACTTCCTGGCCGACGCGCGGGATGGCGATGTTGCCGAACCCGGCGCCCGCCCACGCCTGTGAGACGCGTATCCAGCACGAGCTTTTCGCATCCGCCTGGTTGTAGCGGTCCCAGGTAAATTTCACCCGCACCCGCCCGTGCTCGTCGCAGAAGATTTCTTCCCCCGGCGGGCCGGTCACCACCGCACTCTGCGGGCCGTCGACCCGCGGTTTGAGAGGGGGCTGTGCGCGCCAGGTCTGAATGGCGGGGATGACGCTGAAGCTGTTGGTGAGCGTGGTGCCCTGGCCCTCGCTGCCGGTGAGCGCCTGCGGCTGGCTGCCGGTTAACGTACAGGCCACCACCTGCCAGAGGTCGTTGAGGTCTGCGCGCGGGTGGTCCGTCAGGCTGAAGCAGCGCCCCGGCTGGAGCTGGGGTGAGTTGCTGGTGCCGGTGGCGTAGTCCACATCGCTGCGCCAGCCTTCCACCTGATATTTCGCAAAGTCTGCCCCGCGCTGTGCGTCCTTGAAGCGCCCCGGATAGTCAAAAATCTCATACACCGCCCGCTGGTTGGGCATCTCCGACGGGCGGTGATTAAACTGCCCGGGCCAGAGCGGGGCCTTAAAGGTGTAGTCCCGGGTGGTGACCTGCGCCGGGCGGATTTGCGCGCGGCGGCAGAAGCTGTTGATGCAGTAGCGGCTGGATTCACTGGCACCGTTGGGGTTGTACGGCAGCGGGTCGAGTCTGCGCAGCACGCGGCTGTCATCGGCGAAGGTCAGTTTCTGCAGGTTGCGCTCCAGATATTCCTCCTCGCAGAAGAAAATCCCCTCTTCGGCGGCCAGCCGGGCGATGAAGTCGAAGTCGGTTTCCTGGTACTGGACGCAGAACTCACGGAAAGGGTGCGGACGGCGGAACAGGGCGTCGTGGGTGAGCACACCCGTCTCCTTGAGCAGCGTCTGAAAGATGGCGCGGATATCGACATTCTGGAAGCTGCGGCAGTTCTGCCGCTGGCTGCTGCGCCAGAGCTCCGGGCGCAGGGTTATGTGGTACAGCGTCTGGTGTCTGCCGGTGTTGCCCTGCTCGCAGAAGGTCACGATACCGCGCAGACGGCGCTTAATCTCCTCACCCTGCCGGATAATCAGCGTTCCCCCCTGGTCGAGGACTTTACGGAATTCCAGGGCCGGGTTGCTGCTGGCGAGGGTCAGCTCAAGGCGAAACAGGGAGGAGAGGGACTGGGTGAGCTGAAAGTCCACCACGGCGAAGGTGTCATCCGGGGTCCGCCCGGCGGTAAAGGTAAAGCGGGTGCCGTCACTGGCCATGGTGTATTTCCTTTCCTGTCCATGGATGTATTGACCAGAATTAACAGCCATTGTTGAACTATAATTCTGATAAATATAAATAAATCAATGTAATAACTGGTTTAAGGGTAGGGGCGGAGTGATGTTGTGGCTACGACGGCTATCACAGAATCTGAAAGAGGAAAACGTACAAAGCGGTTTCATACTCAATTGGGCAGCCAGTAGTGATCCGCTCATGGACTGGTGTTGGCCCCATAATTGGGGCCGTTTTGCCTTTACTGTTTCTGCGTAAAGAAATCGTTGTAAAGCATATAAAGATGCGCGGCACTCCAGGAGAAGTTCGGAGCCCCTTGCTGCTCGCCGTTGAGCGGGTTGTAGTTCTCGCGAATCGGCCCGTCAGTCATTAAGCCGTTCGCGTGGGCAAAGAAACGATTCGCCATTTCCACTGCGTCAGCGCGGTATCCGTAGCGTTCCATTCCTTTTAGTCCAAAGTAGAACTGATCCACCCACACGCGCCCGCGCCAGTAAATATCTGCCCCAAATGCCGGGTTGGTGAGTGCTGCGGTGCCAAGCGGCACATAAGTATTAAACTCTTTCGGATCTTTCATCACTTTCACCACCGCATCGGCATGCGCCTGGGTAGCAGCTCCGTTAAACAGCGGCGACCAGCCCTCAGGCCCTTTGCCGCGCGCAACAATCGGTTTGCCTGCGCAGCCGTTTGCCAGCGGTTTGTCTTCGATGCGAATGTCATAGAAGAAGCCGGTTTTGTCGTCGAACATACAGGTGTTGATATAGTCGGCCAGTTTTTTTGCATGCTGGCTAAAGCGTTGCGCGTCCTCAGGTTTGCCGAGGATTTGCGCCATTTCGGCCAGATAACTGCTGTCGCTATACATATAACTGGCCTGATCGACAGACTCCTGTAGCAGCGAATAGCCCAGCAGCGTGCCATCAGGGGCGCGGTTCTCGGCAAACAGCACCTGCCAGTCCTCGCGTTTGCCGCCGTTATCCAGATAACGTTGCAGTTGCTCCGGGTCGATAAAGCCAAACACCGCGGCGTCGTCACGGCCTGACTCCCATGAAGCGGCGACCTGAGCTGGAATGTCGATGCTGTCATACTTTCCGCTGCGCAGGACGCGATTGTAGTTATCCAGGCCCACCATTTTTTGCTCTTTGCCACCGCGCTTAACGGTGAAGAGCATTTTGCCGTCAGGCGTATTGTGCGCCTTATCGCGGGTTGCGCCGTATTCCGGCACGCCGTTGTGATTGTGGTCGCGATTACGCAGCCACCAGTCGTGATAGGCCACCAGATGCGGGTACATCTCTTCAAGCCAGGTTTTATCACCCGTTGTTTTATACACTTCCATCACTGACCATGCGGCAAGGCTTGGTTTGGTATTCCGTTCATTCCAGTTACTGCCGTCTCCACCGCGCTCCGGGCTGGTGTTATAGGCAAGTAGATCCGGAACAAAACCCGCATCCCATGGGCGCACGGGGTCATCTTTAGGGATTTGCCAGGCAAAGACCGCACGAATGTTGTCTTTGGCAACGTTCGGGTTGAAGTGCGCCATCGCGTACGCTTGTTTCCAGGTATCCCACGGCCACGTCTGGTTGCCCGAGAACCAGCGTCCGGTAACCGACGGCGTTACCGAATCAAATTTCATCGCACCCGCTACGCCGCGCCAGTTGCCATTGAGCGTTTCAATCGCTTTCACCGCCACACGAGTTTGCGCCGGTGTGGCATCCGGATTATTCAGCCCTTTGCTCAGATAGCCTTCCCAGCGCTGTTCTGAAGCCCGGATATACGGCTGTGGCTTATGCAAAATATCACTGATTTTACTTTGCTCTTTTTGCACTTCGTCTGCGGTCAGAAGGTGAGAGTAGGTAGTGTAAACCGTGGTTGATCCGTCAATTTTCGCTTTGCTGACAAAACGATGACCGTCGATTTCCGTGTTCATTGGCAATGTTTTATGAATCTGGTACTGCGACGAACCAGAGGTCATCAGGTTCGCATCGGCGCGCACCTTGCCAAAGTTCACGCTCAGGCCATCGCGCGTGGCGTGGAGCGTGCGGGTATAGTCAGGGAAGGCCTGGTCAATCGTTTTGTCCGATTTAGGTTTCTGCTCCTGATAGTGATATTTCTCGAGCAGTTCGCCGTCCCACACCAGCTCCAGCGGCGCATCCGTGGTAATTTCGGTGGCGAGTAATGAGGTACGGGAGGTGACAAAGCGCAGTGTCATTTTTACCGTCACGCCAGGGGCGGTCAGCGTTTGAATCAACGCCCCAGGCATGCTGTAGGCCTGCATAGTAAACGCCACTTTCTGACCCTTTTTGTACACGCTAAGGCGGTCAAAATTGTTCGCCATAAAGTTGATGTACTCTTCCGTGAGCAGCGCGGGTCCGGGGAATCCGCCCATTCCTTCGCTGTTTGCCGGCAGTAAATGGCCGTGCCAGGCGCCATCGTCAAAGAACGGGTTATAGCGCTGATGCTCATCAAAATCGTAATCCAGCATGGCCTGAGGCGCACCGGTTCTGTCGATAACATTCTGAAACGCATTGGCTTTCAGCGGGGTTGTATCATGCTGCGTGGTTTTGCAGCCCGCCAGGGCGAGCACAACGGCGAGTGGGGCGAGACGGAAAAACGTTTTCATATCGTATCCTTACCAGTAGAAATATTGCATGACGAAAACCGAATTGCTGGCGTCCGTTGTGTCGTTATGAAGATAAAAACGGCTGTCCAGCGCGGTGGCGAGTTTGCCGCCGAAGTATTCATACCAGATGCCGAATTGTGCGTAAGAGGTTGTCTGATCCTCGGCGTTATCCATCAGATGCCTTGCGTAGCTCCACGCGGTGGATAAATACAAACCTTTAGCCGGTTCGACCATGCCGCTGACCATCATCCCGCTTTCGCTGCCCGCATTATGCCCATCACCTTTGCCGGTATGATGCCAGACGCGTCCCGCCAGATGCTTGCCCTGTAAGCCCAACAGATAGAGTTGCCCGGTGCCATCGGTCACCTCCAGCCCATTGAGCAGTGTTAAGCCTTCGCGGATGTCGTACTGAAGATAGCCGTTGACCATCGCCCGATAAGTATATTTATAGGAGTAGCGGTCATATTTACCGAAGTGAAGCCACGCTTTGCTTTCATCGACGCGGCTTTCCGGCGCGGCGGTGATGCTATAACGCAAATCCCCGGTGAGATTTTGTAATTTAGCGGCATAGGTTAAATCGCGGGTGTTGGGAATGACGTAACCGTATTCGGGCGTGAAGTCGCCCCACCATTGCAAATCATCAAGCGATGAATCGTTGCGGGCGCTCAGAATCCACTCGGTGCCTTGATCGGTGCGGTAGCCGCCGTAAAAACGGTTAATGCCGCCTTCAAAGCCGCCCCAGCTATGATCGGGAACCCAGGCGTTACCTTGATGATCGGCCTGAACGGTCCAGCCTTCGCCGTACAGCAAACCAAACCAGTTGCCATGTTTGATTTCCAGGCCACCTTCGATGTAGGTGCCGTCGCTGTATTTGTGTTTATCGTCACCGTTCAGATAAACGCTGCCGCCAAGCCCCATCTCTCCGTAAAAGCGAAACGCGGTATCGTTGTTTTTCGGCGTAAGTTCTGGTGGCGCAGGCGTCTGGCGTTCAGCCGGTACCACAGCTTCTGCTGCCAACGATGTGCCCACAGGGCAGAGCAGTAAAACCAACGGGGCCATAGAAAAAATCTTGTTCATCAAGCGCATTCCTTGTTGTATTAAATTTATTCATCCAGCGGAATGGCGTTTATCTTAGTTAAAGTTTTACTAAAAAATACACTTAAAGTGGTAAAGCGATAACTGGATCACATCTGGCGTAATGAAGAAAACAGGCCAAAAGCAGAGCTATACATGAGCAATCAATGACATTAAGCTATTGTTTTCATCTGATGATTATTGGGATCTTATGGCAACGTTGAAGGAAATCGCGCAGGCGGCTCAGGTATCTGTGGCTACGGTTTCAAGGGTGCTGAATGACGATCCCACTCTGAGCGTTAAGAGTCAGACGCGCCAGAAAATCCTCGAAGCGGCAGAGCGCCTTGAATATAAAGTCCCCAGCGCAAGGCAACAGGCGAGCCATCGCCTGACGTTTACCGCTCTTTATACCCACGGGCAAGAGCTTGAAATTAACGATCCCTATTATCTGGCGATGCGCTATGGCATTGAAACGCAATGCGAAAAATTGGGTATTACGCTGGTTTCTTGCTACGACTTCAAAGGCGACCGCCCACTACCGGCCGCCGATGGTTTACTGATAATTGGTAAACCTCAGCCAGCCACGCAGGTAGTGCTGGATCAGCAGGATTTTCCCCAGGTTTATCTCGACGGCGTAACAAACCATCCGCGTTTTGACTGCGTGAGCGTGGATCTCGCAAAAATCAGCCAGAAAGTCATCGACTACTTTATTTCACGCGGGTATATGCGTATTGGGTTTATCGGCGGACGCGATGATCCAGACTATGCCGATCAGCGTGAACAGGCGTTTGTTGAGTATGGCCGCCATAAAAAAGTGGTTCAGCCGCAGGATGTTTACTACGGTGATTTCAGTAGCCAGGCCGGTTACCAGTGCGCAATGCAGATGCTTGCCGCGTCTGATGATTACCCCCCGGCGCTGTTCGTTGCGACCGATTCTATCGCCATCGGCGTGCTCCGCGCGTTGCACGAGCATGGCATAAAAGTCCCGCAGCAAATGGCTCTGATCAGCGTCAACGATATTCCGACCGCTCGTTTTGTTTACCCCGCGCTGTCTACAGTGCGTATTCACTCTGAAACCATCGGGGCGCAGGCCGTTAACTTGCTGATGGAGCGTATTCGCGACGCTCGTACCATCCCACTTTCAGTCTTTGTTCCCAGCTCTCTGCAACTGCGCGACACCACGGTATCTTATTGATTTATTAAAAGCTTTATCGTCAAAATAATGTCGGGTGGCGTTGCGCTTACCCGACCGATAAAACCCCGGTTCGTACCGATAACCACATCATTCCCCCATCCTGAACCCCGACGATTTATTGTGATCCCTGCGTCATTTAGTAAAGTTTAATTTTTTATTTTACTAAATATTTACTATTGTTTGCGCCATACACACCTAATGAGGATGTTGGCGTGAACAATTGGGAAAATATTGAAAAACTATCTGAGAACCGGCTGCCCGCACGCGCCTGGTTTCACAGTTATGACAGCATTGAGCAAGCAAAGACGCTGAACCGTGCTGAAAGCCAGGGATTTATGTTGTTAAGCGGAAAATGGACGTTTAACTACTTCGACCATCCCGAAAAAGTGCCTGCTGAGTTTTACCGCGCTCCGATGACCGGATGGGGCGAGATTACCGTTCCTTCGATGTGGCAAATGGAAGGCCACGGTAAACTGCAATATACCGACGAAGGCTATCCGTTCCCCATCGATGTACCCTTTGTTCCAGCGAATAACCCAACCGGCGCTTATCAACGCACTTTCTCGCTCCCCGCCGACTGGCTAAAACGCCAGGTCATTATCAAATTCGACGGGGTGGAAACTTACTTTGAAGTCTATGTGAACGGTCACTATGTCGGGTTCAGCAAAGGCAGCCGCCTGAGCGCCGAATTTGACCTCAGCCCTTATGTTCAGGCGGGTGACAACTTGCTTAGCGTGCGGGTGATGCAGTGGGCTGATTCCACCTACATCGAAGATCAGGACATGTGGTGGATGGCGGGTATTTTCCGCGACGTTTACCTGATGGGCCAGCCGCAGGTTCATCTCCATGATTTCACCATACTGACGGAATTTGATGAAAACTACTGCGATGCGCAGCTTCACATCACGTGTGATTTACGCAATAACGCCTCACATCTCGCGCAGGGGTATCAGCTCCAGGCGCAGTTGTTTGATGGCGATAAATGCGTTGCCGAACAGCACAATGCGCTGTCAGTGCAGCGTCATACTAGCAGCCAGTTTTTGATGCCCGTTACCCAGCCAAAACAGTGGAACGCCGAGCAGCCAAACCTCTATTTATTGCTGTTAACTCTGCGTGATAGCCACGGCGAGATCATCTCAGTTGTGCCGCAGCAGGTAGGTTTTCGCGATATTAAAGTGCGCGACGGCCTGTTTTACGTCAATGGCCGTTACCTGAAATTGCACGGCGTAAACCGTCACGACCACGATCATCTGAAAGGCCGCGCGGTAGATATGGCCCGGGTTGAACGCGACCTCATTTTGATGAAGCAGCACAATATCAACTCCGTGCGTACCGCTCACTATCCAAACGATCCGCGTTTCTACGCATTATGCGACCAGTACGGCCTGTTTGTGATGGCGGAAACCGATCTTGAAAGCCACGGCTTTGCGAACGTCGGCAACATTAGCCGCATCACGGACGACCCTTCGTGGGAACAGGCTTATGTCGAACGTATTGAACGCCACGTTCTGGCGCAGAAGAATCATCCTTCCATCATTATTTGGTCGTTGGGCAACGAGTCCGGTTACGGCTGCAATATCCGTGCGATGGCGGCGCGCTGTAAGGCACTCGACCCGACGCGCCTTGTGCATTACGAAGAAGATCGCGATGCCGAAGTGGTGGACATCATCAGCACCATGTACTCGCGCGTTTCGATGATGAACGCCTTTGGCGAATACCCGCATCCAAAACCGCGCATTATCTGCGAATACGCCCATGCGATGGGTAACGGGCCGGGCGGGCTTGCGCAATACCAGGCGGTGTTTAATCAGCATAAAAGTCTGCAAGGCCATTACATCTGGGAATGGTGTGACCACGGCCTGCTGGTGCATGACGAGCAGGGGCGCGAACGCTATCAGTACGGGGGCGATTACGGCGACTATCCCAATAACTACAACTTCTGCATGGATGGCCTGATCTATCCTGATCAACGCCCTGGGCCGGGTTTGCGTGAATACAAACAGGTGATTTGCCCGGTAAATATTGGCCAGACGGCGCAGGACGATGTGCTGCTGGTAGAGAACCGTTACTGGTTTAGCCCTCTGAGTGACATCGAATTCCGTGTGGCTTATCTGGTTGATGGCAAAATTCTTGCGCAACAAACCTTAACCTTGCCTCATCTGCTGCCGGGGGAATCTGAAGCGTTGCGTCTTGCGCCACCGCAGTTGCCTGTCGGTGAAGTCTTTATCAATATTGAAATCATTAAACGGAGTGCAACGAGCTACAGCGAAGCGATGCACGCTCTCGGTCACTTCCAGGTTCTGCGCCAACGGGCACCGTTGCGTGAGCCGTTGCCGCTGCAAAAATCAGGCTTAATACGCAATGAAACCCAAGGGCATCAGCAGGTTATCAGCGGGAATAATTTCTCTCTCACATTCTGCCGTCTGAGTGGCGAGCTGGTTTCCTGGTTAGTTGAAGGTGAGGAAATTGTCGGGCGTGCGCCGCATCTGACTTTCTTCAAACCGACGATCGATAACCATAAGCAGGAATTTGAAGGGCTTTGGCAGCCGTATCACGTCCACCTGATGCAGCATCATTTCCGGGCATTGCGGCACTTCTCGCAGGGCGAGGATATTGTCGTAGAAATAGACAGCACCATTGCTCCGCCGGTGTTTGATTTCGGCATGCGCTGCACTTATCAATGGCGGATTACTCCGGCAGGCCACGTGACGCTTAATTTGTCCGGTAAACCTTACGGAAATTATCAGGCCATCATTCCCAAAATCGGCCTCGATTTTGGCATCAGCAAACGCTTTAAACAGGTGGAGTATTACGGACGCGGGCCGGGTGAAAACTACGCCGATAGCTGCCAGAGCAATTTAATGGGTCACTATTGCCAGCCTGTTGAAAGCCTGTTTGAAAATTACCCGTTCCCGCAGGATAACGGCAACCGGCAGGAGGTGCGCTGGCTGAGCGTCGAGGACGAAAACGGCCACGGAATTTTCATTCAGCCTCATAGGCCGATTAACTTTAGCCTTTGGCCTTATAGCGCCGACATGCTGCAACAGGCGCAGCACATCAATGAGCTGGAAACCAGCGACTACCTGACGCTAAATCTCGACGACCAAATCCTCGGCCTGGGATCCAACTCCTGGGGTTCTGAAGTGCTGGATTCGTTCCGGGTTTATCTCAAACCGTTCAATTATGGTTTCACGATGGTGCCATTCCAGACGGCTGAAATAGCGACCGCCGATCTGGCGAAATTTAACGTCCAGCCGGTTGTTGAAGGCGCACTTTCTTGATGAGGCAAGCGTAATGATTATTTTAAATACCTTAGACGATTTCCAGCGTATTTATCATGCGGGGAAAAAGTGGCTGCGCTGTATGGAAGCTATTAAGAACCTGAAGAATATTAAGCCTGATATTTTTTATTCCATTGGTGACTCATTGGTTTACCGCCTTGTGGACGGCTCAGCGAAAACCACGGAATTATTTGAAGGCAATCGGCGTTATTTCGATGTGCATTATTACCTTGCCGGGCAGGAAACGGTGGAATATGCCCCCAAAACCGCACTGATCCAGGACGTGCCGTACAAAGATGAAAGTGACCGGGAGTATTTCAGCGGGCAGGGGGCAACGCAGATGCTGGTGGCGGGGAACGTCGCCATTTTTGAAAACCACGAAGCGTACCGGTTTTCCGCCGGGGATGGCGTGCGGAAGATCATCCTGAAAGTCACCGTTGAGGAGACGTTTTTCCTTAATAAATAAAACGACGGATGGCGCTAACGCTTATCCGACCTGCGTTTGCGACATCCGCCAATACAATAAAAACACCCTACATGTGGAGTATATCCATGGCTTCAACAAACAGAAATACCATTGGAAAATTCGGGTTATTAGCCATGACATTTGCGGCGGTATTTAGCTTCAATAATGTCATTAATAATAATATCCAGTTAGGCATCGCATCGGCCCCGGTATTTCTGGTGGCAACGCTGATTTATTTTATTCCGTTTTGTTTGATCATTGCGGAGTTCGTTTCGCTAAACCGCAATTCCGAGGCGGGGGTTTACGCCTGGGTGAAAAGCGCGTTAGGGGGACGCTGGGCATTTATCACGGCGTATACCTATTGGTTTGTTAACCTCTTTTTCTTTACCGCGTTATTGCCAAGGGTTATAGCCTACGCGTCGTATGCGTTCCTCGGCTATGACTATATTTTCACGCCATTAACCACGGCAATCATCAGTATCTGCTTGTTTGCTTTCTCCACCTGGATTTCCAACCACGGGGCGAAATTGCTCGGGCCGATGACCTCCGTCACCTCCACGCTGATGCTGCTGTTGACCTTCTCCTACATAATTCTCGCGGGTGCCGCGGTGATTGGCGGTGTGGAACCGGCCGATCCCATCAACGTAGAAGCGATTACGCCGCAGTTTAGTTGGGCATTCCTCGGCATTATCGCGTGGATTTTCCAGGCCGCCGGCGGGGCTGAATCCGTCGCGGTTTACGTGAATGATGTTAAAGGTGGCAGTAAAGCCTTCGTCAAAGTGATTATTCTTTCTGGCCTGTTTATTGGCGGCCTGTATACCGTTTCGTCGCTGCTGATTAACGTTTTTGTTCACAAAGCGGATCTGCACTATACCGGCGGCACGGTTCAGGTGTTTGAAGGCCTGGCGCGTCACTTCGGCCTGCCTGCGGCCCTGATGAATCGCTTTGTCGGGATTGTTTCGTTTACCGCGATGTTTGGCTCTCTGCTTATGTGGACGGCGGCGCCGGTGAAAATCTTCTTCACCGAGATCCCTAAAGGTATTTTTGGCGAAAAAACCGTGCGCCTTAACCAACATGGCGTCCCTACGCGCGCGGCCTGGATTCAGTTCCTGATTGTTATTCCTCTGATGCTTATCCCAACCGTGGGGTCGGTCAGCGTTCAGGAGTTGATGAATACGCTGATAAACATGACGGCCGCTGCGTCCATGCTACCACCGCTGTTTATCATGCTGGCGTACCTGAATCTGCGCATGAAATACGACGAGGTAAACCGCGATTTCCGAATGGGGACGCGAATGCAGGGCATCGCGATTGTGAGCGTGCTGATTGTGATTTTCACCGTCGGGTTTATCGCTTCCACGTTTCCGACAGGCGCCAGCATTATGACCATCGTGTTTTATAACGTCGGCGGGCTGGTTATTTTCCTGGGATATGCCTGGTGGAAATACAACAAATACGAGAAGGGGCTGGATGCCCGGGCGCGATATGAAGCGGATACCCCGCTTGCCAAAATTGCACTTGAGCAACAGCAGGGAAAGCCTGTTGAACCGCAGGCCGGTGATGTGGTGGTAACGCGGTAATTAAAAAAGCCAGCAGGTAAACCCTGCTGGCTTTAGGTCGGTTAAGCGTTAGCGCCACCCGACATTAGAGAGGCTAAAACTCAAGCGGATAAATGATTAACCCGAGTCCCATCAGGCATCCCCCGGCAATAAACAAATGCAGACGAGGATTGCGGCCACCAAATGCCAGCCCCAGGTTAACAAAGCTTATCGCAAGTAATGTCATTAAAATGGCCATTAGCAACCTCCCGTCTGTTAATTACAACGCTTTTTCAACGACCACCGGCACGCTTTTATACGCAGGAGTGGCGCTTTGTTTATCGTAGTGATCCAGGTCGATAAGAATGTTGGTTTCCGGGTAATAAGCCCCGACCGCGCCTTCCGCCATGTCGTGAATCACAACCGTTAACCCTTCCACCACGCGCTCATGGCGCACGCCTTCGTGGTTGACGGCTTTAAGATTCACTTTGTCTCCGGCAGCAATACCCAACTCTTTGGCCTGATGCGCGTTGATAAACATCACATCACGACGCCCGGTAATACCGCGATAGCGGTCGTTCATCCCGTAAATGGTGGTGTTGTACTGGTCGTGGCTACGCATCGTGGTGAGCATCAGCGTGTTACCCGGCAAGGTTTTCTGTGCCGTATTGTTAAACACGATGAAGTTCGCCTTCTCACTCTCGGTGAGCCAAATGCGATTCGATGCGCCATTCCACATTCTGAAGCCGCCCGGCTGCTCGATGCGCTCGTTGTAATCTTTAAAGCCCGGAATCACCTCTTCGATGGCTTTACGGATCAGACGGTAGTCACCGATCATCTCCTGCCAGTTCACTTTGCTTTGCGGCAGGGTAGCCATTGCCAGACCGGCGACAATCGCCGGTTCGGAACGCAGATGTGGCGAGGCAGGTTTCAGCGCACCGCATGAAGCGTGAACCATCGACATAGAGTCTTCGACCGTCACGCTCTGCACGCCGTTTGCCTGAACATCGCGTTCGGTACGGCCCAGCACTGGCAGGATATAGCTGTTTTTTGCCAGCAGCAGATGAGAGCGGTTCAGTTTGGTGGTCATATGCACCGCCAAATCCAGTTTCCGCATCGTCGGGAAGGTCACCAGCGGGTCAGGCATTGCCACCGCCAGGTTACCGCCAAGGCAAATCAACGCTTTGGATTGACCGTCGCGAATCGCTTTCACGCTTTCAACGGCGGAGTGGCCGTGCTTACGCGGTGCTGTGAACCCAAAACGCGCTTCCAGTGCTTTGAGGAAGGTTTCGCTCGGCGCTTCGTTGATACCCACGGAGCGGTCGCCCTGCACGTTGGAGTGGCCGCGCAGTGGGCAGATGCCTGCGCCCAGACGCCCCATATTGCCTTTAAGCAGTAACAGGTTTGCCAGTTGCTGAATATTTTCAGAGCCGTTTTCGTGCTGCGTAATACCCAGGCCGTAGCTGATAATGGTGGCTTTGGATTGTTCGTAGCAGTGAGTCAGCTCGCTGATTTGCGCAAAGCTCAGCCCGGACTCTTTGAGAATATCGCTCCAGCTTGTTTTCGCTAAATCTTCCGCCAGCTCTTTGAAACCGGCAGTGTGTTCGGCAATAAACGCTTTATCGATAACATCCGCTTTACCGTGCATTTCAGCGGTCATTTGATGCTCGAGCATCAATTTCATGACGCCTTTAAGCAGGGCGATGTCGCCGCCAACGCGCACGTTATACAGCCCGCTGCTGAGCGGAGTTGAACCGTTGGTCAACATATCTGACGGGCTTTGTGGGAAGCTAAACTTCTCCAGGCCTCGTTCGCGCAGAGGGTTAATGGTGATAATTTTGCCGCCGCGCAGGGAGACTTCACGCAGCGTGCTGAGCATGCGCGGGTGGTTGGTCGCCGGGTTATGGCCAACACAAATCACCAGCTCGCAGTGGTCAAAATCTTGCAGTGTTACGGTGCCTTTCCCGATACCGATAGACTGTGGCAGGCCAACGCTTGTTGGGCCGTGGCACATGTTTGAGCAGTCAGGGAAGTTATTGGTGCCGTACTCACGGGCAAAAAGCTGATAGAGAAACGCCGCTTCGTTAGAGGCGCGTCCGGAAGTATAAAACTCTACGCTGTCCGGGGAGTCGTAGCTGCGTAACTGTTCGCCAATTTCGGCGAAGGCTTGTTCCCAGCTAACGGGCTGATAAGTATCGCTTTGGGCATTATATTTAACCGGATGGGTTAAACGTCCGGCATCTTCAAGATGAAAATCGCTCCAGGTCCACAGTTCGCTAACCGGATGTGCGGCGAGAAATTCAGGGTCCACGCGCTTGGTGGTGGCTTCCCATGACACGGCTTTAACGCCGTTTTCGCACAGTTCCATTGGCGAGCGGTGATCCGGGTCAGGCCAGGCGCAACCTGGACAATCAAACCCTTTTACCTGATTCATCCTGAATATTGCAATCACGCCGCGACGCAGGGTTTTTTGCCCATGAACGGCTAAAGCGCTGCCTTTTACTGCGCCCCAACCGCCCGCTGCACCGTTGTAACTACGAATACCTTCAGCGTTCTGTTTCATTTATCTGCTGCCCAAAACATACCTTCAATCAGGCGGGCACCATAGCAAAAAAGAGACGCCGATCCGGGCTGCGTAAGGGGTACGCCGGGGTAAGAGGACTACTACCTGCGAGAAGGGTACCGGGTAGTTTTGGGTTCAAAAGAATGCACAATTGTTAAAATAAACGGGTTAAATATTCCTCTGGAATAATGTTTTGCATAAAAAGCACCCCGAAAGAGTTAGCCGTAAGGGGGGCAATATTGCCGTCTGGCTTACTCCTTAATTTATTGGGGTTATCAATGAATCCAGGCAATAAAAAAGCCGGTCAGTCTGCACTGCCGGCTTAAATCACTTTGCAAGGGTTAGAAATCGTAACCCACGGTTGCAATCACAGAGCGCTCGGCGCCCCAGTAGCAGTAGCCCGTGCCGTAGCAGCCCGCGACATAATCCCGGCCCGTCAGGTTGGTGGCGTTAACCTGCACGAATGCGCCTTTCAGGGCTGGCGTCCACGCGCCCATGTCTGCGCGAACCATGGCATCCAGCAGCGTGACAGACGGCACGCGCAGGGTGTTTTCGTTATCAGCCCACTGTTTACCGATATAACGCACGCCCGCGCCCAGGCTAATGCCAAAATCGGCTTTGAACATTCCCCACAGGCTTGCCATCTGATCCGGCGTCACGTATGGCGTGTTGCCGTCGTTCCCGTCAATGGCATCTTTAAAGCGCACTTTGTTGTAGGTATACCCGGCGATGGTGGAGAAGCGGTTATTCCACTGAGAGCGAGCTTCCAGCTCCACGCCCTGGGAATGAACTTTGCCCGCCGGTTCATAGTAGCTGCCTTGCACCACGCGGTTGCCGACATCTTTTTGCGTCAGGTCATACAGTGCGACGGTGTACATATCCGCCGTGCCCACCGGCTGATATTTCACGCCTGCTTCATACTGTTCAGCGGTTGTTGGTTTCAGCAGTTTGCCATCAGCATCCGGCAGAACCTGCGGGGTAATCGCCTGGCTGTAACTTACGTACGGTGAAATGCCGTTGTTAAATGCGTACAGCAGGGAAGCGCGGCCGCTGAAATGGTCATCAGTACGGTTATCGGTGATGTCGCTGTCAATGGCGTCTGCGACGATATGGCTTTTGGTGACCAGGTGGTCATAGCGGCCAGACAACGTCATATGCCACTGATTCCATTTCATATCATCTTGCAAATAAACGCCGGTCTGTTCGTACTGGCGCTTACCGGCTTTGGTCAGCAGACCCTGGTTGATGGTGGCGTAAGTTGGGTCGCGCGGATCGTAATAGTAGAAACCGCCAGGGCCCCCAGATTCGCCGGTCCACGGATTGAGATTCGTGGTGTAGGCGGAGTCATCAGACAGGTTATTGGTGTATTTATGGAACTCGCCGCCGAGCACCACTTTGTGGTCCAGATCACCGGTCGCAAAATCAGCTTCAAGCTGGTTATCAATAGCATAGGCATCGAGCGACGATGTTTCACCGCTGTAATAACGCATCAGTTCGTCATGTGCTGCATCCGCCCAACCAATCTGATAAGCCTGCTTCAGGCCGACGTTGGAGTGGGTGTAACTGGCGTTGGAGCGGAATGCCCACACCTCGTTAAAGCGATGCGCAAATTCGTAGCTGTAAATCTGCTGGTGGCGTTTAAATTCGTCATTGCCAGGCTCGACGTCAGAAAAGCCGGTGCTGAGTTTACGCCCGGTGCTGGAATAGATGCTGCCGTCTGCGGGGACGGAACCGTGGAAGCCGCCGGACGGATCTTTTTCCAGATAAGCGCGTAGCAACAGCGAGGTGTTTTCACCCGGCTGCCAGAGCAGAGACGGGGAGATCGCATAACGTTCGTCGCGCGTTTTTTCATATTGCGTGTCGCTATTTTTGGTTAACCCCGTAATGCGATACGCCCATTCATCGTTAATCGCATTGGTGTAATCAAACGCGGTGCCGTTGGTATTGTTATTGCCGTACATCGCACGGACGTGGCCTTCCTCGGTAAATTGCGGGCGCTTTGAGGTTTCCATCACCAGGCCGCCAGGAATCGTTTGCCCGTAAAGCGCTGAAGATGGCCCTTTAATAACGTCAATGCGCTCCAGGAACCACGGGTCAACTTGCACCACGTTATAGCTGCCGCCGTCGCTCATCAGGCGCAGGCCATCCAGGAAGGTGTTATTCACATCACCGCCGTGGAACCCGCGCAGAGCAACGGTGTCATAGCGGGTTGCACCGCCGGCAAAACCAGTAAACGCGCCCGGGGTGTAATTCAGCGCGCTGTTCACGCTGAGTGCGCCCTGGTCTTCAATTTGCTGGCGAGTCACGACAGAAACAGATTGCCCGGTGGTAATTAACGGCTCATCGGTTTTAGTGGCACCGCGGCTGACGGTTGCGCTATAGCCTTCCGTAGGGCTGGTGGCGGTTTCAGCAGGTGCCGCGGTCACCACGACGGTGTCTTCTGCCATGACATAAGCTGGAGCTGCGAGTGCAAGCGCGCAAAGTAAAGCGGAGCGCTTTACGGTAAAGGCCAATTTCATTTAATTATTTTCCCGAGAAGGTGTTTTTGTTAGTGGTGATAAAAATAGTAATGCGAATTATTATCGTTATTGTTTTGTGTTTCAAGTGCAAATGTTGGCAGTAGATAATTGAAAAGCCATGAAAAGATTAATGTTTATGGGCCTCGTCCCATTGTTCTTCCAAGGAGATTGTCTCTTATACAGGTCTCACTCTGACAATCTTTTAGGGTGAGATCTGTACGGTGCTGAGGTTTTCCGTTCACCCAAACGTTTAGTTTTTCCATGTAATCACCTCTAATGGTGAACGTGCCAGGGGAATGACGCCATTCCCCTGGCGACCCCGGCGCCCGGCAAGTAAATCGCCGCTAAAGCGGTAATCCCCCGTTTTTCCCCAACATTCAGGGTCGTTCGCGACCCGTTCCCGACGGTCGCTCTCTCACGTGGTTCCCGACCACGTGACCCTGACTGAAGGGGAAAAACGGGGGCGATTTAAGCCGGGAACAAGGGTGTTGCTGCAAATTTCAAGAATATTGTCGCGTTGGCTTTGCTGCTAAATCTAAAGCGATGCCGTGCAAAAGTAATAACGCGCAGGGGAAATGGAGGTTTACCGCTTGCGGCGATTTAGCCTCCGGTGAAAGGAACCTTCCCGATACTGACAGAGTGAATATCATCTGTGTTGAACGCAAAGATGTGAATAAGAGACAACCAGGGGAAAAAGGGAAACCGAAAAATTCCCTCTCCTGGGAGGGAGAGGGTTAGGGTGAGGGCCTAATCAGGTGTAATAAATTACTGCCCGGTCGTCTCCACCGCTTTTGTCGTCTCCGTCACCGGGCCTGGCGTCGCGGACGGCAATTTATCCGGCGTGGAATCACACGGTTTCTCGCTGCCACACAGCAAATCGAGCATTTTCAGCGTCACGCCGTTGGTCCAGCCAAAACCATCTTGCAGTGGATATTCACCGCCACCGCCGCCCGTACCAGTACTGGAAACATCATACTTTTCAACCAGCTTCTGCTCGCGGTTGTAAGTATGCTGCACGTTGGTCAGGAAGCGCCAGGTGACTTCCATGGCTAAATCCTTGTGGTCGTAATTTTGCAGCCCTTCGGTTGCCACCCATTGCAGCGGCGCCCAGCCGTTCGGGGCATCCCATTGCTGGCCGGTTTTCAGATTGGTGGTGGCGAGCCCACCGGCTTTAAGCAACTGCGCCCGCGTGATGGTCGCCATCTTGTCGGCCCGCTCTTTTGATGCGGCATGCACATACAGCGGGAAGAGTGCGGCAGCCGTTAACTGGGAACGAACCGCGTGGGTTTTCAGATCGTAATCCGCATACCAGCCCTGTTTTGCATTCCACAGATGCGCTTCCATCGCTTTTTGTCGGGCATCAGCCGCCTGCTGATATTGCCCGGCACCCGCGCTGTCTTTCGCAATAGTACTGGCGTGGGCGAGGGTTTTTTCCATCTGGAATAACAGCGCGTTTAAATCGACAGGAATGATGGACGTGGTGCGAATGGAGCCGAGCTGTTCGGGATTATCCATCCAGCGCGAGCTAAAGTCCCAGCCCGATGCAGCAGCGGCACGCAAATCGCGGTAAATTTCTGTTGCCGGGCGATTAGGGTTATTTTTCGCGGTGGTGACGTCATCTAAATACGATTCGGTACGCGGCGTATCACGGTCATCCCAATAGCGGTTTAACACCGACCCATCTTTGAGTTTCACCACGCGCAGCGTTTCAGCGCCAGGCTCAAGCGAGTCGCTGCCCTGCATCCAGTAGGCATACTCTTTTTTCAACTGCGGCAGATAAGTGGTGTAAACCTCATCCCCGTTGTGGCTGGCAAGCAGTTTCACCATAAACGCAAAGAACGGAGGCTGAGAGCGGCTCAGATAATAGCTGCGGTTGCCGTTGGGAATATGCCCCCAGGCATCAATTTCATGGGCAAAGTTTTCCACCATATCCTGCACTTTGTCCCAGTGGCCGCTTTCCGCAAGCCCCAGCATGGTGAAGTAGCTGTCCCAGTAATAGACTTCGCGGAAGCGCCCGCCGGGCACAACGTACGGTTTCGGCAGCGGTAACAGTGAATCCCATTTATCGGCGCTGTCTGTGGTGCGCGTCAGCACCGGCCACAGGCTGTCGATGTGTTCGCGTAATGACTGCCCCTCAGGGGGAACGTACTTTTCGCCTTCTTTTGGCAGCGTAAAGTTAACGTCGACAAAATGGCGCAGATCAAAGCCAGACTGATTCCGCTGCATGCGGTAATCGGCAAGAATCATCAGCGGATCGGTTTTAGGCACCGCATCGGCAAACGTTTTTTGGTCGGGGAATAATTTTGCCGTTTGTACATCGGTAAACAGCGGGCCGAGGAGCACATCGGGTGGCTGAGGCTGCGATTGCGGGCCGTCAGCGGCCGTTGAAGGCAAGGTAAAAGTGACGAAGGCACAACCGATAGCTATTTGAATCGCAATGAATAATGTGCGAGGACGGCGCAAAACAGGATTTATCATCTATTGTTCTCCTTTGCGGGGTAGCGGTGAAAGTTTTCCGCGATCAACCCTATGAAAACCTTAGACGAATATCCGCTCAGCACCAGGAGAGATGTCGCATATTACGCGAAAGCAGATAATTTACCGTTTGCGCACGTTCATTTTACCCTTGAGGGTTTATCAGCCATGTCCCCGGTTTTTCCACAGACACGCTGATATTGCGCGACTGATTATTACCGCGAAGGGTGATGTCGTATTTCCCGACCGGCAGTTGCAGGAATGCATAGCCGTTTGCGCCCGGCGTGACTTTCTCCGTCTTGCCGTTCACGTCCAGCTCTTCACCTTCATTCATGCGCACATAAACACGCGCCAAAATTGCATCGGTGACGGGAAGCACGCTTTTTGCCGAACCTGGCTCGGCTTTTTCCGGGCTCGCGGCTTTTTCATTTTTCGTGGTGGCAACAGGTGAAACCGTGGCGCTATTGCCCCCAAAAATCACTCCGCCAACGGCAACACCCACCAATAGACTGGCCGCGGTCAGCAGCGGTAATTTGTAGCGTTTCCAGAACGGCGACAGCGGGGTGATTTCCGCATCTTCCACCGCAACCAGCATAGTGCCGGGCTGTTTGGATGACGCCAGGCCATTCAGACTGCTGACCGGCAATTCCGCAAGAGTAGCAAACTCTGCAATAGATTGCGGCCTGTCTTCCGGTTTTAGCGCAAGAGCGCAATCGACCGCGTGCAACAGGCTATGGGAATAGCCGTCGGGGCGATTTTTAGCCAGCTTAACGCAGGGGTCCTGGATGGTTCGCGTCACGCTTGCCGGAGGGCAAGTGCCGGTGATTAGCGTATAGAGAATCGCGCCCAGGGCGTAAATATCCGTCCACGGCCCGAGCTGATTTTCCAGATCTTCAGCGTACTGTTCCAGCGGTGCAAAGCCCGGATTTAACGGCGTTTTAATTTCATCGCCGCTATCACCATTCAGGCGGCGCGGGGCTCCTGCGTTTAACAACAGCGGCGTGCCGTTATCCTGAATCTGAATACTGCGCAGCGACAAGTCACGATGAATAAAGCCTTCGTCGTGTAACGTCGCCAACGCGCCGCACAGCATCGGTAGCATTCGGCGAATCCAGGCTTCGTTAAAAATCTCAGGCTGATGCTGGTGCAGTTCCGCAAGCGTGGTGCCGCTGGAGTAAAGTGTGGCCGCATACGCCGTTTCGTTTTGCGTCCAGAAACTTAACACTTGCAGCAGGTTGGGGTGATTAAACTGCGCGAGTTGGCGTGCGGACTGAACAAAGCGGTCCATGCCTGAATTAAAGGCTTGGGTGTCCAGTTTGCTGCGCAACACGAGCTGCATGTTATCGCTGCGCACCGTTAACGCGCGCGGCATAAACTCCCGAATCGTCACCGGGCGTTCAAGCTGATGATCCCATGCTTTATAATCCACATGAGTATGGGTGGATTCAGTTACCTGCTGAATCTCAAAGTCGTCAAAACGGAAACCTGGCGGCAGAGCGTCGGGCAGTTCCTGGTCGTATTCTTTGTCAGTCATGGGGGTCTTTCTCTGCTGGATATCGCCAAATTTCAGGTTATTTCTGGGCGCGCCATGCGCCAACCGCTGGGTCACGCAATTGCGGACGCAGGGAGTCAATCAACAGCAGGGTGATCGGCGTGTCCGGTGCAAGCCAGGCCGACCAGACTTTACGCACTTCATTTAAACGTTTCTGAATCCCGGCTTCATCCACCGTCATTTCACGAGGCACTTCCACCGCAACGGTTCCGGTCGCTTGCCAGCCATTAAGCTGCGCGTTGTAGGGCAAAATCATCCAGCTTTGCGGTGCGTGTTCATTGCTGACTACCATGCGTTCATTATTCAGGCTGGTAATCAGCAGGCTGTCGGAGCTGGCATCGTTGCTCAATCCGCTCACTGGGAAACCGTGTACGAAGGTCATCATATGGCGTTTTTCGCCGTGAGTGCCGCTTTGTACGATTTCGCTGCGACCATTCAACCAGCCGCCTTTTTCGCATTTTCCATTAGGGATAAACATCGCCGATGCGTTGGCATCGCCTTGCCAGAAGGTACGCAGATGGCAGCCGTCCTGCAGCGTAAACTCCTGCCACGGGGTACGGTCAGCCAAAGGTGAATCCCCATTGGTAAGAGGCTGAGATTGGGGCTCGCTGGAAACAACCGGGGCGATAATCACCGCCCAGTCGCTGCTTTTCGATGCGCTACCCACTGCCAGCGTTTCGCCTTTGGGATCTTCCAGCCGCCAGTCCACCAACTTCACCGTGCTGCACTGGCTCTCCAGCAGCGTGCCCAGGCGCGGCATAAACACATTGAGCACCGATGGGTTTTTATCGCCATTGGCGACGATACGCAGCGGAAGTTCATCCGCGCACCAGTTTTGCGGCGCGTTGCCGGGCACGTTATCTATCCAAACATCCAGCTTTTGCGAAGGAGACTGCACGATACGGTAGTTACCAGCCCACACGGTTGTAGATGCCAGCAGCAGCGCCAGACTCGAAAGCCAGAGTTTCATAGAAATCCTTGTTAGACGAACAACTTTAAATAAAAGGTCGAAAATTAATCGATAATCCACGTGCCACTTTCGGCATTTTTACAGGCTTTACTGGCGTCATCCACCGCAACACAGGTCGCTTTTTTGGCCGCTTTACGAGGGCGAGGGCGATCCTTTTTGAGCGTCTGCGCGTAGAGTTCGCTTTTCACTAGGGCACGCATAGGAACGTATCCCAACATTTCCTGTTTATCCTGCTCGGCAATGGCGAGCCAGTGATTTTCGACCTCACCCAGCACGGTGTAACTTTGCCCATTCTCAAGGGTGCTAATGACTTTCCCGCCGAAGTCCGGTTTGCTCATAATGGAACCCGGATATAGCGCCCGGTAGCTTGCGTTCACCGGGGTAAATTCATGAGGCGCGGAGACGGCATAACGGTGCGTGAGAGTGACGCCGTTGATTTCACTGGTCACGAGCGTATCGTCCGTCATTTTTGGCGGTGGCGCTTTACAGCCCACGACGGTTGCAACCACAGCCAGGATCAACAGGTTTCGCAATTTCATCTTAACTTTCCCTGAAAAAATGGTTCAAACCTGGTCGCCGAGAAGGGGTAAAAAGGGCGATGAATAAATCCAGGAATCCGAAGAATAATTCACATCACTTATACATAGTAACGTTAATTTTACATCGCCTGATTAACAATTCAATGGCGATGTAACTGATTGACATCATTAAGTGTTAAACCGATCAAGAACCAGGCTCAGCGCATTGATAATCTGGGCGAATGAGCAGGCGTTCGCACACACGCTTGCCTGGCTGATGAAACAGGATTTCAACTGTAGAACATAAAGTGATGATGGGACAGCGAGTGCTATACACATTTTTGCGAGATTAAAGGGGAGGTGCGTCGCAAAGTGGCTTTATTCAGATAAGCGGTAATAGCGGCGCAAAGGAAAGGGGAATACATTCATCGCGTAAATAGTTCACCGGGGAAAGTACCATGAAACTTCCTGTTCGACGCCTTGTCTGGCTGATTGTCGCCTGCGCGGGTGCGCTGGCTTTACTGATGGCGCAATCTACGATTGATGAAAATAACATCATTCATGACTCCGCCCTGATGCCGCTGGGGGCCATTCTTTTGCTGGCAGCGCCCTTCGTGGTGGTCTACGACGTGGTTAAGACGCTATGGCGCAAGTGACGAAAAGCGGTAAATCATTTTTATTGAGTTGATTACTGCGTCATTCCGCCGCTGCACCGATAGATAATCGAATACTTCTCGCCCGGAATAAGTGAATTATTCTGGGTATAAGTATTGTTGAATAATATATTGCTATTTCCCCCTGCGCTTTAAATCCACGCCCTGCTTAATTTTAAGCAGAAACCCCTAAAAATCTCTGTTATAACTTTATGCCATATTGTTTGCTGGCAGGATAAAACACGGTTTTCTGCCTGCGCAATATAAGCATTGTTAATAAGTCAGCGCTTTTAACTTCGCGGTAACCTTTAACCACAAATAATAAGTTCTACCGCAACAGGTAGACAATAAATGCAAAAACATAAGCGGATATATTCCGCACAACACACTATGAAGGCTTTTATGGGCAAGAGAATCATTACGGATTTTTTATATCAGTTTGCGGCAACGAATAAACCCGTTGCTCATGCGGTAAACGGGGATACGTTAACTTTCAAAACACGGGACTGCTTTTCAGGACGAATAGTTAACCCGACGGATCTCACCACTACCTTTAATTACGACTCAGCTAATCCCGCAACCGGCCCGGTGTTTGTGGAAACCGCACAGCCTGGCGACATTCTGGTGGCAGAAATTCTGGATATCCGCGTCGCACAGCGTGGCGTGGTGACAACGCTGCCGGGCTGTGGCCCGCTCAGCGACACCCAGGAGATTCGCACCAAACCTATCGACATCATCGATGGAATGGCACAGTTCAACGATCTTCAGTTCCCTGTCGAGCCGATGGTCGGCGTTATCGGTGTTGCCCCTGCAAACGGGGAAGTACGCTGCGGTTTCCCGGGAAACCACGGCGGAAATATGGACTGCAAGCAAATCAAAAAAGGGGCCGTTCTCTATTTACCTGTTCAGGTTGAAGGCGCGTTATTTGCGCTTGGCGATCTGCATGCGGTGATGGGGGACGGGGAATTATGCGGCACCGGCCTGGAAATTGCCGGGGAAGTAGACGTGCGCCTGTCGGTGCTAAAAGGGCAGTCTATTGCCTGGCCGGTGCTGGAAACGCCAGAGAAATGGTACGCACTCGCCAACGCGGAGCACTATCCCGATGCCCTTAAACGGGCGGCAGAACAGATGCAATCCCTGATTTGCAATGCATATGGCTGGGATTTAACCGACGCCTACCTCTATATGAGTCTGCAAAGTGATACGGAAATCTGCCAGGCCTGTAAGCCGTGTCTGGTGGATTTGATTGTGCGAGTAGGGACACCAAAAAGAAGCGATAAACCATTAATTTCCCGGGGTGAAGCATGAAAAACGTATCCACCGAACCCACACTGAAAGTCGCCCTGAGCTATAAAGATTTGGTGATTTACGGTCTGGTCTTTATGGTCATTATTGCGCCGATGGCCATTTTTGGTTTTGTGAGCAAAGAGAGCCACGGCATGGCCCCCCTGGTGTATGTGGTGGGCGTGGCGTGTATGATTTTCACCGCGCTAAGCTACCGTAAAATGTCGCGCCGCTATCCCATCGCCGGTTCCGTTTATGCCTATGTGAACAAAGCGACTAATCCCCATATTGGCTTCCTCGCGGGGTGGCTGATTATGATGGATTACCTGTTTGCCCCGGCGCTGTTGTATGCCATGACCGCAACCTGGTGTACCGATCTGCTGCCGTTTATTCCGGGTTGGGTTTGGATAGCTTTCTTTATGCTGACTAACTGCTGGGTAAATATCCGTGGCATCGAAAATACCGCGAAAGCAGATATTTTTATTTTCAGCATTTCTGCGCTGGCGTTAATTGTGTTCCTGGTGGTTGGGGTTAACTATATTATGCACGGCGGCGGCGTGGGTGAATTTACCATCACGCCGTTCTATCAGCCAAATGTCATTAATGCGCAGTTCATCGGCACGGCGGTAACCATTGCGGCGCTCTCTTTTCTGGGCTTTGACGGTATTAGTACGCTTGCCGAAGAGGCTAAAAATCCCACCCGCGATATTGGCAAAGCGATTATTGCCGCGCTGTTTATTGTCGGCGGATTGTTTATTCTTCAGTGCTATATCGCGACCCTGATTCAGCCTGATTTTATGAAAATGGATGCTGACAGCGCCTTCTTTGATGCAGCCTATCTGGCGGGCGGCGCGCCACTGAAGATTTTCCTGCTGATTGTGAACATTCTGGCGGTCGGGATCGCCAACACCCTGGCGGCTCAGGCGGCGGCCTCGCGTATTGTCTACGGCATGGCGCGTGACCATTTCCTTCCGTCGATGTTTGCGCGTATTCACCCGACATACCGTACGCCGTGGATCAGCACCATTGCGATTGGCGCGTTGTCGCTGGTGCTCGGGTTATCTCTCTCGATCGACTTCCTGGCAAAACTGATTAACTTCGGCGCCATGAGCTCGTTCATTATTTTGAACCTCAGCGTGGTGTGGATGTTCTTTATCAAAGAAAAACGCCGCAATGGTATCGGGGAACTGTTTTCGAATCTCATTTTCCCGTTGGTGGGGACGGCGATTCTGCTCTACGTTTGGGTCAACTTTGATTCAGCCACCATGAAAATTGGTTTCACCTGGCTTGTAATCGGTATCGTCATTGGTATGGTTAAAACCCGCTTCTATAAGCGCTTGCCTACGCCGGTGACGCTTTCTTAAAAATGCACCTCGCTTAACGTTGAGCGAAGTCGTAGACAAAAAACCACCGCAGCAGTGTGCTTCGGTGGTTTTTTTTTGCAATCAGGGCGTCACGATACGCCATGTGTGATGAGGCACAAAAAATAAACATTTCTCGCGGAATTTAACGCCGATCGCGTAACGGCGGGCGCATTACCTTCTATATTCTGATAATACAAGATTGTATTTCTGGAGATACAAGATAATGCTTAACGATCTGCACCTGTCGACCATTAAAAGTATTAACAAGCGAATTATTCCTTTTTTGATGTTGCTGTACCTCATCGCCTATATCGACCGTTCCAATATCTCCGTTGCGGCTTTGCAGATGAACGCCGATCTGGCGTTAACCGCTGAGATGTACGGGATTGCCGCGGGTATTTTTTATATCGCCTATATCCTTTTTGAAGTCCCCAGCAACGTCATTTTAACCCGCGTAGGAGCAAAATTATGGATTGCACGCATCATGGTGACGTGGGGTGTTATCGCCGCCGGAATGAGCCTGGTGCAAACCCCGATGCAACTCTATGTGATGCGCTTTCTGCTGGGCGTGGCGGAGGCGGGTTTCACGCCGGGAATTATCTATTACTTATCTTGCTGGTACCCGCGTAGCGATCGCGCCCGCGCCATGTCGATGTTTTATATTGGCGCGGCGCTGGCGTCGGTAATTGGTTTACCGATTTCCGGGACGATCCTTAATATGCACGGATTTTTTGATATTGCAGGCTGGCGGTGGCTGTTCTTGTTAGAAGGTATTCCCGCCGTTGTGCTTGGGGTTGTCGTCTGGTTTTATCTCGACGATGCGCCAGCCAAAGCAAATTGGTTAAAACCAACGGAGCGAGAGTGGTTGCAGGCAAAACTTGCCGAAGAGTCAGCCCTTAATGCAACGTCTGACAGCCACAACTGGAAGGCGGCGTTGACCAATAAAAAAGTCTGGCTGTTAAGTGCGATTTGGTTATTACAGGCGTTCGGCACAATCGGCATTACGCTATTCTTACCGCTTATTGTCAAAGGCGTGGTTTCTGAGCAAAGTAATTTTATTGTGAGTGTATTTTCTGCCGTACCGTTCTTGTTTGCCTGCATATTTATGTTTATGAACGGGCGTCACTCAGATATTACCCGCGAGCGTCGTTTCCATTTAGGGCTGCCGTTGATGGCCGCCGGAGCGCTACTGATTTTCGCGATATTCAGCCATAACTTATTGATGTCTTATATCTTCCTGGTCATTACGGTTGGGCTGAACTGGTCTATTACGCCTATCTTTTGGGCGGCTACAACCGAGTCTTTAACCGGGGTGGCAGCAGCGGCCGCTATTGCTTTAATCAACGCGATAGCCAATATTGCCGGGCTTATTTTCCCGCCGTTTATGGGCCGCATGAAAGATCTCACCGGGAATTACGATATTTCTCTGATGATTGTCGCAGGGGCATTAATCGCCGGCGGATTATTGGGGATCTATGTGCTTAGCAACGCGCGAAAAGCCGCTGAGAAACATCTCGTTGCCCAGAAGAAATAGCGCGGTGGGTTAATCGTTAAAAAGCCACTGCAACCAGACGTTGCAGTGGCTATTTTTTAGCGCACGTTCAGGGAATAGACGGCTGGAAGACTTCCGGCCGTTTTCACGATTTCGAGTTTTATCTGCTGCACGGTGAGCGCTTCCAATAAACGATGCTCACAAACCGAGTGGCGATTATCCATCACTTCCGCAAGCAACGTCTGGTCTGCCCATAAACGGTAGTGCGTTATGCAATGCGGCGTAACGGCTAACGCGTGGCCCATTTGCACGGTTTCCATCGCGTTGTCGAAATCATTATCCAACACCAACGTCAGGGCATTTACGGTGCGAGGATGTTCCCAACTCCAGGTCACAGTGGGCAGATTGTCGTCGATTGCCGGAACCCAGGCGTTGGTGTGCTGTTCCGGGCGCAAACGGCCATTGAGTAAGTTTTCGGGAGCATAACAGCGCAGCGGAGTGGTAAAGCGCACAGCCGGAAGAATTTGATTCGGTGAACGGCGCGGGAGCCAGAAATCAAACTCATCGACACCGTAATCCCCGTCAGCAATCTGGCGGGTATGTTTAGCCACCCGGGCGTTCAGGCTGTTAAACACCGTCATGATGCCCGGCAACGGGCGGTCGGTCAGCGCCATATCAATCTGTTCGTTGCTTTCAAAAGCTACAAACAAATACTGATCCCGCGGGCTTTGGTAATTAAAGTGAACGCTATATTCGCCCGCCTCGGTAACGGACAACTCGCGTTCATCCAAAGGGACATCCGGCGTGAAGTTTCCGGCCCGTTCGCTGCTCATCAGGCTGATTTTCAGCGTTTGTTGCGAACTTGCTCGCAGGGTGAAATTCAGCTCAGGAAGACATTCACCGGCTTTAATCGGCAGCAAAAGCGCCATTCGCTCGTTTAATGCCGTCCAGTTGCCGCTGGCAGGTAATGCGTTAAGCACAAATTCACTGCTGGTGGTGACGCGCGCCCCATTCGCCGGATCGGCGAGCCACTGGCGCGGGATGTAACACCCGGTCTGCTGCAGATGTTGTTGAAGCGTGCCGATACGCTGCGGATCGGCGAGCTGCGGGGCATCAAGTTGTTGCTGGTGGCAAAGTGCGGCGGCGCGGCCAACGACTTCACCCAGTAATCCGCAGGTGCACATCACGCGTGCGCTGCCGAAAGCCACATGCGAAGCGGAAATGAGTCGCCCGGTCAGGAACAGGTTTTCCAGCGAGCGACTATACAAGCTGCGGTAGGGAATGGTGTATGTCCCTTTGCTATGAAACTGGCGGCAGCCGTCGTGTTTGCTGTAAACCCCGTCGGCCGGGTGCAAATCGATAGACCAGCCGCCGTACGCTACGGCATCGTAGTGATCGCGCTGCTCAATGATGTCTTGTTGGCACAGCATATGATCGCCCACGAAACGGCGGCTCTCGCGTTTGCCAGGAATCGCGCCGACCCATTCAATGGTCATATTGGCGGCGTCCGGGAATTGGCCTGAATTTTTAATGTAATCCCACACCCCCCAGACAATTTTCCACAGTTCCCATTTGATCTCTTCGCTGTCATGAATGGTGTCGAGGCGGCCACCCCATTCCAGCCACCATAAGTCGCATCCGTTAAGCGTTGAGGTCAGGCGTGTGTAACGGGGGATCTCTTCGATATCTTTAAGCGCAAAAGAAGGGGGGATGAAATTAACCGGAGCGCTGCCTTTTTTGGTGTAGAAATAGATCGAGTGCCCAAGTTTATGGCCGAAGTTATCGCCGGGTGCCATTTTTTCATCAAACTCATCGGGCTCTTCCGCACCCACGCGGTATTCCGCGCCTGCAAGATGCCCCAGAACGCCATCACCGGTAGCGTCACAAAATTGCGTCGCAGCAATGTCGTAGAAAGTTTCGTTAATCGCGTTGAAGCCTTTGGCGTGAGTGATGCGTTTGCCTTCGGTAGTGACATCGAAAAGGGCGGTATTGAGCAATAAGGTCAGATTCGGATCGCTACGGGCCATATCCAGCAAAACCAAATCAAACATCACCGGATTTCCCTCTTTATTACGGTAGAGGTTCTCTTCCATGATTTCGCCCATGATGCCGCCTTCGCGCGACCAGCGGTTATTATTTCCCATATGGGAAGTGGCACCGTTGGCCCATAAGCGCACTTCACTGGACGCGTTGCCGCCCAGAACAGGGCGGTCCTGAACCAGCACAACCTGCAATCCGTCACGCGCTGCGGCGAGGGCTGCGCATAATCCGGCAAGCCCCCCACCGGCAACCAGTAAGTCGGTTTTTAAATGTTGTTGCGGGAATTCGCGGGCGTTGGTTTGCTGAAAAATTTGCATAAAGTTTGTTTCCTCTAAAACTAACGATAAAATCGTGCTTCTTACATTTATTTGAAGTGCGCTATGTCATCACAACCGAATCAAAGTCTTATCGACGGTATCCGTTGTTTGCAGTATCTGGTCACCAGCGGCCGGGCTATTGGTTGCCGGGAACTGGCGCGCCTGATGGGCATCAACGCGACTCGGGTTAATCGCCTGCTGATGACCATGGCGGCGATTGGCCTGACCCAACAGGATGAACAGCGCCGGTATCTGCCCGGCCCCGGCATTCATGCCCTGGCCGCGCAGGCTATTCGTGGCTCCGCACTTTTCTCGCAGGCTTTGCCTCTGCTTGAGCGCCACGCCCCCAAAGACATCGTGGTGGCGATGGGCGTGCTGTGGGAAGACCAGGTGATTTATATCTATCACTCTGAACCCGGGAGCCAAATGAGCCAGGCTCTGGCGGGCTTCCACACGCTCCCTGCGTGGCAGTCGGTTATCGGTATGGCGCTGCTTGCGAGCGAAACCGACGATGCGCTGCGCGCACGTTTTTCCCCCGAAAACTGGCAGCAAATGGCACCGTACCTGGCCCAGCAGCGTGAGCAGGGGCACGTCGTCTGGCGGCATAGCGATGGCGAACTTTCCATGGCCCAGCCCCTCGGGGCGCACAATGCTGCGCTCGCTTTTGCAGGGATGTGGGAGGCGGGAGATGAGCATATTGCTCCGCGCCTCAGCCAGCTTCATCAACTTACCGCGCAACTGGTTTCACCTGCGGTTTAGTCTCCTGCGGCGTGTCGAGGTCGATACGCCCAACCACAAACAGATAAGAACAAATTCCCAAACCTGCGAGGATGGCGATAAACGCCAGCGCCGGAGCAAAGTTATGCCCGTCGATCAGCGCGCCAATGGCAATCGGCACCACGATGGAAGAGAGCGCCCCGGTAAAGTTGAAAACGCCGCCCGCAAGGCCAATTAAATGGCGGGGTGCGAGAGCGGTAACAAATACCCAGGTGATGGTGGCAAGGCCGTTGCCAAAGAAGGCAATCGACATAAAGAGAATAATAAGCGTCGGGTTGTCCGTGTAATTCGCGCCAAGAATAAACAGCGTCAGTGACATACCAAGAATAACCGGCGCTTTACGGGCGAAACTTGCGCTTACGCCTCGTTTAATCAGGCGGTCTGAAACGAACCCCGCCAGCAGTACACCGAAAAATGCGGCCAAATACGGGACTGATGCGATATAGCCGGACTTAATAAAATCCATGTGGCGATACTGCACAAGGTAGGTCGGGAACCAGGTCAGGAAGAACCAGAAAGTGGCTGAAATGGTGAACTGGCCGAAATAAATCCCGATCAATTTGCGGCTACGGAACATCAGCGCCAGATCGCCCCAGGCAAATTTACGTTTTGCCGCTTCCTGGCGGCTTTCCAGAATGGCGCCCCCTTTGCGAATATGATCCAACTCTTCTTTGGAAACGCCTTTGTGTTCCAGCGGCTCACGGTACAGGCAATACCAGACCACCGCCCAAATCATCCCCGCCACGCCGGTAATCAGGAACAAACCCCGCCAGCCATATAACGCCTGCACATGAAACAGTAGCGGCGTCATACCGGCGAGGCCCACAAACTGTGCAGACGAGTAAATGCCAATTGCGCTGGCGCGTTCGTTTTCCGGGAACCAACTGGAAATTACGCGGTTATTGGATGGCATCACCGGCGCTTCAAAAGCCCCGACGCCCAGGCGCAGGCCAATCAATCCGCCGAAACTGCTGGCGACCGCATGCAGGGCGGTAATCAGTGACCAGATAAACAGGCCCACGCCGTAGACGATGCGTGACCCGAAACGGTCGATAACGAAACCGCCGGGAATTTGCAAGGCGGCATAAATCCAGCCAAAAGCGGAGAAAATCAGCCCCATTTGTAGCGGGCTAAACTGGAGATCTCCTGCCATTTCGGTTGCCGCAACGGAGAGGTTCGTGCGGTCCATGTAGTTGATAATGATGTTAATAAAAACCAGCCCGAGCACCATAAATCGTACGCGCCCGGTGCTTTTAACCTTCGTAGTAGCAAGCGGTTGTTCTGACATAATCACGTTCTCTTGGTTTTTGTTATCACGGCCTGCGGTTGCCAGCAGGTGGCGTTGTTTATCTTTCTATGTTTCTTTTATAGAAACACTTAGTGGTTCGCAAAGAGATATCGTCTGAAATGTGATCAGCCTAAAATTTCCCGGTAGAAATAGAGGGATTTACGAAGTGATAAAAGCGAACGAAAGGTGAAAACGGGGCGGGGAATATCAGGTGCGAATGAGATCAATCTTAATCATGTGAAATTCCCGGCGAGAGCACCGGGAATGTAAGATTTATTACTTAATGAGCCGTGATTAACGCTTAGTGAGACAACATCTCATGAACAACCTGCTCTTTACTTAAAGAGTACTCATAGTACGTCGGCCAGTTATCCATCTCTTTAAGCAGTTTTTCCTGCGAGTCGTTACCCATGAAAATATGGAAGTGTTCGGATTTACGCGGGCCAATAATATGATCGCTGAACTGAACATATTTAGGCGCTTTAGACTGGCTGTCCTTACATTCGAACAGATAGCGCACGCCTTTTTTGCCTGATTTATAGGTCAGGATTTTATGCCCGGCATAATCATATTTACACTCAGCCACGGTTTTGCCGGTATGGAACTCAATAACATTGTTTTCGATGCCGATCATATCAATATCGGTGGCGTAGCCTTTTTTATAATACTCTTTGTATTGCGCCGCCGTTTTGCTGCCATCTTTCTGTGCTTTTTTCTCCATTACCGGATCTAAATCGCCGTTTAACAGATAAGGATTGACCGACTGCCACACGCCGTCCCAATCGCTTAATGCGCGGTCTTTCACGTTCTTATCTTCAAATACCCCTTCACTTGCTTTGCGTTCCACATCGGTAAGCGGTTTACCGTGCGAGTGGCTGTGCGCCAGAGCGTTAGCACTACTCAGCAAAATTCCCATGCTCAGAACCAGGGTCGAAATCCGTAATGTCATCAGCGTCTCCGTTTGTATGCCATGAAATTGTCGATAATGTTATAACATAACATTATCGACATTCAACAGGTATGAAAACACTTTGTTACGTAGCGGCCTGGGTTAGAGGGGGGGTATATTTAATTATCCCGGCCAGGCGAATAAAAGAGGGCTCCATATCGCTGTCTTTTATACTGGCGAATCCGACCAATAACCCTTTTGATTTCTGAGCATTAAAATAGTAACGCGACAGCGGCCTCACCAAAATACCTGCGGCGTTCGCCTCTTTTGCAATGCCGACATCATCCGCCTGGGCAGGGAGCTGAATAATAAGATGCAGACCGGCATTACTGCTGTAATACCCCAGATATTCTTCCCCTAAATGCTGTTTGATTAATTCCACTAACTGGTTTCGGCGCTTGCTATAAAGCTGGCGCATTTTACGGATATGGGCTGCGTAATAACCCTCTTTGATAAATTCCGCTAATGCGGCCTGCACAACCTGATGCCCACCGCGATAGAGCTCGTTATGAACCTTCTTAAGCGGGGCGGATAAAGGCTTAGGTAATACGACATAACCCAGGCGCAGCGCGGGGTAGAGTGTTTTGCTAAAGGTGCCGATGTAAATCACCGGGCTCTCTTCTTCCAGGCCCTGGAGCGAAGGGATAGGCTGGCCGGAGAAGCGGAATTCACTGTCATAATCATCTTCCACAATCCAGCTATTAAATTCCCGCGCAAGGGAGAGTAATAGCTGGCGGCGAGGAAGGCTCATCACGGAACCTAAAGGATATTGGTGCGAAGGGGTGACGAAAATTAATTTTGGCCGTTCGTCGGGTGACGTCTTGGGAACCAGCCCCTGGTCATCAACATCAAGCGCGGAAAACGTCACGGCATTCATGCGCAATATATTTTTAATTCCCCAATATCCGGGCTCTTCAATCCAGGCATGATCGCCTGGATTACAAATTGTGCGGGTGACTAAATCCAGCGCCTGATGAATCCCTTCGGTGATTAATATCTGATCGGTTGAACATTTCACGCCGCGTGCGGTGCGCAAATAATCGGAGAGGGCAGATTTTAAAACTTCCAGGCCGCCTGCGGCATCATAGGTGAGATATTTCGGGTCTGGACGCCGGGCAATAAGGTCATAAATCTTTTTAAAAGTACGGTGCGGAAAACTGTTTACGTCAGGCACGCCGGGAATGAAATCGCCCCACTGAGCGGGACTTGCGCTGGCATTTTCCAGCAGCGCAAGCCCGCGCTCAGAAAGGCTCGTCAATCCATCAGGCAGAGGCGTTTGAGCCGAACGCGCAACCTGCGTGTTGAGATTATCGAGAACGCTTTCTGTCACAAACGTGCCGCTGCTGGTGCGCGTCGAAATATACCCCTCGGCCTGCAACTGTTCGTAAACGCGCAAAACGGTATTGCGCGAGAGCGCCAGTTCATTCGCTAAATCTCGCGTGGGCGGCATGCGTGCCGCGGGGCGCAAATTCCCCTCAAGAATTGAACTGCATATCGCAACATAAAGTTTCTTATGAAGTTTCTCGCCAGGCGTTTGAAGAAATGCCTGCTTGATCACATCTACGGCAAGTGAACGCATTTGGATCCTAATATTAAAACGATTTGGCTCTCGATTCAGGTACCAGATACTGTCTAAATGGATCTCGACAATCAACCTGTATATCTGAATTGTGTGTGAGGGATAAAAAAATGAGTAATAACGAACTCCATCAACGTCGCCTGGCTGCCACTCCACGTGGGGTCGGCGTAATGTGTAATTTCTTTGCTCAAAAAGCGGAAAACAGCACCATCACCGATGTTGAAGGTAAGGAATATATCGATTTTGCCGCAGGGATTGCCGTGCTGAACACCGGCCATCGCCATCCTCGCCTGATGCAGGCGATTGAGCAGCAACTTCAGGCATTTACTCATACCGCCTATCAAATCGTTCCTTATGAAAGTTATGTCTCCCTGGCTGAAAAAATTAACGCCGCCGCGCCTATTTTTGGGCCGAAGAAAACGGCATTTTTCACCACCGGTGCCGAAGCGGTAGAGAACGCGGTGAAAATTGCCCGCGCCCATACCGGTCGCCCAGGGGTGATTGCGTTTAGCGGCGGGTTCCATGGCCGCACCTATATGACCATGGCGCTTACCGGCAAAGTGGCTCCGTATAAAATCGGCTTCGGGCCATTCCCAGGCTCCGTTTTCCATGCGCCGTACCCGTCAGAGCTGAACGGTATTTCTACTGATGACGCCGTGAAAGCCATTGAGCGCCTGTTTAAATCGGATATCGAAGCTACCCAGGTTGCGGCCATTATCTTTGAACCGGTGCAGGGCGAAGGGGGCTTTAACGTCGCGCCGCCTGAGTTTGTGGCTGCGATTCGCCAAATCTGTAACACCCACGGAATAGTGATGATCGCCGATGAAGTGCAAAGCGGCTTTGCCCGTACCGGCAAAATGTTCGCGATGAACCATTACGCGCATCAGCCTGATTTGATGACCATGGCGAAAAGCCTTGCGGGCGGCATGCCGTTATCGGGCGTTGTTGGTAAAGCGGAAATTATGGATGCGCCAGCCCCAGGTGGTTTAGGCGGCACTTATGCGGGTAACCCTCTGGCTGTGGCGTCGGCACACGCCGTGCTGGATGTCATCACCGAAGAAAAATTGTGTTTACGCGCCCAGGCATTGGGCGAGCGCCTGACCTCGCGCCTGCGTGAAATCACCGCAACCTGCCCGGCGCTGGTGGAAATTCGCGGCCTGGGCTCAATGGTTGCCGCTGAATTTTATGATGCGGCAACGGGCGAGCCTTCAGCGGCTGTCGCGCAACAGGTTCAGAAACGTGCCCTGGAGCAGGGGCTACTGTTGCTGACCTGCGGGCAGAACGGGAACGTGATTCGCTTCCTCTATCCGCTGACGATTCCGGATGCCCAGTTTGATAAAGCGCTCGATATTATTAAAAACGCAACGCAGATGTGAGATGCCTGATGATGAATTTAACGAATCCCGACCTGTTGCTTGATTCATGCCCGCTGGATGGGGAATGGAGCCACGCGCTTTCGGGCCAAAAAATGGCGGTTGTCAATGCGGCGACGGGCGAAAAAATTGCCGATGTGCCTTTGATGGGGCAGGCGGAAACTCAACGTGCGATCGCGGCTGCGGAACAGGCGCAGAAAGAGTGGAAAAAGCAGACGGCCGCCAGTCGGGCCAAAATTCTGCACCGTTGGGTCAGCCTGATTAATGAAAACAGCGACGATCTGGCGCGGTTGATCACCCTCGAAGGCGGCAAGCCGCTCGCCGAGGCGCGGGGTGAAGTGAACTATGCCGCGTCGTTTATTACCTGGTTTGCCGAAGAGGCAAAACGCGTGGATGGCGTGCTATTGCAGCCGACCAACGCCGATCAGCGCTTTATCGTATCGAAACAGCCGGTTGGCGTTTGCGCCGCTATCACACCGTGGAATTTCCCGGCGGCGATGATTACGCGCAAGGTCGCACCTGCGTTGGCTGCGGGCTGTGCGATTATCGTCAAGCCTGCGGAACAAACTCCGCTGACGGCGCTGGCGTTAGCCAAACTGGCGGAAGAGGCGGGTTTACCCAACGCGCTTTTGCAGGTGATTCCCGGAGATGCAAAAGAGATTGGCGGCGAGCTTTGCCGCAATGCCACGGTGCGAAAACTCAGTTTTACTGGCTCGACCGATACCGGACGTTTACTGATGGCGCAGTGCGCGCCGACTATCAAAAAATTGTCACTGGAGTTGGGGGGTAACGCGCCTGTAATCGTCTTTGATGATGCGGATCTTGAGCTTGCCGTAAAAGGCATTCTGGCCTCCAAATTCCGTAACAGCGGCCAGACCTGTGTGTGTGCAAATCGCATCTACGTTCAGAGCGGCATTTATCAGGCACTGAGTGCAGAACTGGTGAAGGCTGTCGAAGCATTGAAAGTGGGTAACGGCCTGGACGACGGCGTGACCCAGGGGCCGCTCATTAATGCTAAAGCGATAGATAAAGTTGAGCTGCATATTCAGGACGCGCTGGAAAAAGGCGCGACGCTATTAACCGGCGGGAAAAAACACCCGCTCGGCGGCAACTACTTTACGCCAACGATTGTGGCAAACGTCACCCAGGAGATGCGTTTTGCCAGGGAAGAGACGTTTGGCCCCGTTGCGCCGCTCTTCAAATTTGAAACCGACGAACAAGTGGTGAATTACGCCAATGACACGGAATTTGGCCTTGCCGCGTATATCTTTACTCAGAATGCGAAACGCCAATGGCAAATTCCCGAAGCGCTGGAATATGGCATGGTAGGCGTGAATACCGGTTTGATCTCCAACGAAGTTGCACCCTTTGGCGGAATTAAACAATCCGGGCTGGGCCGTGAAGGTTCTAGATTCGGTATTGAGGAGTATCTGGAGATGAAGTACGTCTGCGTCGCTCTGTAATATCCGCGAAACTCAAACATCGCTTTAACGGGTGGATGGCGCTTGCGCTTATCCACCCTACAAAGTCCAGTTCGTAAATTGGGTAAGCGTAGCGCCACCCGACATCAATTTATCCAATCCTGAAGCCCCAAAACAGGGCAATTCTGCCCTTACTGCACCATGTTAATGCCTTGCGAATATCTTTAACAATTATGTGACATTGAGCGTATACATATAACATATTATGTTTTATAAAATAGACACACTGCCTGCCCTTATGCCACATAAAGAGAAAAGATATGGAACAGACGACAGACAAAGAAAACCATCAGCATCAGCCAGTTAAAGGCGAGCAATTCAATCGCTCGATAGGGCTGATGTCTAACTTCGCATTGGGATTCACCTACCTTTCACCTTTAACCGCAGTCTATTCGCTGTTCGCTTTAGCCGTCACACTCGCAGGCCCACCGGCAATTTGGTGGATATTGATTGTCGCCTGCGGTCAGTTGCTGGTGGCGCTGGTATTTGGTGAAGTGGCTTCTCAGTATCCGATTACCGGGGGCTTATACCCGTGGGCGAGAAGATTGTGGGGGAAAAAATATGCATGGATTGCCGCATGGATTTATCTCTGGGCATTAGTCGTCACCATCACTTCTATCGCGGAATACACCTCGACCTTCGTCGCCTCGCTATTTCACTACGCCACAAGTGCGGGCAACATGATGCTGACCTCCATCGTATTGCTGCTGATTATGATGGTTGTGAATATGTCCGGGACGAAAAATTTAGCCCGCGTGGCGAGAATAGGTTTTTGGTGTGAAATCGTCAGCGTTATTGCGCTTGGTATCTACCTGTTAATATTCCACCGTTCACAACCGTTCTCCGTTGTTTTTGATTCGATGGGGGTGCTTGCGAAAGACGGAAATTACACTACGGCCTTTATGTCTGCTTCGTTAATGGGCCTGTTTATGTTCTTTGGCTTCGAAGCCTGCGGCAACGTGGCGGAAGAAGTGAAAAACCCCGGTAAGAAAATTCCCGTTGCGATGATTTTAAGTATCGTCTTTGGGGCGATCTCAGCGGTTATTTCGATTATGGGTTACCTGCTTTCTTCTCCGGATTTGATTAATATCGTTAACGGGAAAATTTCAGACCCGATTCCGGCTATTCTGAACGAAGCATTAGGTGAGACTGGAGCCACGGTGTTTATTGTGGTTGCGATTATTGCCATGCTGTCATGCATTCTTTCTCTCCAGGCTGCGCTAAGCCGTCTGATATTTTCTTTCTCCCGCGATAATATGCTGCCGGGCAGCCAGTGGATGTCCAAAATATCCAAACACAGCGTGCCGGATAACGCCATGATGGTGAGCTGTTTGCTGCCGGTGATTATCTGTGTCTGGGTCTATTTCCAGCCGGATAGCCTGGCGCGCATTACGGCCTTCGCGGTTATCGGGATCTACATTTCCTTCCAGATGGTGGTGCTGGCGGCGCTGCGTCAACGTCTGAAAGGCTGGAAACCCGCGGGTGAATGGACGATTGGCTCCTGGGGCATTCTCGTCAACGTTCTGGCGTTAGCTTATGGCCTGTGCGGGATTTGGCTGCTGGCGCAACCGGCTGAAGGGGAGAGTTTTGTTGACCGCTGGACGGTGCTGGTGGGGCTTGCGATTGTCATCGGTTCGGGGCTGATTTATATGTTTATCACCAAACCGTTTGGCCGCTCAAACGCGCCGGAAAATGATGCGATTGAGCATGCCCGGAAGCTGACGGCACAACAAAATAATTAAGATTTAATATTGGATTCAGAATGTTGTATGTCGGGTGGCGCTGCGCTTACCCGACATACAAAATACTGCGAACCGGGTTCGCTGGGGGAAGCGCAAGCGTCCTCCACCAGAACGTAAATGATCAGCACTGAAACAAATTAAAGTAATCATTCTCATAAACGAGAGTGGCCATTTTTGTATCCAGCAAATCCCCCACGCGAAATCTTGGATGCGTAGAAAACACAATTCTGCTGTCTTTATTGGTAAGAAAAACTTTATCGTTGATGGAGTAGGGTAATAGCTCCTCTTCAACGCGGCTTACCAATAGATCAATTGCGGCGACACCCAGAAACTGCTCTTTAAAATAGACCGGTACGGCGCAGGTGAGGGTATAAGAGGTATTACAGATATAATCGACATACGGGCCATGGATAAATGCATTCCCCACGGCAGGGGCTTGTTTAAACCACTCAAAGGTTCTGAAATCCAGACGCTGTTGCGTAGCCTGATCTAAATCGAGATTCACTTGCTTAACCCCATCGGCCTTCTTATACCACCACTCAAGCAGCCAGAACTCTTTATTGCTGCTGGTGCTTTCTATGTGGCTGGCAAACCCGGCACCGGAGCAATAAACATTACTGTTAAGCGTGGTTTTAATATGCTGCTGAATCATATTTCTGACGGCGGGTTCAAGCAGATGCTCCAGATTAACATTCTCAATTTCAGCCAGCGAGGATTCAATCTCTTTGGCAAGTAAACCTGTAGATTCAATAGTAGAGTGAATGATGCTATCAATTTTTTGCGTAAGTTCTCGGATAGACGTTGTTAATAGCATAATTACACCTGGTTTTTAGGGTTTATCAGTTTGCACTGTACTTCAATTTATTTTCTATCAGATAGAAGGTGAAGGTGTCGATTAAATCCTTAGCCATTTTAACGGACACCGATTCATTATGTGACGCAAGCGTATCTATTAAGCTGCTATACAGCTCAACAATCTCACGGTGTATATTTTCTGAACGGAATGGAATCGCCACCAGAGATGACCACTCGGATTGCAAAATCAGCTCCTGATTAGCAAGGCGAGCCGACTGAGAACACGCCGCAATGGCGAGTAAACAGCGCATATCCGCCTGGGTTCGCGCCTCAGGAGAGGTGGCGGAATTAAGCACCTCAACAAATTCGCGCAGGCGGGTAATATCCGCGTTGGTCATCCTGCGTGATGCAAGGCGTGCGCTGTGGCTAATAATTGCGCAATGCATTTCGCCCAGGTCGGAAAGGTAATCGGTGCTTAATGTTTTGAAAGGATTAAGAGTATTACTGAATTCCCACGCTTGTTCGCAGACAAAACTTCCGCCGTTACGCCCACGCACCGTGTGGATGAGATTATTGGCGCGCAGCGTATTCAGCGCTTCCCGAATCGTGATGTGCGAAACGCCCATCATTTTTGCAAGATCCGCTTCATTAGGCAGTTGTTCGTTTGCCTCAAGCAAGCCAGTAATAATGGCGTTGGAAAGCCGCTGAACGATTTGATCGGAACGGCTGGCTTGACCGATTGGCGCGAATATCACCGCATGAGTAATCATAATATTCCTTGATGAAACAATCCTTTAAATGAACGTCTAAACATAGCATACAACCCCTTTTTAATGAAGGAAGCCTTAACTATTCGACCTCGTCCGCCGCAACATTTAGTGCCCATCTGGCGTGCTTTAAACAGCGTGATTATCGGCTGCTAATTGCATAGCAAAAAATCCATTCGAAGTGGGATGTATATCATATTGTTATCATATTGTTGTTGAATTTAATCTTTATTAAACATATTACATAATATAATTTATGTTTAAACGACCGGAGAGCACAATGAAAATCCTCAAACATTTTATCAATGGGCAGTATGTTTCAGGGGCAGAGGAGAATCTCTTCGACCTCGTGAGTCCGGTCAATGGCGAGACGTACGCGCTGTCACCGAGCGCCGGGCCTGCGGAAGTTGATCAGGCTTACACTGCCGCTAAAAGCGCATTCGCCATCTGGAAACACTCCACGCCCGCCCAACGACAGCGTGCGCTGCTAAAACTGGCCGATGAAATCGAGCGCAACATGGACAGGCTGACCGAAGCGCAAAGCGAAGAAACAGGCCAGCTACGTCACTTCATCGAAAAGGAAGAAATTGCCGCATCCTGCGATGCGCTGCGTTTTTTTGCCGGAGCCGCCCGATGTCTGGAAGGCAAAGCGTCCTATGAATATTCCGCCGGTTTAACCTCGACGATTCGCCGTGAACCTCTGGGGATCGTCGGGCAGGTCACGCCGTGGAACTACCCGTTTATGATGGCGGTGTGGAAAATTGCGCCAGCACTGGCCGCCGGAAATACGGTGGTGCTTAAACCGAGTGACACGACGCCAATCAGCACCTTGATTCTTGCCGAACTCGCCGCGCCAATCTTCCCGCAGGGGGCGTTTAACGTGGTGCTTGGTAAAGCTGAAACGGGCTCGCTGGTGGTTTCAAGCCCGGAAGCCTCGCTGGTTTCTATTACCGGTTCGGTACGCGCAGGGTTACAGGTGGCGGCGTCTGCGGCGGCAAACCTCACCAAAGCGCACCTGGAACTGGGCGGCAAAGCGCCGGTTATTGTGTTTGCGGATGCGGACATAGCTAAAGCGGTCGACACCATCACTACCGCCGGGTTCTTTAACGCCGGGCAAGACTGTACCTCCGCGACGCGCATTCTGATTGAAGACTCAATTTATGAGCCATTCCTTGAGCAACTGGTCAGCAAAACCCGCGAAATTAAATTTGGCACGCCGGACGACAAAGAGGCGTTATATGGCGCGTTGAATAGCCGTAATCAGCTTGAGCAGGTAAAAGGCTTTATTAGCCGCCTGCCGTCGCACGCCAAAATTGAAACCGGCGGCAAACCCGGCGCGGGCCCAGGTTTCTATTTTGAACCGACGATTATTTCCGGGCTTGAACAGCGCGACGAGGCTATTCAGCACGAAGTCTTTGGCCCGGTAATGACGGTGCAGAAATTCAGTTCTGAAGAAGAGGCGCTCGATAAAGCAAATGACGTGGAATATGGCCTGGCCGCCAGTATCTGGACCAGCAACCACGGTCGCGCCCAGCGTTTTAGCATTCGCCTGGATTTTGGCACCGTATGGATCAACAACCACATTCCACTTTGCGCTGAAATGCCCCACGGCGGCTTCAAAAAATCTGGCTACGGGAAGGATTTGTCATCCTACTCGCTGGATGAATACACGCGTGTGAAACATATTATGTGCGATATCTCCGAATAAAATAATAAGGTGATGAAATGAAAACCATTAAAGTCGCGGCACTCTCCCTTGCGCTCTTCTCTCATTTAGCGCTGGCAGACGTTTCACCGTTAACCGTGGTGAAAGATTATATGTCCGCATGGAATGCCCATGATTCCGCCAAAGCGGCGCAATATCTGGCAAACGATGTAGTGTATTACGATGCGGCAGCCGGTACGCCGGTTAAAGGTAAAAACAATGCTGAGAAAGATGTCATCGGCGCCTTTATTAAAGCCGTTCCCGACCTTACCTGGAAAATGACCAGCAAACCGGTTTATGACCACGACACCATTGCTTTTCGCTGGGAATTTAGCGGAAAAAATAGCGGCGAATGGGCTGGGGCTCCGGCAACGAATAACCCCATCAAATTTGAAGGCGTCAGTTATATCACCGTCAATAATGGGAAAATTACCTGGCAGGGGGATTATTACGACTCTAAGAAATTAGACGAAGAGTTAAAACCCCAGGCTAAATAATCAGCACCAGATAAGGTTTTATATGTCGATTACCAGACGTGATTTTCTCAACGGCGTTGCCATTACGATTGCCGCAGGGCTGACACCTCTCGACCTTGCAAAAGCGTCGGGTAAAGCCAGCGCAATGATGGGTGAGGAGTATTATCCTCCCCAGTTGACCGGGCTGCGTGGAAACCATCCGGGCTCTTTTGAAATGGCCCATGCGATTGGTCGCGATCATGAAAAATTCAGTACTGAGCATCTTCCTGTTGAAGAAGAATATGATCTTGTCATCGTCGGCGGCGGTCTTAGCGGATTATCCGCCGCCAGTTTCTGGCACGATCTGGCGGGTAAAAATAGCAAAGTGCTGGTTCTCGATAATCATGACGACTTTGGCGGGCACGCTAAACGAAATGAATTTAAAGCCGCTGGCAAAAAGATTATTGGCTACGGCGGGAGCGAGGCTTTCCAGTCGCCAACGCGAAATTTCAGCCCGGTAGTTAATGGCCTGATGTCGACGGTGGGCGTCAGCGTCACCCGAATGAAGAAAAGTTTTGACGTTAATTTCTACCCGGATCTTAATCTCAGCCGCGGGGTATTTTTCGACAAAAAGAATTTTGGCGAAACCAAAATTGTTGGCGGCGATCCGGGGCGGGCGGTAGCCGATGATATTCCCCCAGACAGACTTAATGGCCGTAGTCTTGAAGCATTTATCAATGATTTCCCATTAAGCGAAAGCGACCGCAAAGCTATTCTCGATTTATACGTTAAGCCGGTGGATTACCTGAAAGGGATGTCGGTTGAGGAGAAAACCGAGTGGATGGACACCCACAGCTACCGGGATTTTCTGGTGGAAAAAGTGGGCCTGAGCAAAATGGCGGTGATGTATTTCCAGCAGCGTACCAATGACTTTTTTGCCATTGGTATCGAAGGTGTGAGCTGCAGCGATGCCAGAACCTGCGCGCTGCCGGGCATGGAGGCGATGGAATTACCGCCGCTTGATGAAGAAGCCCTCGCGGATCTCGAAGAACCTTACGTTTACCATCTCCCTGACGGCAATGCCGGACTTGCGCGGTTGATTGTCAGGCATTTGATTCCGGAAGCCTTACCCGGCACCACGATGGAAGATTCCATCACCTCGCGGCTTAATTATGAAAAGCTCGATCGCCAGGACAACACCACGCGCATTCGCCTCAACAGTATCGTTATTAATGCCGCGAATACCGATGACGGCGTGGTAGTGACGTACATCAATGACGGGAAAGCGCACCGTATTAAGGGGCGAAAGGCAGTGATGGCGGGGTACAACATGATGATCCCGTATCTGGTGCCGGAAACGCCGGAGCAGCAGAAAGCGGATCTGCGCCTGAATGTGAAAGCGCCGCTGGTTTACACCAATGTGGTCGTCAAAAACTGGCAGGCGTTTACCCAGCTTGGCATTCACGAATTCTATTCCCCCGCCGCACCGTACAGCCGCGTCAAACTCGATTACCCGGTCAGT